>NZ_JXJW01000001.1 GCF_002441695.1 Pseudolactococcus piscium
TATTTCCCACACAATTTGACAAAGAGCCGTTAATTATTAAAAAGAGTTCCAAAACATTGTTAAATCAATGCTTTGGGCTCTTTTTTCTTGTTTGAAATTATCGTTAAATGCTATTTTAAGTACCATTTACTAAAAATTAGCATATTTTGAGAATCTTTATCCAGTTTCCCTTACCTTTTCAGGTGTTACATGAGTATAAATATTCATGGTTGTTTTTATATCTTTATGTCCTAGACGTTCCTGTACTTCTATGATACTAGCACCAGATTCAAAAAGTAAACTAGCGTGAGTATGTCTAAAACCATGTAAAGTAATTTTAGGTAAATTAAACTTTTCTAAGATGCTATAAAGCCAGTCATTCGTAGCTTGTGGGTAATATAATTCATTAAATTTATTAGTAAAAAGAAATTGTGATTCTTTAGAAGTATTATAGCCAAGCTTAAAATACCATTTTTTTGATTATAACGCCATTGTTCGAGAAACTTAATAGTTTTGGTACCAGGAGCAATTTTTCTTTGAGAACTAATTGTTTTTGGCTCCTGAATGATGATTTGGTTATATTCTTTCATAGCAAGAGTTTTACCGATTGTTAGATTTTGATTGAAAATATCAATATCTTTCCATTGCAAAGCAAGCACCTCAGATTTTCTCATATCAGTAAAGGCTAAAATTCTTAAAAAAGTTAAAATTTTAGTGCTAGTTCTGCTTGAATCCTCTGTGTGGCTTTCTAAGTACTCAAAAAACGTTCTTAATTGTTCTTTAGTGTGATTCAAATGTTTTAGCGAGAATTACAGATATGGTATCTGCCCTAACTGATATTGTAGCTAAAACCGTTACGAAAAAAGAAATAAAATCTATTGGTGAGGTACATCGAGTTGTTATACCAAGTGGTGAAACCTTATCTAAATCAAAGGAGATGGAGGGGGGCTGTTCGCGGTTTTTATTCGAATGAAAAAGTATTGCTGGTCAAACCAATTATATTAATGTAGATCCATCATAATTAAGCAGAGGTTTTCAAGTTGCAGATGGTGTTTCGAACGTTATGAATGTCGTCTATTTGGTTGTTGGACAATACTATATGTCTGAAGTAAATGATAAGCTAGAGTCTATGAATAAAAATCTCATTGAGATAGGGAATTTTGAACAAAGAGAATTTAAGTCGAAAATATTTTCATTAAACACGAGAGTAGGTAAAATAAGTAAATTTAGTTCTCATATATTAGAGAATGAGGAACTGAGAAACAGGCAGTTACATTCTTTAGAAGCTATAGAAGGAAAAGTGACACAACTCTTGCAACAGGTTAATATCACGATTGATGCTTTTTTCCAAAACAATGAGCAACTAGATTTTAAGACGTATTTGGAGAAGATAAATGAGTTGAGCATGTTACTTAGCTATCAAATAGTTCTTGTTTCTTTGTTATAAGAGGTAAACAAGTTGATGTATTCACTGAATAAATGTGCTGTTAATGCCGAGATGTGTTATTAGATGTTCAATGGCTATTTGAAACAATCAAATGAAAGCTTATTAAAATTAAAGTTATGTCATAAAATTCAAACAAAAAATTAGGGAATAGACTTAGTTAACCACCGAATTAAAAAGTATTGTTTCGAAAGAGCGGTAGGTGAAGTACAAGGTCTATTTAATATGAATTGGAAATATAAATTACTTGACGAAAATATTGAAAAAATAATTATCAAGCAAACAGTTGATACAAAATTACAATTAGCACCTCTTGAAGAAGTGTTTGACAAAGATATAGAGATTGTCGCAAAGGATGGAAAACTTTGTTACTTGAAGTAATTGAATAAAAAAGAACTAGCTCTATCCCGTGTATCAAATCAATATGAAATCAAATACATTAGTTACTGAAATTGATAAATGTTTTAGAATTAATAAATAAGAGTAATAAGAAAATTAATTTCTGAGTTTTATGCTTATTACTACTTAGTGATAGATAAAAAAGCTAATGGAAGAGGTAGTGATTTAATCGAATATCGAGTGTCAGGAATGTTTTTAAATCAGTTTTCTTGACGCTTTTTTTGTTTCGATTGGTTTGGTTGTCTCTGAAGAAGAAAAAGCATCAATTTTTAAAATTGGCCAAGCTTACATTCTTCTGATATGTGTATGTAAATATCTATAGTTGTTTTTATATTTTTATGTTGTAAGTAGCTTTAAGGTTTTAACACAAAATTTTTATAATAATACTGATTGGCTGTATCTGAATCCATGAGGCAATATTATATATACGTACCATTATTTTAATTTCTCTTCATTTCTACCCAGGGAGTTTCTTAGTCATTCATTTATAGCATACTTGTGATAATATTTTTTGATTTTTAGCTTGTGAAATGGTAAAACTTTTCTATACAAAAATTATGAGGTCTTTATTTTATTTAAAATGTTATTTTATCAATTCTAGAACAGACTAATCTTTTTAAACTAAAAATTAAAAAATATATAATATTTAACTGTATATTCTGTTTTTAGAATTAAAAACACTGTATGTATTGATAATTTTTATTTTTAGTATATGATTATTATAAAAGGAGAATTGAAAATGTTTGATTTTAAACAAGAAATAACTAGAAGTATAGGAAATGCTAATCTTAATTACCAAATTGATAATGTAAAATTAACTGATTACCAAAAGTATATAAATGTTATTCAAACTGGTAATATAGGAAATTTGAAAGTTAAGAATCAAGAATCATCAAAAATAATCAAACTTCAAGATATTTCGATTGGAGGGACAAAAAGTAATGTTAAAAAGAAAATAAGGAATGAAATTATTTGCATTAAAGAAACGGATGACTCTTGCCATTTAATAGCAAGATGTTTAGGAGGTACTAATCAACAAGTTAATCTTTTTGCTGGAACGCGAACTCTAAACAGAGCGATAATGAATCATGTTGAAAAAGTTGTAAAAAATTTTATTAAGGCAAGTAGTACAAGTGTATTTTATCGAGTTGAATTAGTACATGAAGTTCAATCTCAAAGGGTAAAAAAAATAGAGATTATAATTGTACCTTTAAATTCTAATGTTATTCCTGTTAAGGTAGAAATATTCAATGTTTAACAAATAAAAAGATTTAAAACAGGTGTTACATATTAATTGAATCAATAAGATAGATTAATTTCTGAAATAGCTCTTCAAAAAGTTAATGCCAAACTAAATGGCATTTAGTTAATTTTAGTTGAATATCATTCATTCTGTTTAATAAAAATGAAATGATAAAATATATGTTTAAAGCTTATTGCTATTCATAGGGGATTAAAAAATCTGATGGAAGGTTCTGTAGGTTAATAAAACAGAGCTAGTTAAACACTATGTTTACTGGCTTTTTTGTTTTGGAATTTGAGAGGGCAGATACGTAATACTGTAAAGGTCCGTTGCTAAACAATATTGACCCATCCTAAGGGACTATAATTATAGTCCATCCAGTAGACTAGATAATTAGATTTTCTAGAATCATGTCAAACTACGGCTAGCCGTTGATAGTGTAGCGAGTACTTGGATCTGCCAATATCGTCTTACCTCAATTTCATTTGAAAACATAAGGATTTCTCTAAAAAGAAAGCGTTGACATTAAGAAAATCTTGTGATATTATTAAGGTGTAATTAAGGAATGTGATTAGTTTGGCTAAGCATGACCGATTTACCAATGTCTTTTGAGGACCTTGAGTAGATTGGTTTTTTTGTTTTTTTAGGAAAGGGAATGGCTGTAAAGATGCATGATCAATTTTCTGTAGATATAAAATTAGTATTGATAAGTAGGCGTGGCAGATATAAAGAAGCACGACTTGACCTGGTACAATCAGCTGGAACGTACCCTGTTGTACAAATAAGCGTTGTATAGCCCTATGATTATAAAAAGAGTATTGAATAACAATACAATTATTTGTGAAGAAAATAATGAAGAAATCATTATAAAGGGAAAAGGGATTGCTTTTTCGAAAAAAGCAGGAGATATGTAGAAGAAGCTAAAGTTGAAAAAATTTTTAGGTTAGAAACAAATGAAACCATAGGGTTGTATCAAGAGGTGATTATGAACACGCCTGAGGATATCATTTTGATATCTGAAAAGATGATTGATGATATTAAAAGAAATACCAATAAAAAAATTAACGATAAAATATACGTGACACTTACAGATCATATCTCAAACCTATTGGAACGCATAAGTATGGGGATTGTGTTTGATAGTTCTTTGCTATGGAATGTTCGAGCACTTTATCCAGAAGAATATGGCTTGGCTAAAAGTGCAGTTAGCTTATTATCAAGGCATTTAGATCTCAAAATTCCAAGTGATGAGGCGAATTTTATTGCCATACATATTGTTAACTCTGAGATGAATTTGGACTTGCAAGAGACTGTGAATATTACCAGAACGATTGATTCAGTTATGCACTTAATCACAAACGAATTTAAGGGCATAGCATTGATTGAAGATTCATTAGACTATGCAAGATTTGTACTCCATTTAAGATATTTATTGCAGAGAATCATACAAAATGAAGCACTAAATAGTCATAAAGAAGATAACATGCTTAAGTTACTCTTTAAGGAATACCCTAAACAAGGGGAATTAGTTACAAAAATAGTATCGGTTTTATCTGATAAATACAAAAAAGAGATTGCTGGAGAACGCTTGTTTCTGATGATACATGTGATTCGATTAACCACAAATTAATCAAGGAGGATTATTATTTTTTAATTGGAAGGTGACAGTTCGGCTGGCTTGACCATGTTCATCGCAACTAAAAATTGGAGGATTTGAACATGAATTACGCAAAATTAGCAAAAGAGATCATAGACAATGTAGGTGGCGAGAGTAACATCGTATCTTACACGCACTGCATGACTCGATTGCGATTTATTCTAAAAGACGTAACAAAGGCTGATGACGTAGCCTTGAAAAAGCTAACCGAAGTAGTAGGTGTTGTCAACAAAGGAGGTCAGTATCAAGTCATCATTGGGCCAGAAGTTAGTGAAGTCTATCTTGAAGCAAAAAAAATCGTCAAAGAAAATAAAAGTGATGACGCGTCAGTAGCATCATACGAGAAAAAAGAGAAGTCAGTAAAAAAAGGGCCTTCTCAGATTTTAGATAATGTAATGGGCGCGCTCGCATCATGTATGACGCCTTTGATTCCCATTCTCTTATGTGCTGGTTTTTCAAAAACGGTAGCCGCAGTTTTTGGTCCGCAGTTGCTTGGCTGGTTTAGCAAAACAAGTGATTTATACAATTTATTTACATTTGTTGGGGATGCTGGATTCTATTTCCTACCAGTATTTGTTGGCTATACGGCTGCAAAAAGATTTGGTACGAGTGAAGTAATGGGCTTACTCTTAGGGACGATTATGATTCATCCCTATTTAATCCAGTTAATTCATGATGGTGGTAAATTTAGCGTTTATGGCCTACCTATTATTCTTCAAAATTACACATCAACAGTACTTCCCATGGTCTTAATTGTTTGGGTTATGTCTTATGTAGAATCATTTTTCAAAAGAATAACGCCAAATACCTTGAAAACCTTTGGTGTCCCCTTTGGCACACTCCTCGTTATGCTACCACTTGCACTAGGTGTCTTAGGACCACTGGGTGGCTTTTTAGGAACTTATATTGGCAATGGCTTAATTTGGTTGCATGCAACGATTGGTCCTCTAGGTGTAGCTGTAGTTGCTGCATCGTTTAGTTTATTAGTCATGACAGGTATGCATACAATTTTGATTGCCTTCTTATTTATGACATTTGCTCAAAATGGGTTTGATAGCTTTTTAATGCCAGCGATGCTTGTCAGTAGTTGGACTTGTGTGGGTGTAGCAGTAGCTTGTGTGTTCCAATTTAAAAATCGGGATAAAAAATCAACAACGATAAGCTATTTGTTCACTTGGTTTCTTGGTGGTGTTGGTGAACCTTTATTATATGGCTTATTTGCGAGATATAAACAAGCATTGTATGCACAAATTCTTGGTGGGTTTATTGCTGGGTTAATCGTCGGATTTTTAGGTTTAAAAGCACATGTCCTAAATCCATCAAGTGGCGTATATGGATTAGCCGCATTTTTCGGTGGCTCAAAGATGAACTATTTGTTCTTAGTCATTTCAGTAGTCGTCTCATTTGTTGTCAGTTTTATCGCGATGACAGTCATTAAGCTGACTGAAGAACAAAGAAATTAGCTGGAGAGAAAAAATGATAGTATCAGATGTTATTGCACAAGTAAAAGCACTTTATACAGGTATTGACCAAGATGGCAATAAAATTGATGAACATACGACGAGAGATAAGGTTTTATTTGGGGACGAAAATATAGCGTGTACTGGGATTGTTGTAACTTGCTTTGCCTCTGTAGCGGTGATTCATCAAGCGATTGAGCAGGGCGCAAATCTAATCATTTGTCATGAGTCTATGTTTTGGAATCGTGGTAATGTTGGTAGTGTTTTAGAACAAAATGAAATTTATAAGAAAAAAAGTGCATTATTGGCTGAACATAAAATAGTCGTCTGGCGAAATCACGATTTTATTCATTCGGGGTTCAATGTTGATGGCAATATCGTAGATGGTATATTTTATGGTGTTATGAAGAGTTTAGCTTGGGATGAGTTTCTCATCAAAAAGTATGATGATCACTTGAATTTTAAACTCCCTGACTACTCTGTTAATGAGATCGCTAAACACCTGATTGAGAAATTAAATCTAAATGGTTTGAGAATCATTGGTGATCCTGAAACGCGCGTTAGACATATCAGAATTCCTTTTCATATATTAGGTTTTGAGTATGATTTAAGTCTGATCATGGATATGGAGGAAGAGAAAATTGATGCCTTAATTGCACTAGAGATTATAGATTTTACTGTGAGCGAATATATAATAGACTCGTCTCAACTCGGTAGACCCAAAGTCGTCTTTTCCGTGGGTCACTTTAATCTAGAAGAGCCAGGTATGGCCTATCTTATCAATTATCTGCCAACATCTATCACAGAAGCGCTTGATGTTAGCTTTGTTAAATCTGGAGATACATTTGACTATATTACCAAATAAATAAAGCATGTAGTTACGTAGTAATGAGAGAGATAGCTACATATTATTTAACCCTGAAAACGCCTCATAGTTTGCCTTTTCTAAACATAAGAGAAGTTGTCTTTGGACAGCTTCTCTTATGTTTTATAGGTCATTTTAAAGGTAATCCGTCATATTGTTTTAATCGGTAAATACTAAACGATACATTATGATAAATCAGCTTTATCAATTCGGATTGACGGATAATGATCTAGTGCTAATAAATTAGTGTTTAAGTCACAACTATAGAGAAAATAAAAACTATTATCCTCATTAGTCGTGACTAGCTCTAAAAATTTGTCATGGATTAACTGATGATCTATGGAAATAAAGACAATTGATACGACACCATACTTTTCATCATCATTATCATTTTCAACATGAGCTTTCATTATTATCTTCAATTCTTCTGGTGAATTCAATACATCATTGATGTATGCGTCTCGTTCATTATTCATGATTTCTCCTTTTAAAGTAACAATAAGATGTAAGTAATAGCTGTCCGAATTGACTCACCTGTTCTCATCTATTAGTTAAAATGGGTAAGTTTATACTTTCAAATAGGAATTTTCCCATAAATCAGACCTCTTTACATCTAATTATACTAATAAATTCATCTTTTCTCAAACTTAAACAGATAATAAACGTAATAAATGATGACATATCTTTTAAATACAAATTTTGCGCTATTTTTTTAGGACTTGAGATACGTCATGCCTGTATTTTAAATATACTGAATAACTTCCTCAAAGTTAAGCTTCAAGACATGATTTTCCGTAATGTATCTCTTTATATCATCAACAAACCAATAAGTTGACAACCAAATATGAATAAGATAAACTTATACTTACGAATTTTCGTAAGGTTACGCTTGACGTGATTTATTACAAGTAATCAGTCTGCTATTTTAGGATGATATCAAGTCATCTCATGACAGTAAACATCACAATAATTGGTACACGATGAAAGGATAGTTTAAACATGAAAATGGCACATACCTGTGTAAGGGTCAAAGATTTAGCTGCGTCTCTTGAATTCTATAGCAAATCATTTGGTTTTGAAGAAAGTAGTCGCAGAGATTTCCCTGAATATAAATTTACTTTAGTTTATTTAACCCTACCAGGAGATGACTATGAACTAGAGTTAACTTATAACTATGATTCAGAAGGCTATGAGTTAGGAAATGGTTACGGTCATATCGCAATCTCTACTGATGATCTTGAGGGATTACATCAAACCCATAAAGCAGCGGGATTCGACGTGACTGACTTGAAAAATTTACCTGGTGAGCCACCAGCCTATTATTTTATTACGGATCCTGATGGCTACAAAGTTGAAGTCATTAGATAAGAAACGGTGACTTTCAGTAGGTTGAATACAAGCGCTTAGCCATGTCTAAGCGCTTTACTAAGCTATATTTAGGTTAGATAATGAATTAGCAAAACAGGCATGCTAGTCATAGCATATGCCTGTTTTAAGATAGTTAAATCGTGTTAGGAGATTTTTTATGATACAAGTAAAACAGATCATCACAGGCCCTCTAAAAGAAAACTGTTATCTTATCTATAATGATCATGCGGTGTTAATCGTTGATCCTGGAGATAATGCCGATGTCATCAAAGCAGAAATCAGTCGGACACAAGCAAAACCGATAGCTATCTTACTAACACATGCGCATCATGATCACATAGGCGCCTTAGAAGCAGTTCGTAGACAGTACAAGGTGCCTGTATATATCAGTTCAATCGAACAAAGTTGGCTAACAAATCCGGTATTGAATTTATCTGGACTACCTAGAAATAAGGGGATTGCCGATGTTATTTGTCGACCTGCTGAATACGAATTTGAAAAGTATCAAAGGTACACCTTAGGGGATATGACTTTCAAGGTTGTTCCGACACCTGGTCATTCTCCCGGTAGCATGAGTTTTATATTTGATGACTTTGTCATCACGGGAGATGCACTATTCAGTGGTAGTATCGGCATAACTGATCTCCCTTTTGGAGACAAAGAAGTTCTGCTAAATGGGATCAAGACAGAGCTTTTCACATTACCTGATCAATTCAGAGTTTTTCCAGGACACCGGGAAGCAACAACGATTGGTAAAGAAAAAGACACGAATCCTTTTTTTAATTAACCTCAGCTGAAAATATAGCCGCCTTAACTATCAATAATGTTTCGTCTGTTCGACGACTGTTACTAATAAGATGAGTAGTGAAGCAAGTAGCAAGTCTGCTTGTTTTTTTTATGTATTTGATAGCTGCTAATAAATTTTGTAATGATATACCAATGCGTAACTGACTAAATTAATTTTAGGTTTTGAAAATAGGAAAAATGCAGGTTAAGGTGTCGTCTAATTATTTCCAGCGCATAAAAATTAAACTGTCAAAATACTTGAATTATAATTAAATTGTTAGTATAATAACATTGTTGGTAATGAAAGAGGATTTTTATGAACAAAAAAATAAGTTTAGCACCGATCGTCGTTTTTTTTAGCCTACTTTTTGCAGGTCAACCTGTACAAGCAGAAGTTAAATCCCAAGAAATTACGAGTTTAGAAGAACCCACATGGGTATTTAAGACGGGGATGTCACGTGCAAAGTACCATGATCGTCAAGATTTAGGTGTGGTCTTAAACGCAGGTGCGACGATCAAGATTAGAAAATCAAGTCATGCAGATGGCTATAAAAGCTTATCACTTTGGTTATTGGCAAATGATAGAAAATTAGAAAAGAGTGTTACAGTCACAAATGATTGGCAGACTGTCACAACCACATCTAGTGTTGTCCCCTTTATCAATACACCTTATGGGGAAAAAAATGCAGCAATAGAGTATGAGATTGAGGGCTCATCTACTAGCCTACCTATTTATGATCAAAAAAAGAGTGAAACGGCGTTCTTTTCAGAATGGGATGCTAGTAATGCAGCATTCGGCCTGATTAAAAGTGATAAATTTCAACTCCTCATACCAAGTGCTGAAAAAAACAAGATAAAAAAATTATCAGATTTCACCTCTTTAGCAGATTATATTAGCTATCAAGACAGCATTATCAACTATTATGATGGGTTGATGGGATTGACAGCGTCGCAAGGGATTAATAAAACGCCAGAAAATCGCTTTTTTCTGAAAGCAGATGGCGGTGTCGGTTCCGGAGTGGGTGCCTTTTATAGTGATAATTATTCGGCAAATGGTGAGCCAACAGTCGTCAATATGTGGATGACCAAATGGAATTGGGGGACCTTACATGAGCTGGGTCATGCCTACCAGCCAGCTTATGGGAATAAAGGCATGTATACTGGAGAAGTAGCTAACAATCTTTTAGCGGTGCTATTCACATACGAGCACAGAGGAAAAGCTGATGGAGATAAAAAATCATGGCTGTATAACTACAACAAGAAACAGGCTGTCGAAGCATCTTTATATGATGCGCTGGTAAATAATGGACAAGGCTATGCAGGTGTCGATTTACGCCGACGTTTGATTTTACTAACAGATTTAACACAAAGTGTTGGGAAAGAGAATTGGACCAAGTTAAATGTTTTCTATAGAGAAGCAATTAATAATGGTGACACAGCGATTCAAAATTTGTCACTTCCTGATTTGTTTACTTTATATTATAGCAGTCAAACGAAAAAAGATTATAGCCCAGTTTTTACTAAATGGGGGTTATCATTGACTGCTTCAAGACAGCCTACGATAAACCGAGGGAATGACTATCCAGGTGTTGCTTCTTTGATCGATGTTGTGCCCAAATCAAATCTAGATGCTGCGGTCAGCTTTTTGAGCGATAAATTATTGATAGATTCCCAATTTAATTTGGTAACAAATCAAGATATAGCAGGCTTGCAGTTACCAGGTGGGGGATTGAGCATTCACCTTAAGATTGATGAGTTTGCCCAATTAAAAGGTAAGACATTACAATTGAAAAATGGGCAAGAAATCGTAAAAGAAGTTGTTATTGAGTCACCTGATTTGCTGGTGCCAGATCTGAAAAATGGCATTTATACGATGGTCTTTCCGGAAACGGCAAAACGGTACATAATCAACAATTACTATGGCTATGTACGGGATGCGCAGAACGAGACAACTGCAATCTTTACGGAGCTAGCAGGTAGTCAACTATTTGATGAAGTAATTGCTTTTAAAGGGATACAGTATGACTTTGCTTATTTGAAAACCGATTTTCAAAGACAAAAGATGACTGTTGATGTCTTTTTGGAGCGACCACATCTTTATTATGCTGGCGAACTTTATGCATCCATACAAGTCTTTGATGAAGCAGGTAAACAGATTTATGAAAAGATGATAGAAGGCACGGATGTCAAACCAGAAAAAGTAGAGTTACCACTAAAAGAAGGTTATCAAATTAAAATTTTTCATGCTGAAACAAAAAATCGATTGCGTGGCTCAACTGCTGGCTTAATCAATCCAGCAACTAAGACGAATGTACTTCTGGTTAAAAATGGTCAATTAGTTAACCAAGATGGGACGTCATCAGCAACAGTCGCAGTAGATAAAATTTTGACGGCAATCGAGCAGTTGAAACAAGATCCTGCCCTCAGTGCCCTCAAAGGATCACCTGAAAAAGATCAGATTATTGTGGCAATTCTAGCTTTACCACAAGTAGATCGAGATCAATTATTAGTGGACCATCAAGATCTTCTAAATCTGAAACCTGGTCAGATGACGATTCGCTACCTCGATGACAAAGGTACGGTGATTTCTCCACCAGATGTTCAAGTAGGACGTTTTGGTGAAACTAGAAAACTTCAAGCTAAAGCAATATCAGGTTATGCATTTTCAGAAGAGACACCAGAGGTTGACCTAGCCTATCAACTTGACCCAACCAGTCATACCTTTATTTATAAAAAGCAACCTGACCCAATCCTCCCTAAAAACAAGTTATTATTAAAGGATGCTGTTTTAATACAAGGGGAGATATGGGATCCTGAAATGCATGTCGTCGAGTTGATAAAAGATAACGAGACCTATACATTTGCTGATGCTGTCAAGTCTGGGGCGTTAACTTATACACCTAAAGGTCTAGATACTAGCAAAGTGGGTACCTACACAGTAACCTACACATATGCTGGTGCTGCGAGTACAGCTAAAGTGATAGTTAAGGAAACAAACCAAGCAACCGCAACTACAAAAAAATCACCTGAAGTGCCGCATTCAGTTGCCTCTAGTCAAGCTCTTGCTAAAGAAAAGAAACAGGTTAAACTCTTGCCTAAAACAGGTGAGAAGAAAACTTACCTAGCAGTGATACTAGGTTTGCTACTTATCATTGTTAGCTTATATGATATTAATCATAAACGTAAAGCTAGTAATTAAGGGTAAAGAGCTCGTCTTAGGACAGCTTTTTTTGCTTTTTCCATAAAACCTATTCAAAGTGTTATAGGGCATTTTAAAAATAGTCTCATCATTTACGAATAAAAGTTTGTCTATTCTCAAAAAATATAATACTACATTTAAATGTAAACTAAATTGAAGTTTAAAGTTTGCAACTATAGGGAATAAATCAAATTTAGGGCGCATAGGAGAAGTTGCATGAAAAAAATGACAGTAAAATAGCGACGAAGATGATCACTAGAGTCGCTATGTTTTTAGTTTTAAACATTATATCTGGTATGATTGCCATACCGGTTCCAGCTATCGGCGTGCCATTTGTACTACAAAACATGTTAATTATGATGACTGGTGGTTTTCTAGGTAAAAAATATGGCACCTTTTTATGGATAAAGTATGGGGTAATGACCCTATTTATTTAAAGGTAAGCGTTGATCATCATTTTGAAGTATGGTCTTGCGATAAAAAAGTGGCGGAAGCTTGTATCATGAAATGACTAAGTTCTTTTTGTAAATGTCTATAATTAGTTGTAATTTTCGATAAATTTGTTATAATTAATTATATATCAATAGGGATTTAATTAGGATTTAAAACAGGGGAGAACTTATGAAGAAAAAATTGCTAATGCTCGTTTTTGCTACAACTTTACTGGTCGGTTTATCCGCTTGTAGTAGTAAAGCAGCTACAGAATCATCTAAATCATCATCTAGTTCAGAAAAATCTGAAGTTGTCAAAAAATCGTCTAAGTCGTCTGAAGAAAAGAAAACAACAGAATCATCTTCTGCTAAAAAAACAGGTAAAGCTAATCAATTTGATTTGATGATTGAAGCTGCTCAGTCACAAATTCCTCAGTTGAAAAAACAATTTGGTGATACTTATTCTGATATGACAATCACAAGAGGTGAAGGGGATACTATCGTCTATACTTATACCTATGCGCAAGATCCAGCTGTTGCTATCGATGCTGCTGCTTTAAAACCGACTTTGGTTAAGGGATTAAAACCAGTTATTGATTCGACTAAAGGAATATTCCCAGATGTGAAAATTCAGATTATCTATCTAAAACCTGATAAAACTGAACTAGTGAATCTCATGATCACACAGGAAGATACAAACGCTATCGGTTAATGTTGCAAAAGTGACTGATGTGCAAGCAAGCTTTAAAAGTGAGTACCGTAGTACTTGCTTTTTTTGTATGCCGTTAGACGGATAAATAACCTATGATGACACGATTAGCTATCTGGTATGGGTATCTCAAGATATATCGATTATGATATAAAAGTTAAAACAGTTGACAAGCGTATTCTTATAGTGTTTAATATACCCATAGAGGTATATTAAAGGAGAATAAGATGCTGTCACTATTTAAAAAATATCCGAGTGTTACGACGATGGAATTAGCAGAGTTAGCCAAAGGTAACATAACTTTGCTAGATGTTAGAACACCAAGTGAATATCAAGGTGGGCATATTGCTAAAGCAAGAAATGTGCCATTAAACACGATTGATAGCTATCAGGCAACGAAAGACCAGCCTGTCTATATCATTTGCCAGTCAGGTATGAGAAGTAAGCAGGCAACACGTATTCTATCTAAAAAAGGTGTTGAGGCAATCAATGTCCGAGGTGGCATGAGTCAATGGCATGGTTTAACAAAAAAAGGCAAGTAAAGCATTAGATAGGAAATTAATCATGGAAAAAATTATTATTATTGGTGGTGTAGCAGGTGGTATGTCTGCTGCGACACGCCTGCGTCGTTTAAAAGAGGATGCTGAAATCATTGTGTTTGATAAAGGCCCTTATGTCTCTTTCGCCAACTGTGGCTTACCTTACTATGTCTCAGGAGAAATCGCACAAAGAGATGCTTTAATCTTGCAAACACCAGACTCTTTAAGCACACGGTTTAACTTAGATGTCCGACCACTTCATGACGTGATTCGGATCAATCCTGAGAAAAAAACAGTTACAGTCAAAAATCAAGAGGGTATTTTTGAGGCGTCCTATGACAGTCTTGTACTCTCACCAGGTGCCAAGCCTTTCATTCCAGAAATTGCTGGCTTGCAAGATGCTGATAATATTTTCAGCCTCAGAAATGTACCAGACTTAGATAAGCTGATGGCTAAGATAAACGAGAATGGGGCAGAAAAAGTAACGGTTATCGGTGCTGGTTTTATTGGGCTTGAAATGGCTGAGAACTTAAAGCAAAAAGGATTAGCCGTCACAATCGTTGAAAAAGCGTCACATGTACTGCCTACAATGGACGAGGAAATGGCTGCTTTTGTAACGCAAGAACTAGTCCATCAAGGCGTGCGCGTGATAACCTCTC
The DNA here is from genome assembly GCF_002441695.1 of Pseudolactococcus piscium. Taxonomy (GTDB): domain Bacteria; phylum Bacillota; class Bacilli; order Lactobacillales; family Streptococcaceae; genus Pseudolactococcus; species Pseudolactococcus piscium. The sequence continues at coordinate 14,739 of NZ_JXJW01000001.1, forward strand.
AGTCAGCAGTGGCTTTTAAGGATAAGGGCAGAACGATCCTCCTAGAGGATAGCACGACGCTTAACTCTGATATTACGATACTATCAGTTGGCATACAGCCAGAAACACCTTTGGCCCAAGCAGCAGGGATAAAGTTAGGGTTTCGGGGCGGTATTCTAGTAGATGAGCATTACCAAACTAATCTCAAAGATATATATGCAGTGGGTGATGCCATCGTCGTTAAGCAGCAAGTTACGGATTCGGACACCTTAATTTCATTAGCGTCTCCTGCTAACAGACAAGGCCGTCAAGTAGCAGATGTGATCGCTGGGTTACCCCGACAAAATAAAGGTAGTATCGGGACAGCGATCGTTAGGGTATTTGATTTATCAGTCGCATCTACTGGTCTAAGTGAGCGAGCAGCTAAACAAGCAGGCTTGCAAGTTGAGGTTGTCCATACGACGGGTAAAGACCATGCCGGCTATTATCCAGGGGCAACAGATATTACCTTAAAACTCATTTTCAACCCAGAATCTGGTGTTATCTATGGCGCGCAAGCGGTTGGTAATAAAGGGATTGATAAAAGAATAGATATCATCGCGACGGCCATCAAAGGTGGTCTAACCATCTTTGATCTGCCAGAGTTAGAGTTAACCTATGCCCCACCATTTGGCTCAGCCAAAGATCCAGTTAACATGATTGGGTATGCAGCCATGAATTTGCTAGAAGGCCTAAGTGATCATGTGCAGTGGTATGATTTAAATGCTGAATTAGCCACAGGAAAAGTGTTACTCGATGTTAGAAATGAATCGGAATTAAAGACAAATGGCCAGTTCAAATCGTTTGTGAACATTCCCTTAGACGACTTACGGTCACGTTTGTCAGAGTTGGACAAAACGATTTCCTACATCGTCACTTGTCATAGTGGCCTTAGAAGTTACATAGCAGAACGCATCTTAAAACAAGCAGGATTTAGCGTTCAGAACTTAGATGGCGCATTTTCCCTATACAATACAATTAAACCGGAGGACATTAACCATGTATAAATCGATTTACAGTGATGATTTTTATCAACTAACACAAACAGCATCTTTAGCGGTATTAGACGTCAGAGAAGTAGAGGAGTTTGAAGATGGGCACATCGCGTCAAGTGAGAATTTGCCCTTAAGTAGTCTGGTACTGGACTATGAGAAATTAGATAAAAGTCAGCCTTATTTTGTCATCTGTCATGCAGGCGTGCGCTCAGCAAATGCCTGTGAGTTTCTAAGTCAAGAAGGCTATGATGTGACAAATGTTATGGGGGGTATGTCAGCTTGGGAGGGCGATGTCGTATGACAACATCTTGTGATACAAAGGTTTTAAACCGTTTGAAACGGACTGAAGGTCAACTTCGTGGGATTCAAAAGATGATTGAAGAGGAGAAGACGTGTGTCGATGTCATTACACAACTCAGTGCTGTTCGCTCAAGTGTTGACAGGATTATGGGGATCATCGTTGCAGAAAACTTGAAGCAGTGCCTAGAAAATCCAGAAGTAGATCAGGCCACGCAAACAGAAAAAATCGAGCAAGCCATTCAACTGATTGTTAAAAAATGACTTTTTATGAAATTTAGTACTATCTATGATCAGCTGTTACCTTTACAAACTATAAATATTAAATTAGTACAACAAATTACAGAAAACGCTTGCAATTAGGTGGGTAATAGTGTAAAATGAAGTTAATTAAATGGGTAGTTACTGATTATGCAGGCTATACCTTGAAATGTACAGGATAATATCGTGTACGTTTTAAGGTATGGCCTTTTTTTCGTAAGGAGGTGAATAGTTGCGTGGAAATTAGGAAGGTACTAAATAACAACTCCGTTTTAGTTGGTAAAGGGACAAAAGACTACATCTGGATCGGAACGGGTATCGGGTATAAAAGAAAGCCTGGTCAGGAAGCAGATGAGACAAAAATTGACCGTGTTTTTGTCTTGCAAAAAAAATCCTCTGAGAGATTGATGGACTTATTGCAAGATATTCCCATGGCTTATGTCATACTTGCAGATGAGATTATCAAGTACGCTAAAACAGAAATTTCATATGAACTGAGTGATGCCCTCTATATTTCATTGACTGACCATATTTTTAATATGATTCGCTTAGAAAAGGAAGGCTTAACCTTTACAAATCAGTTGTTCTGGGAAGTGAGGAAATTCTACCGCAAAGAATTTTCAGTCGGTGAGATGGCGATTCAGCTAATTAATGCTAAATTTGATGTGACACTTGATATGACAGAAGCAGCCAATATCGCCATGCATTTTATTAATGCGGAGCTAAATACCGATGGTCAAGTTGAAAATATTAATGAATTAACTAGAAAGATTAAGGATATCACTGAAATCATTCGGATGCATAATCAAATAGAGGTCGACGGTGAAAGTTTAGACTTTGAACGATTTGTCACACATCTAAGGTTTTTCTTTAAACGATTAGAAAAAGTAGAGGTTAAAAATAAAGGGAATCCGTTACTCGTATATGCGATTGATAAGTATCCGGCCGCTTATGAAACGACCGTATTAATTGGCAAATACTTAAAAAAAGAGTTGGTTGATGATGAACAGTTATATCTGACGCTGCATGTCCAAAAATTAATTGAAAAATAAGACAAGGTGTCACTGGTAAAGCAGGCAAGACTTGATGAAGCTGATGTGAAGCAGCTTTGTTTGGTCTTGCTTTTTTTATTGACATTAGATTAAAGAGGAACCGTATGACGGAGTACCAAAATTTAAACGAAACCATCTTGAAAAATATAGGTGGGAAAGAAAATATTAGCGGGTTAGCGCATTGCATGACGCGTCTGCGCTTTAGGCTAAAAGATGAGTCGAAAGCAAACACGGAGGTAATCAAAAAACTATCTGGCGTCGTAACAGTCGTCCAAAGTGGTGGCCAGTATCAAGTTGTGATTGGTAACCACGTCTCAGAAGTTTATAAGGAATTTGTTGTGATGGCAGGCATTCAAGATGCAGCACCATCAGAGGCCAGTGAAGACAAACCAAAAGGTGTTTTAAATAATTTTATCGATATTGTATCAGGTATCTTTACACCAGTTATTAGTGTCTTGATGGCAGCAGGGATGATCAAAGGGCTTGTCGCTTTATTATCAGCCTTTAAATTACTAGAGCCGACGTCTGGTACCTTTATCATCTTAAGTGCAACTGGAGATGGCCTTTTCTACTTCTTCCCATTATTCTTGGGTTATACGGGCTCTAAGAAATTTGGCGGTAAACCATTTATTGGGATGGCGATTGGGGCAGCCCTAGTCTATCCCACCATTACAGCGACCATGGCAAATGGAGATGCTTTATTTACCTTATTTCGTGGTACTGTAATTGAATCCCCTGTCTATGTCACTTTCTTAGGGATACCCGTTATTTTGATGAGTTACACCTCCAGTGTCGTGCCGATCATTGCGGGCACTTATTTAGCGGCCAAGTTAGAAGGGGTCTTTAATCGGGTGATTCCACGTCTTGTCCGTAGTTTCTTTATCTCCTTTTTAACCTTAATCATTACGGTGCCACTTGTTTTTCTAATTGTTGGGCCACTGACAACCTGGTTAGGGTTGTTCTTAGGTCAACTCTTATCTGCATCCTATAATTTGAGTCCAATCTTATCTGGGATTTTAATCGGTGGTTTTTGGCAGGTGTTTATCATGTTTGGCTTGCATTGGGGCTTTATTCCGATTGCCTTAAACAATTTAGCGACGCTTGGCTATGATGTTGTCATGATATCGGGTTCAACAACGCCACTTGCTATGGCAGGCGTGACCTTAGGTGTCATGTTAAAAACGAAAAATAAAAAGTTAAAAGAAATTGCTCTTCCAGCCTTCCTATCCTCACTATTTGGTGTGACTGAGCCAGCCTTATATGGGGTCACCTTACCAAGGAAAAAAGTGTTCTATACGACCTCAGTTGCAGTCGCAATGGGTGGTGCGATTATGGGACTGTTTAAAACGAGAGCCCATATTAACGGTGGAACTGGTATCTTTGCTATCCCACGCTTTATTAATCCGAAAAGTGGCTTTGACGCTAGTTTTATCGGCTTTATCTTAGCCTGTCTAGTCGCCTTCGGAGCAGGGTTCTTAATTACTTACTTCTACTCTTATAATCCCAAGATGGATGAGGAAGATGCATCTGTATCTGAGACTGAAACGGGTGATAATCATCCGACTAATGAGACAATCGCACCATCAGCGGAATATGAGATCTTATCGCCGGTTAAGGGTGAGATAATTCCCTTAGACCAGCTAAAAGATGCCGCCTTCTCTACCGGCTTATTAGGAGATGGCCTTGGCATCATCCCAAGCGAAGGCAAGCTCTATGCGCCGGAAGATGGTGAAGTGACTGTTTTGTTTCCGACAAATCATGCTATTGGTATGCTTTTAGACAGTGGCATCGAGCTTCTGGTGCATGTCGGGATGGATACGGTTGACCTCACCGGCAACTATTTTGAACCCTTAGTTAAGCAAGGAGATAAGTTTAAAAAAGGTCAGGTGCTACTAACCTTTGATATAGAAGCCATTGAAAAGGCAGGGTATGGGTTAGAGACCCCCGTTATTGTGACCAATACGAAAGATCTACTAGACGTGCTTAAAACGGATGAAAAAAATGTTGACACGTCAGATGTCTTATTAACGATTATTACATAGGAGGTTCATAATGAGCGATAAAAAAAACATGATATTATTTGTAGCAGACCAAATGCGAAGTGATGCGATGGCACACATGGGTAATCCAGCAGCGATTACACCAAATTTGGATAGCTTAGCACAAGAAGGGGTATCATTTGAAAATGCCTACTGTCAAAATCCAGTCTGTGTGCCATCTCGAAATAGTTTTCTAACGGGGTTGTATCCCCATGTCAGTGGGCATCGGACCATGCATTACTTGCAACGTGAAGATGAACCAAATATCTTAAAAGAGATGAAAGAAAATGGCTATGAAGTCATCTGGATTGGTAGAAACGATATTGTGCCTGCCGATCGACCAAAGACTGCCTACTGCGATGAATATTACGATGGTGTTGTACCAGAAAATACGCGGGATGCTGAAAATAGTGAAATGAAATTTTCGGCTGATATGAATGCCGATAGTAAAAAGCTCTATGATGAGATGCTATCAGGGGATACCTACTATTCTTTTTATATGGGTAAACTACCAGATGGCGAAGGCTATGGTAAAACTGATTGGAACTGCGTCGAGCAAGCTTTAGCTTATATTGATCGGAGAAGTCAATCAGGATCGGATAAACCGTTCTTTGTTTATTGTACGATTTCATTCCCACATCCGCCCTATGCTTGTGAGGATCCTTGGTATTCAAGTATTGATCGTCATCAGTTACCCAAGCGTCGACCGAGTGTCAAGGATATACCGAACAAGGCATCAATGCTCTATGGGATTAATGAAAAACAGCACTTAAATGACTGGTCAGAGGAGCGCTTTGATGAACTGAGAGCGACTTATCTCGCTATGGTGTCACGATTTGACTCTCAATTGGGGATGATTAAGGATAAGCTAAAAGAAGCAGAGCTTTATGATGACACGACCCTGATTGTGTTTAGTGATCACGGTGATTATACTGGGGATTATGCCATCACAGAAAAAGTACAAAATTGTTTTGAAGATCCGATTTCAAATGTCCCATTACTGATTAAGCCAGCCAAAGGGATTGCTGTGACACCTCGAATTTCTAAGGCGCAAGTTGAGCTATTAGATTTGCCGGCAACACTGGCCGATTTAGGAGGCTTTAAGTTGTCCTATACCCAATTTGGTGAATCTCTTTTACATGCTGTATCTGGAGATGAAACGCATAAGGATGCCGTATTCTGTGAAGGTGGCCGTGTTCATGGCGAAACACAGGCTATGGAGCTAGGACACAGTCCAGTATCAACCTATTGGCCTCGTTTGTCCACGCAATATAGTGAAGGGCCTGAGCACACTAAAGCAGTTATGTGTAAAATGGGAGACTACAAATACACCATGCGACTTTATGAGACAGATGAGTTATATGATATGATTGCCGATCCTATGGAAATCAATAATTTAGCAGTTGACCCAGCATATCAAAAAATCGTGCAGGAGATGAAAAATCGGGTGGCAGAATTTTATATGGCGACGACTGATTTTGTGCCTATGAAAAAAGACAAGCGCTAAGGCATCACCTTGGCTAAGCGATGTCATCGTTGCAACACAAGAAAACCGAGTTTGCTAGGAACCTACGTTCTCTATTTGAGGAGTTGACTTAGTAAACCGGGTAAGACAAAATGAAAGGTGTAAGCCTATGAAACAGATATCAGTGTTGATCAAACCTGCTTCTTCACTTTGTAATATACGCTGTAAATACTGTTTCTATGCCAATGTAAGTGCCCTTCGTGAGGTGCGTTCGTTTGGTAAAATGACGTCAGAAGTAGCAGAAAAAATGATCGCAAATATTTTTCAGGATTTAGCAGATGGTGATGTACTCACACTTGCCTTTCAAGGCGGTGAGCCAACCCTGGCTGGTCTATCTTACTTTGAACATATTATCGCTTTAGTAGCGGCACAGGTGAAACAAATCGACGTACACTATACCATTCAAACAAATGGGATGGTAATTAATGAGCAGTGGTGCAGGTTCTTGAAAGCCAATAATTTCTTGGTAGGCTTATCGATTGATGGGCATCCCCTCTATCATGATTTAAATCGTATTGATCCAAAAGGTAACGGAACATTTCACCGGGTCATGCTAACCAAGCAGCTATTTGATACCTATGCCATCGACTATAATGTCCTCTGTGTCTTGACTGCACCTTTAGCAAAGGAAGCCGAAAAAGTATTTCAGTTTATCCAAAAAGAGCAGATTAGCTATATTCAGTTTATCCCCTGCTTGGCTGACTTAGATACAACTGAGGGTAGTGACTACGTCTTGACACCAAAAGGATTTTCGGCATTCTATCGTCAAGTATTGACTGATTGGTTGGCTGCACTAGAAAAAGGACAGGCTATCAGCGTTAAACTATTTGATGATATCATCAATCTTTTGGTAGCTAAGCGCGTGACATCCTGTGGGATGTTAGGAAATTGCCAAGTGCAGTATGTGATTGAAGCAGATGGGAGTGTCTATCCTTGTGACTTTTATGTGCTGGATGACTATCGTATGGGCTATATTCAAGATGAAACGCTAGGTCAGTTATTTACCAAGAAAAATGCGAAACGCTTTATCTGTGAGAAACCCAATCTGCCAGAAACTTGCCAGACCTGTCCTTTCTTGAACATGTGTCGTGGTGGTTGTAAACGCATGAAAGATGCCATGTATGTTGATCAGAATGGGGACTGTGGCTACGCTGCACTATTACATGAATTTTTACCTCAGATTGATCATATTTTAGCGACAGTAGAGGAGCGATGTTGATGATAGGGGGACTCTATTTCTTTGTTATCGTCATAGCAAACACGATTGGTGCGATATCGGGGATGGGTGGAGGGGTACTCATCAAACCAACTTTCGATTTGATAGGTGCACATTCAGTTGTGGCGATTTCCTTTTATTCATCAGTTGCTGTACTTACCATGTCCCTAGTATCAACCGCTCGACAAATCAGCAGTCATCAGCAGTTTAATTGGCGCTTGATCACATGGGTATCAGCAGGTGCAATAGCTGGGGGGGTGTTTGGCAACCGCACACTTGATTATTTACTAGATAAATTTGACAGTGACATATCAGTTCAGATGATACAGATTGTCTTGACAGTTATCACATTACTTTTTGCCTTGTGTTATAGTAAAATGACACATATAGGGTATCAATTAAGCAACAGTATCTGCTACTTGATTTGCGGTTTAGTATTAGGTTTTCTAGCTAGTCTATTAGGAATAGGTGGTGGGCCAATTAATGTCTCCTTGTTTATGCTACTATTTTCGATGCCAATTAAAGAAGCAACAGTTTACTCAATATGTAGTATTCTTTTTTCACAGCTATCGAAAATAGGGACTATAGCCTTAGGTGTTGGGTTTTCCAGCTATGATTTATCTGTTTTAGCCTATGTTATACCAGCAGCGATTATTGGTGGTTTATTAGGTGGGAAATTAAGTCATGTCTTATCTGAAGAGAGAGTGATGCAGGTCTTTCAGGTTGTTATCATAAGTGTCTTATTAATTAATTGTTATAATGGTTTCAAATTACTATAAAAAAAACACCTGCTATACTTTTGGCACAGTAGCCAAAGTATAGCAGGTGTTTTCGTCGTGGGTAATGTCAAAAATCAGCATTTAGTTCATCAGCGATATCTTGTAGGGCATCAAACCTCAAGTAGTGGACAGCAAAACCATCAGTTTCATTAAATTTGGCCACTAAATATTTGAGCTTTGTCTCATTTTCTTCATCATAGAAAACAAAGGCACCGTCGGCGTGCTGGATTAAGAAGGCGTTGTATTCGCGAAATTGTCCTGGATTTTCGTAAGCATCGTAGGCATATTGGATGAAGTCAACTTGCTTGAATAATGCCAATTTCGTTTGATTGCTCTCATTCCAATTCTGACCATGTGTTTTGAAAGGGAAAATCGTCGCAAGCTTAAAGTCATAGTCGCTTTTCATTTCTAAGGCGACTTGTAAGACCCAGTATTCGAATCCTAGATTGCCACCAAAAATTAGCCATTCTAGTCCTTCAGATGCTAAACTCTCTAATTTTTTTCGAATGGCAAGTTTAATGACAGTAAGTTTGATGTCTTTTTCGTCAAATAGGCTAATATCAAATGCCGTATAGCCGGCAATTAGTAATGTTTTCATCTTTAAAATGATCTCCCTTTTCCATCTTGTTTCAATTCGGCTAATGTTTTTCTCATGTAAGCGTTTAAAAGTGATTTTGTACCTTAATCTACCCCTATATACTATCATTTACTTGCACATTAGACTATAAAATTATATACTTGTTATGACTATATTTTATTATGATGAGGTGCTAAAAGCTTGCTGTAATCATGAGTTTATTGATATGATATCAATCTCAAAGATTGCCCCGTCACTCGAGTTTCAGTATTTTATAACTACTGAATTTGAATGGCAGAGTGCTTATCTTAAAAGCTTATGAAGGGGAACTCATGGTTAATTATCCAGGTGGTATTGTAAGTGCCCGAAAACAAAAAAATCAACAACCTAAACCAGTTAAATTTGGCAAACGTGGGATGAGCTTTGAAGCTGAAATTAATGCAACAAATGCCTATTACTTGGCGCATGGTTTGGCAGTGATACATAAAAAACCGACACCAATTCAAATCGTCAAAGTCGATTATCCTAAGCGTAGCCGTGCAAAAATTACAGAAGCCTATTTTCGTCAGGCATCGACAACAGATTATTCAGGTGTTTACCAGGGTTATTATATTGATTTTGAAGCAAAGGAAACACAAAATAAAACGAGTTTTCCCTTGAAAAATTTTCATGACCATCAAATTGAACACATGGAAAATGTATTGAGTCAAAAAGGTATTGCTTTTGTCCTTTTACATTTTACAGTACTTTCAAGAACATTTTTACTTAAAGCATCTGATTTAATCCCATTTTATAAAGAAAACAAGGGGCAAAAATCGATTCCTTTAACTTTTATTGAAGATAAAGGAGATGAGATTTCAAATCAACTACTACCTAGTATCCCATATCTTGACCCTATTCACAAACTTTTAGGAGGTGACTCACATTTCAAATCTACAACAAAATAGACAAAAATCAAAATTACGTGTGTTGAAAGTGATTAAATGGTTTCTCATTTCAATATTTACAGCTATTATTCTGGCATTTGCAGCAGGCGTAGCCCTTTTTGTTTATTATGCAAAGGATGCACCGGTTCTAGATGAGTCTAAACTTCAATCTAAACCTTCTTCTGTCATTTACGATAAAGATGGACAAATTTTAGCAGATTTAGGGGTTGAGAAGCGAGAGTTAGCAAAAACAAAAGATATTCCTTTAGCCTTGGTGGATGCAGTCACATCTATTGAAGACCACCGTTTCTTTAAACATCGAGGTGTTGATCCGATTCGAATTATCTCATCAGTTATCCATAATACACAAAATGATAGCATGCAAGGTGGCTCGACGCTTACTCAGCAGTTGATCAAATTATCTTTTTACTCGACCAAATCAGAAGATGCAACGATTCAGCGTAAAGCACAAGAAGCGTGGATGGCAGTTAATCTTGAGCGTCAGAAGACAAAAGAAGAAATAATTACCTATTACATCAATAAAACATATCTTGGTAATGGTTATTATGGGATGCTCACGGCAGCAAAAAGCTATTTTGGCAAAGCGTTAACTGACTTGGATTTGTCGCAGGTTGCGCTACTTGCTGGTATGCCACAAGCACCAAATTCATATGATCCATATGCACATCCACAAGCTGCTAAGGAACGACGTGACATGGTTTTAGGTGCCATGTATCGCTACAAGAAAATTACTAAAAAACAGATGGATGAGGCCATAGCCAAACCGATTTCTGATGGCTTACAAGCACAGTCAACTCATAAATCAATTCCAAGCTATCTTGATAACTATATTAAACAAGTGATTGAAGAAGTTCAGGCAAAAACTGGGTTAGATGTTGACAAAGCTGGCCTTAAAATCTATACGCCACTGGATAACGCAGCACAACAAAGATTATGGGATATTTTCAATACAGACCAATATGTGGCCTTTCCTGATGATCTTTTCCAGGTTGCATCAACAATTGTTGATGTTGATTCTGGAGCTGTTGTTGCCCAACTTGGCGGACGTAAACAGCCGACAGATGTCACATTTGGCTTAAACCAAGCTGTGCAAACTAACCGAGACTGGGGCTCTACCATGAAGCCACCGACTGACTATGCACCTGCTTATGAATATGGTGTCTACAAGTCTACGGGTGATATCATTAATGATAGCTGGTATATGTATCCTGGTACAAGCACGCCTGTTTATAACTGGGATAAGCTTTATCAAGGAAATATAACAGTTCGAAAAGCAGTTTGGGGTTCAAGGAATATTCCTGCCATTAAGACACTTGCTGCAGTTGGCTTAGATAAATCACAGAAATTCCTTGAGGGATTAGGGATTAACTATCCAAACATGCAATATTCAAATGCGATTTCGAGTAATAACCATGATAATAGTCCAACATATGATAGCAGTAAATATGGGGCTAGTTCTGAAAACATGGCAGCTGCCTATGCGGCATTTAGTTCGGGTGGTATTTATACCAAACCTTATTATGTCAACAAAATAGTAGATGCAGATGGAAAAGAGACCGTATTTAAACCTGCTAGGAGTCGTGCGATGAAGGCGACAACGGCCTATACAGTCACAGATATTCTTAAAGGTGTGATTACTAATGGGACGATGACAAATGGTGTCATACCTGGGTTAAACCAAGCAGGGAAAACAGGGACATCAAACTATAGCGATGATCTATATAGTCAAGCCATGGCTAACATAGATGGTCCATACGATGGTAGCTCTCTTGCGCCGGATGAAAACTTTGTCGGCTATACACCAAAGTATTCGATGGCGGTATGGTCAGGCTACCAAAATAGTTTGACTCCGGTTTGGGGATCTAAATTGTATCTTGCTTTGGATGTTTATCGTGAGATGATGACTTACCTGGCATCAACGACGAATAATCCCGACTGGACGATGCCAGAAGGCATTCAAAAAACAGGTAGTGAGTTGACAATCACCAAGTGATGACAAAATATTGATGACTTATCTTGACAATGATAGCTATTCTAGTATATAATAGAATAGTTGTGGCGGTATAGCCAAGTGGTAAGGCATGGCTCTGCAAAAGCTTGATCGTCGGTTCAAATCCGTCTACCGCCTTATTTTGGCAACTACATGAGAATACACGAAAGTAAAACCGCATAACAGTGCGGTTTTTGTGTTTTTAGTTTTACCTAGTTTCATGTCCTCTCAAAAAAATAGGTTGAGTTTAGGTCGTCTAAACTCAACTTACTACAGGACTAGGTCTTATCTTATATATTGACAAAAATTAGATATATTGCTAAAATTTTGATAGATGAACGATTCGAGAGAGAAAACGTAGGCATGTTATGTCGTGCGTTTTTTAAGTTGGTAAACTAGAGGTCACGCCTAATTTGGCAGTGATTGTCTGGGCAGACATAAAAACAAGATATATTGTTTTCTAGAGGAGAGAGGAGTAAGCAGTTATCATAGCATTACTGAATTATAAAAAAAATGACGATTCTATTTTACGACCTGTTGGTGCAGGGTTATCCATTCTGTACCCTTTAGTCATAGGGCTAGTATGCCACAATCTGGTGATTTCACAATTTGGTGTACTTGGTGCATTTAGTTACTTAGCCTTTCAAAAGATCAGCATTGCCTATAATCTAAAAGCAACCCTATTTCATGGACTGAGTATAATAGCTGCTTTTGTTTTAGGTGTTTTAGTATCAAAGGCCATCTTTTTATTGCCATTCGTGATTGCTATTCTCTATATTATCGGGTTTTTAGCCACTAAAATATATCGGATACCAAAGCCAGGTCATTTTTTTGTGATCATGGTTTTTGCAACGGCGACCAATTTGAGCTTACCCCTATATGATTTACCGAAAATGAGTGGATACATCAGTATCGGGATCATCTCTGGTATGATCAATGGCTTGTTACTCTCCTATATTGAGAAATTACCATGGCAAGGTGAACAGGCGCCGTTTCAAAGGTTATCTTTTAAGGATAAATATTATGTGACGATCTATAATCGGCCAAGGGTTTGGATTGATGCGATTAATTTTGCTTTCATTCTATTTGTAGCTGGCTATATTGCCTATTTGCTTCGTGAGGATTTTGGTTATTGGGTATTAATCAGCAGTGCTGCAGTACTGAGTGGGGAAGAAGTAGCGATTATCAAGCATCGTTATTTAGGCAGAATTCTGGGTAGCATCATCGGCTTACTGATAGGTGCTGTGCTGATATCCCTTCCCTTATCAACGCTAACTATCATGATTATTTTGCTTTTTTTAAACATTTCAGTTGAGTATTTTATGCCAAGAAATTATGCCTTGGCGAACTTTTTTACCAATCCTCTGGTTCTGCTGTTAAGTCTTTTGACAACTAAGCGAGATCACACTGCCTTGATATTAGGTAGACTGAATGGTGTTATCATTGGTAGTTTATTAGTGGGCCTGTTAATTGGTTTGATGCATTACGCGCTTAAAACAAATGACAATGAATTCTAATATGCATTAGGTCGAGTAGCTGATCAGCATAGCTCTGGTCCGGATTTATAGGTATATCAGATGAAAGAAAGAAAATCATGAAGAAAAAAATAATGAAGATTGTATTGTGGGTATTATGTATTATTCTAGGCCTAACCTTAGTTGCTTTTATCGCTTTTCAAGTGTCTCCAAAACCTAGTGCCATGCTTATCGCAAGGGCATTTAATGGAGAAGTGAAAATTTCAGATCAGAAACCTTTTGACAGTGCTGCTAAAAATGTAACGGTCTCATTAGATAAGACCTATCAGTCAAAATTTAAGGATAATACATATGATGTCTATTATCCTAAAGCGAGTAAAGCCCCGGTTCCTGTTTTATTATGGGTTCATGGGGGTGGTTATGTTGGCGGAGACAAAGAAGGTGCAAAAGAGTTTGCAACAAGAATCGCTTCCGACGCACAGGTTGCGGTCGTATCGATGAATTACCAAGTAGCCCCTAGCTCTCAGTACCCTAATCAGGTTGTTCAGGTAGAGGAGTTGATAAGCGCGCTTAAAAAGCAGCATGACAAGCGGTTAGACCTATCCAACTTGTTCTTAGGTGGGGATAGCGCAGGCGGTCAAATTGCTTTACAATTTGCGGCGACACAGACCAATCCTAGCTATGCGAAACAAGTTGGCATATCACAAGTTTTAGAAGCGAAAACAATCAAAGGTGCTATTTCTTACTGCGGTCCTGTAGATATCAAGCAGATGGCTGATCAAGCGATTGATGGGAAAGCGATGAAATTTTTCATCAAAACAGTTGCCTGGTCTTTAATTGGCACAAAAAATTGGCAAAAAGATCCTAAGTTATTTGAGGCAAGTGTGGTTGATCATGTCACAACGGCATTTCCACCGACCTATATCACTGATGGCAATGCCTATTCATTCCAGGATCAAGGGCTTGCCTTGGTATCAAAATTAACATCACTAAACCTACCGGTTACAGGGTTATTTTACAAAGACCAAAAGAAACAGATGACACATGAATATCAGTTTAATTATGCAACAGATGAGTCAAAAGCATGTTATGAGCAGACCTTGCAGTTTGTAAGGCAGTATAAGTAAGGCAAGGATACCTATTTTTCAGTAGAAAATAACCGTTTAGAGGCAGACGGTTTTTTTTTCTACTACTGAGTTGATAAAATCAACTAAATATTATTTAAAATTGGAAACACACCATGCTATAATTAAAAGAGTAGAATAAAGATATGAACTGGTTACTAGCACGTTTAACAATGGGAGCAAGTCGGATGACAATGCAAGGTGAAAGTGATACGATAATGTCAGGGGATATCAAGGTCAAGGATGGTGGGGTGATTCATTACCTACGAACAGGAAAAGGGACACCTTTGATCCTGCTCCATGGTAATTCGCAAAGCTCGGCCTATTTTGAACCACAGATGAATCTGCCATTTGATACAATTGCCATTGATTCTAGAAATCAAGGGAAATCAAGTAGTTCTAAGGCGCTAAATTTCAAGCTAATGGCACAAGATCTTTTGGACGTTCTAGATGCTTTACATCTAAAAAAAGTAGATATCTTAGGGTTCTCTGACGGGGCTAATATCGCCATGATGTTTGCAAAAAACTATCCGGAACGTGTCAACAAGTTAATCTTAAATTCAGGCAACTTAAAATTTTTGGATATCCACTTTATATTTAGAGTCCTATCAAAGATTGAACATTTTTTTGTCCGTAGTCCTGTTTCTGCTTTATTGGTCAAAGATATAGGTGTAAAATTAGCAGATTTAAAAAAATTTATGATGCCAGTTTTAGTTATTGTTGGTCAATATGATTTAATCAGGCTATCATCCTCTAAAAAAATTGCCCAAGCTAGCCATGGTCAATTTATAGAGATACCCAGAGGATTTCACACGGTTTCCAAAACCAAACCCACAATATTTAATCGCTATGTGACGCGTTTTTTACAAGATAAATAGGAAAGATAGGAATATGCTGAACTTCTTTAAACAAAATAAAAAGTATTTCAAACTCATTTTTATGCTTGCGGTTGCGTTTGTAGCGCTGACTCAGATTGCAAGTCTGATCAAGCAAGTCAAGCCGGACAAACTGGCCTTGATTTTTGAGAGGTTAACTTTCTTTGATGTGATACTTATTGTACTGACAGGTATCATTAGTGTCCTTCCCATGCTAAACTACGATAGGATACTCAATAAGCTCGTAGGAACCCATTTCCCAATAGGTGAGCTGCTCAAAACATCTTGGTTGATTAACACCATTAACAATATCGCTGGATTTGGTGGTGCTGTTTCCATTGGCTTACGTAGTCAATATTATGGTAAAGAGAGTAAAGAAAAGCTTTTGTCAAATATCTCAAAAGTCTTCTTTTTTGCCTTGTCGGGGTTGTCAATCTATGGCCTAATTGGCTATGCTTTTATTAGATTAGGTAAGGTTGATGAGTTTCTAGCACAGTATAGTCCTTGGTTGATTGGTGCTGCTGCTTATTTTGTTATCGTGCTTTTATTTACTAGGAAGAATTTGGGTGGTCTTAAAAAAAGGCTACAGGCTGAATTGTTATTGACCAGTTTTCTAGAGTGGAGTGGCGTTATGCTGACCTTCATCGTCATTGGTCATGTGCTGGATGTCAAATTATCAGTCGCCAGTTTGATCGTCCTTGTCACTGCAAGTTCAGTGATTGGTATTTTGTCGATGATACCTGGTGCCCTTGGCTCATTTGACGTGATGATGTTACTCGGTCTGCTCCATATGGGTGTTTCCAGGGAAATTATCCTAATTTGGTTATTACTTTATCGCATCGCCTATTATCTGTTGCCACTAAGTATTGGTCTTTTAAGTTGGCTATTTACCACGGGACGTGAGTTTGACAAGCGCTTTGATGGTATACCGATTAATTTGAGCAAGGAAGTCTTGCATAAAGTTGTCTCACTTTTAATCGGCATAACGGGAGGTCTGCTGGTCCTTTCTGCTACTGTACCCGAAGCCTTTCGACATTTTGTATGGTTACGACGTATTTCGCCTTGGAATGCAAATCTAATCTCAGAATCTCCTAAAATTATTTTGGGCTTTCTCTTAATTATCACCAGCCGTGCCATTAAAAATCGGGTATCTCGCGCCTATATCCCTACCTTGATTATAGAACTAGCCATGATAGGCTATATCTTTTTCGATGATTTTTCTTGGTACTCTATTGTCCTGATGACGGTATTATTTTTGATGACGATCTTCATTCGCAGCGAATTATATAGAGAACAGCTGGTTTTGAGTTATGAATCTATTCTTTTTGATAGTTTTGTCGTTGTCGGCTTGATGCTACTTTATATTATCGTTGGCACCTTATCACGACCTGCTTATCAGCTGCATCACAAGGTAAATGATTTTCTATTATTTCCGTCTGAAAAAATCTGGTTTAGTGGCTTGATCGGGATATTTATTGTGGCAGCGGTTTGGTTTTTGTATCTCCATTATTTACAGGGGAAACGTCTCAAGATTGGGACAGAGCTTGATGAAGCTAGAGCACTAACGATTTTGTCAACTTATGGTGGTAATACACAAAGTCAGCTTTTGTTTATGGGTGATAAACGGATGTGGGTCTATGAGGACAAATTACTCGTGCAATTTGCTATCCGTCAAGATAAGATACTGGTGATGGGGACACCATCAGGAGATTTGTCTTGTTTATATGAGGCGCTACTCGCTTTTATCAAACTGTCAGATCACCTTGGCTATCGTCCAGTCTTCTATGAAATTGATGAAAAGACGACCTTGATTTTACACGAATTAGGCTATCATTTCATTAAACAAGGAGAAGAAGGGCACGTCAGCTTGACTGAGTTTAGTTTAACTGGAACGAAAAATAAGACGAAGCGTCAGTCCGTGAATCAGGTTGAGAAAGCAGGGTTTCGTTTAGCCATTTTGACAGCTGAGGAAGTGACACCTGAGGTGATGACAAGACTCCGCGCAATTTCTGATGAGTGGTTGGGTAAACGTCGAGAAAAAGGCTTTTCTCTTGGCTACTTTGATGAAGCCTATTTGATGAAGGCACCGATAGCAATCGTCCGCTCAGATGAGCAGATTGTTGCCTTTGCCAATATCATGCCGACTTATACGAAAGAGTTTGTGACCATTGACTTGATGCGACATACTGATGATGCCCCTAAAGGGGTGATGGATTTTCTATTTATCAAGCTATTTGAACATTTTCAAACAGAAGGTATCGCTAAGTTTGATTTAGGTATGACACCTCTTGCCAATGTTGGGACAGCAAGAAGTTCATTTGTATCAGAGCGGATTGCTAACTTAATTTATCAATTTGGTGACTCCCTCTATAATTTCGAAGGCTTACGCAATTATAAGAAAAAATATGTGACATTCTGGGAACCACGCTACACTGCCTATTCGCATAATGCTAACATTGCCTTTGTCATGCTAGCACTTCTCCTACAAGATAATCAAAAAGTGATAGAAAACGAGGATTGATGAGATGACGAGGATTTTAAACTTACGAAACCGTCTGCAGACTGAAGGATTAGAGGCATTGATTGTGACTAATCTAAAAAATATTTACTACCTAAGTGGGTTTTGGGGATCAGCAGGCACTGTTTTGCTGACACAACAAGCACAGTACTTATTAACAGATTCACGCTATAGCACTGCTGCCAGAGAGTCAGCACCTGATTTCACAATCATCGAGACCCGGCAAGCGATTGCTGAGATAGATAGGCTTGTCAAAAAAGAAGGGATCCGTAATCTTGGCTTTGAAGATACTTTATCTTATGCGGAATTTCAAGCCATGCAAGCACAGTTATCAGCTAGTAACTTGAAGCCTTTGACAAATTTTATAGAAATTCAGCGACAAATCAAATCACCAGATGAAATTAGAACGATTAAGAAAGCTTGTCAAATTTCGGATCAAGCTTATAAAGATCTTCTTAAATTTGTTGAACCTGGTAAGTCAGAACTTGAACTGGCAACCTTTTTAGATTTCAAGATGCGTGAGCTTGGTGCATCTGGTATTAGTTTTGATACCATCGTGGCATCAGGGGTGAGAAGTGCCTTGCCGCATGGTCGTGCGACCCATAAACCAATCGAATTTGGGGATATTGTCACAGTCGACTTTGGCTGTTACTATGATCACTATGCCAGTGACATGACAAGAACCTTTTTTGTAGGAGAAGCAGATCCCAGGTTACAAGCCATTTACCATGTTGTCCAAAAATCCCAGCAAGCAGTCATTGATACAAGTAAAGCAGGCCTGACTTATGGAGACTATGACCTTGCTGCGCGTCAGGTGATTGATGCAGCAGGATATGGGGATGCCTTCACGCATGGTATCGGACATGGCTTAGGCTTAGATGTTCATGAAGTACCCTATTTTTCTAAATCATCACAAGAGCAGTTGCTAGAAAATATGGTCATTACAGATGAACCGGGTATCTATCTTGATGGTCTAGGTGGTGTCAGAATTGAGGATGATTTATTGATCACTAGTCAAGGCGTAGAGGTCTTAACCTTAGCACCCAAGGAACTTATTATCCTCTAAATATAGCGAAATTATTTGAAATATGATAAAATGGAGAGAACAGACAAAAATGCAGAAAATGAAAGTGAGATTATAACACATGGTAGCAGCAAACGAACTGAAAGCGGGAATGACTTTTGAAACAGATGGCAAACTCTTGCGTGTCCTAGAAGCAAGCCATCACAAACCTGGTAAAGGCAATACGATCATGCGTATGAAATTACGTGATGTACGTTCTGGCTCTACATTTGATACGTCATATCGTCCAGAAGAAAAATTCGATCAAGCTATCATTGAGACACATAATGCACAATATCTATATAAGATGGATGATACAGCCTATTTCATGGATAATGAAACATATGATCAATATGAAATTCCAGTTGAAAGTGTTGATAACGAGTTGAAATTTATTCTGGAAAATGCAGAAGTTAAAATTCAATTCTTCGGTACTGAAGTGATTGGTGTTCAAGTACCGACAACTGTTGTGTTAGAAGTTGCTGAGACGCAACCTTCTATCAAAGGTGCAACTGTAACTGGTTCAGGAAAACCTGCCATCATGGAAACTGGCCTTGTTGTCAATGTCCCTGATTTTATTGAAGTTGGACAAAAGCTTGAAATCAATACTGAAACAAGTGCTTATTTGAAACGTGCCTAATCATGCCTGACATTAATCGTATTAAAAGAGGGGAAGAAAAAATTATGACAGATACAAATACAATGATCAATATTGAAACACTCGGTGAGATCGTCATCGCACCTCAAGTTATCGAAACGATTGTTGCGGTTGCAGCAGCTAAAATCGATGGTGTTTACAGTTTGAGAAACAAACGTTTTGCTGATCTTATCGGAAAAAAAGCTGATGGTCGTGGCGTTTATGTGCATCAAGATGAAGAAAAAATTATCGTAGATATCTACGTTTATTTAACATATGGTGTTTCTGTACCAAGTGTTGCCATGGAAATGCAACGTATTGTTAAAGAAAATGTATTGGATATGAGCGATATCGTAATCGATGAGGTCAACATTCATGTCGCTGGTGTTGTCCCTGAAAAAACACCAAAACCTGATTTCAAAGAACTATTTGATGAGGATTTTCTAGATGTCGACTAAGCCGTTAAACCAGCATGAAATTAGAATTCGTGCTGTACAAGCCCTATATTTGTTAGAGATGATACCAGACGAAACAGTCGAGGATGCGATGATGTTTGCCTTGACAAACGATGCGCGCCTTTTGAGTCAAACGTTAGCTGATGATACCGTGGTAGCAATAAAAAAGAAAACCAAAAAAGTTGGTAATGTCTTTTCATTCACACCAAATCGTGAAGGTGGCGTGACTAAGAGACAAGAGTTTACGAGTGAGTCTGTTACACCAGAAGCAGTCGTAGAGACACAAATTGAGGCGACTATTTTAACAGATAGATTTGACGACGTACACAAAAAAAACTTAGAGTTTTTGATGTCTCTAGTCTATGGTGTTCGCGCTAAAAAAGTAGCTGTTGATGAAGCAATTAGCCAATACCTGGCTAAAAACTGGTCTATCAAACGTTTAGCACCGATCAATCGCGTGATTCTCAGATTAGGGACCTTTGAAATCCTATTTTCTGAAACACCTCGTGTTGTTGCCATAAATGAAGCGATTGAACTTGCAAAAGTATTTAACGATGAAAAAGATGCGAAATTTATAAACGCTATTTTAACCAAAATAGGTGAATAATTGCGTGATTAAAAAGCTAATACAAGTGATAGCTATCCTTGTATTAGCTTTTTTGTGCTAGTCTAGAAGATAATGGTTTCTTAATCTAAGCTTGTATGCGCCAACTCAACGACAGGAATCAGCAAATGCAGATGTTGTTTCTAATGAATTAGTTTCTTAATTTTAAATCCCAATTTATCAGAAATATTTGGTAAAATAGTAACATAATTGTTTTCAATGATCAATTCATTGTAGAGAGAGGTCATACATGACACAACCATTATTTTTAGATTCAGTACTTCAAGAAAAGATTTGGGGTGGCGATCACCTTAAAGGATTCGGCTATGACCTACCATCAGATAAAATAGGCGAATACTGGGCCATTTCTGCCCATCCAAATGGGGTATCAACCATTAAGAATGGCCCATTCTCAGGTGTTAAACTAGATGAACTGTATCAAACGCATCGTGCCTTATTTGGGAACAGTAAGAAAGATGTCTTTCCGTTACTCACAAAAATTTTAGATGCTAACGATTGGTTAAGTGTTCAGGTCCATCCAGATGATACCTATGGTCTGGCTAATGAAGGAGAACTTGGTAAAACAGAATGTTGGTATATTATTGAAGCGCAACCAGGTGCTGAAATAATTTATGGTCACAATGCTGAAAATAAGGCTGAATTACGTCAGATGATCGAATCAGGGGATTGGGATCATTTACTGACAAAAGTTCAGGTTAAGGCGGGAGACTTTTTCTATGTGCCGAGTGGGACCATGCATGCGATTGGTAAGGGGATTCTTATCTTAGAGACCCAGCAGTCATCAGATACCACCTATCGTGTCTATGATTTTGATCGGAAAGATGATCAAGGCAATCTAAGAGAATTGCATATTGACAAATCAATTGATGTGCTAAATTTTGGTGCACCAGCAAATACGACAGCTGTAGTAACAGAGACGTCAAATCTAATCAAGACGTCTTATGTCTCAAACGCGTTTTTTACCGTAGAAAAATGGGAAATTTCGGGATTAGCTAAGTTTGATAAAACTGCCCCATACACGCTATGTTCTGTCTTGGAAGGACAAGGCACACTAACTGTAGCTGGTCAAGGGTACCCTGTTAAAAGAGGGGATCATTTTATCTTAACAAGTGATATGGCAAGTTGGGAATTTGATGGTCAGTTAATGATTATTGCTAGCCATGATGGAGAATAAGTATGGCTGAAATTACCTATAATTCTTGGGTTTCTGCCTATAAAAGACCTTTTGGTGCCGCGCTGATTGGCACAAATTTTGAATTTGATTTACTCATCGATACGCCGCATCATGTAGAAGTGAACTTTGTTATTCAATTCGAAAAAGGCTTTAAATCCTATGAGAAAATGACAGCTACTTCTGAGAAAAACTTTCATTTTTCTTTAAATACCTTGTCTGAGATTGGCTTTTATAGCTATTATTTCCAAATCATTGAGTTTGATGGGCCACATGAGTACCGTTACTTTTATGGTGCAACAGACATAGGTGGTGGGTTAGGGATGACTTATGCGGATGAGGGAGCAGTTGTTCCCTATACACAAACCATCTTTTTAAAAAAAGAAAAAGCACCAGATTGGTATCGAAACGCCGTTTTTTACCAAATTTTCCCAGATGCTTTTGCCCAGAAAGGCCATGCCAATCAAAAGGATGATATCTTCTTTTATGGGAAAGAAACAGATAAACCTTATTATATCCGAGAAAAAAATGGGGATATCACGCATTGGACTTTTTATGGTGGTAATTTACAAGGGATTGTAAGTAAGCTGCCTTACTTGAAAACATTGGGTGTGACAGCACTCTATCTTAATCCAATTTTTGAAGCAAGAAGTACGCACAGATACGATACAAGTGACTATATGAAAATTGACTCTATTTTAGGGTCTGAAGCTGATTTTCAAGCCTTAGTTACTGCCCTTCATCAAAATGATATGAGACTGATATTGGATGGTGTTTTTTCTCATGTTGGTCGAAACTCTAAGTACTTTGATTTTGATGGTAAATCTGGTGGGTTGGGCGCCTATCAAACTGATAAGTCTCCTTATTTTGATTGGTTTTCATTTAATCACTATCCGGATGACTATAAGTCATGGTGGGGGATTAAAGATCTGCCAACGATAGATAAAAGTAAGACAAGTTTTCAGCAGTTTATTTACGGAGATGCAGATAGCGTTCTGGATAAATGGAATGGCCTTGGGATTGATGGCTGGCGCCTTGATGTAGCAGATGAGCTGCCAGATACCTTTATCAAAGGGATTCGGGATACCTTAGAGCGCTATCCTGATCAAGTCCTCATTGGTGAAGTTTGGGAGGATGCATCACGTAAAGTCGCTTATGACCAATATCGCAAGTATATATACGGTGACGGCTTACATGCGACCATGAACTACCCATTCCGCGATATTATTTTAGGCTTGTTAGTAGGTGGTTTATCACCAGAACAAGCAGCGAAAAAAGTGATGCAGTTATCTGAAAATTATCCTAGAGACATCTTTTTAAATAATTTTAATAATATCGGGACCCATGACACAGAGCGGATCTTAAGCTTGCTTGATCATGATTTGACGAAACTTAATTTAGCCGTTGGCTTATTGATGACCTTACCTGGTGTGCCGACGATTTATTATGGAGATGAAGCAGGGATGACTGGTCTAAAAGATCCAGATAATAGAGCCTTTTTCCCTTGGGATAGTATCAATCAAGATAGCCAAAAGATTTATCAAAATTGGATTAAGATTAGAAAATCAATACCTGCTCTAGCCAATGGTGATATCAGCTTGTTTTATTCGGATAAGATTTTTGGATTTGTCCGGACAGATGAGACGCAGTCTGCGATTTTTATTTTTAATCTTACAAATGAAGGCGTATTAGTCAATGCACAGGATATGACATTTTTAGCGCAACCGGTTGAATTTTCCCCGTTTTTTGTTGGTGCACTTGAAAGTATTTATAAATTAAAATAAAGAGCAGATAAACTATTAGTAGGCTACTGCAAAAAAAGTTAGCTAGTTTAGATAAGACTGATGTCTTATCTTTTTTTTATGCTTTTTCCGCCTTTACAAGAAGATATGATGCCGGATAGTGTATTAAGTATACTGCGTAAAAAGGAGCACTAAGAGTAGCTAACTATTCACATTAAGGGAAAATTATTTATATATGAAAAAGTGCTGTTAAATACTGAATTTTCAGGCTAATTCAAGCAAACGGTTTCACCTTGTGCTATAATTAGAATTAAATAAGGGTTATATGATAAGGAGGTTGCGATGGTCCAACAGTCAATAGATAAGGCATTAAGCACATTTTCAACTGGCGAAAATTTTCATGCACAACACTACCTTGGCTGTCATCGAACGGCAGACGGCTACGTTTTTCGTGTGTGGGCACCTCATGCAAAACAGGTTGCATTAATCAGCGACAAGACGCAATGGCGAAGTAAGCCGATACAGATGACCTTAACTCATTTAGGCGTTTGGGAAGTCTACTTACTAGCAGGTCAAGTCGCAACTGGCGACTATTATAAGTATCTTGTGACCCGCTCAACTGGTCAAATGATTGAGAAGCTAGATCCTTATGCCATTCGGTTTGGTGAACGGCCTGATACAGCAGCCCAGATCTATGATATTTCACCTAAAGATTGGCAGGATAAGGCCTGGTTAACAAATCGACGTCAGTGGGATATGTTTAGCTCACCTGTAAGTATTTATGAAGTACATGCGAGCTCTTGGCAGCGGCATGATGATGGGCGCTTATATACCTTCTCAGATTTAGCTAAAACGTTAATTCCATATGTCAAGTCGCTGGGCTTTACCCACATTGAATTTATGCCCTTGATGACGCACCCGCTAGGGATGAGTTGGGGGTATCAACTGACTGGTTATTTTGCCTTGGAGCATACTTATGGCACACCAGAGGCATTTCAGGATTTTGTTGAAGCAGCCCATTTAGCAGGAATTGGTGTGATTATAGATTGGGTGCCGGGTCATTTTTCTCAAAATGATGATGCTTTGGCCTACTATGATGGGACGCCAACCTATGAGTATCAAGATAAAAATAAGGCACGCAATGTCGGCTGGCAAGCATTAAACTTTGATTTATCGAAACCGCAAGTGCAATCCTTTTTAATCTCATCCCTAAAATTTTGGATTGAATTTTATCATCTTGATGGTGTCAGAATTGATGCCGTATCTAATACACTGTATTTAGATTATGATCAAGGGGAGTGGACACCTAACTCAGATGGGTCAAATATTAACCATGATGGGGTTGCCTTTTTCAAAAAATTAACGAGTGTGATTAAATTATCTCACCCAGATGTGATGCTATCAGCAGAAGAGGCGACGAGTCAAACCAAGATAACCGGTATGGTCGAAATGGGTGGCTTAGGCTTTGACTTCAAATGGAACATGGGTTGGATGAATGATGTTTTAAAATTTTATCAGATGGATCCGCTCTATCGTGGTCAGTATTTTAATCTATTGACCTTTAGTTTTATGTATATGATGGATGAACATTTTATCCTGCCCTTCTCCCATGATGAAGTTGTACATGGGAAAAAATCATTGATGCATAAAATGTGGGGTGATCGCAAGCAACAATTTTCCGGTCTGAGAAATCTACTAACCTATCAAATGTGTCATCCAGGCAAAAAGTTATTGTTCATGGGACAAGAATTTGGTCAATTTCTAGAATGGAAATATGATTGGCAGCTTGAATGGGAGACTTCCGATGAGTTGAATGATCAGATGCAGTACTTCACAAGCAGTTTGTCACATGTTTATCGTGAGTTTCCTCAGTTATTTGAACTCGACCATGATTATTCTGGATTTGAAGTCATTGATGCAGATAATACAGCACAAAGTGTCTTGAGTTTTATCCGGAAAGATGCATCAGGCAACCAATTGATTTGTGTCTTTAATATGGCACCAATCGAACGCCATCAGTTTACCATAGGTGTGCCACTTGCGGGTACTTATACTGAAGTATTCAATACAGAGATGTCCATCTTTGGTGGGAACTGGCAAGCCCATAATGCTGATCAAGAAACTCAGAAAGCCCAGTGGAAAACATATGAGCAAACCTTGAGTTTTACGCTACCTGCACTTGGTGCGGTCATTTGGCAAGTATTAGCAGAAGAGACTGACAAACAAAGCCAAGCCATAAGCAGTAAGTCACATGAGCCATTATTGGTCGGTCATGTCACAGAGCAACAGTGGGCAGTACTAGCCCCCTATTTTCCAGTCGGGTCACGATCGAAATATGATAAGCGAGACCTTGTGAGTGCCGTCTTGTTCATTAAACAAACCGGTCGTGCATGGTCAAAATTACCTGACAGGTTCCCGCCTTATAAAACAGTCTATGCATTTTATAAGCGTGCTACTAAACTGGGCATTTGGCAGCGAGCCATGTCCGAATATGAGACTTTAAAAACCAACAATTGAGTAAATCATCAACGCGAACTACCTAAAAATCAATTTATCATGCACCATGTTATTTTCCACTATATGACAAGATTACCTTTATAAAAAGGAAAGAGGAAAGAGTATGAAAGAAGAAATGCTTGCATTGATTTTAGCTGGAGGTCAAGGGACTCGCCTAGGCGCATTGACATCTAGTATTGCCAAACCTGCTGTGCAGTTTGGTGGACGGTATCGGATTATCGATTTCGCACTCTCAAATTGTGTGAATTCAGGGATTAAAAATGTTGGGGTGATTACACAATATGAACCGCTGAAACTAAATGCCCATGTCGGTAATGGCTCTGCTTGGGGACTAGATGGTATTGACAGTGGTGTGACGATTTTACAACCTTACTCAGCTACGGAAGGCAATAAGTGGTTTGAGGGAACGAGTCATGCTATTTTCCAAAATATGAGCTATATTGATAAGTTGGATCCGGAATATGTTTTGATTTTATCTGGCGACCATATTTATAAAATGGATTATGATAATATGCTACGTGCCCATAAAGATAGCCAGGCGACCTTAACAGTGGCTGTTATGGATGTCCCTTTGGACGAAGCAAGTCGATTCGGTATTATGAACACGGATACGTCAAATCGTATCGTTGAGTTTGAAGAGAAACCTGAGCATCCCAAATCGACCAAGGCATCAATGGGTATCTATATTTTTAACTGGAAAGAACTCCGCCAAATTTTAGCAAACGGTGAAAAAAATCAGGTAGATATGAGTGATTTTGGGAAAAATGTCATACCAGCCTATTTAGACGCAGGGGAACCTGTTTATGCCTACGAGTTTTCAGGTTACTGGAAAGATGTCGGCACGATTGAGTCCTTGCATGAGGCAAATATGGCCTATATCTCACCTGATAACGAACTTGATAGCCGGGATCGGAGTTGGAAAATTTACTCACATAATGAATTTGCACCACCTAATTTCATTAGTGAAACGGCGCAAGTCAGAGATTCGCTCGTTGTAGATGGTGCGATTGTAGCGGGTGCTGTCAAGCATGCGATTATTTCAACCAATGTCCAAGTTCATGAAACAGCTGTAATCGAAGACTCTTTCATCATGACAAATTGTGTGATTGAGTCAGGAGCAGTGATCAAATATGCCATTATTGGTGAAGGGACACGAATTGGTGCCAATGTTGAAATCATCGGCACTGAAAAAGAGATTGCAGTCGTTGGGTATAAAGAGGTAGTGGGGGTAGAAAATGAAGACAGCTAAATATTGCGCGATTTTAGGAAATGCGCTAGGCACACATAATCTTGGTCAACTAGTTGATTCTAGACCACTTGCGACGTTACCATTTGATGGCAAGTATCGCTTGATCGACTTTCAACTCTCAAATCTCGTTAATGCAGGGGTTACCAATATTTATGGTATTTTTTCTCAAAAGAATGTCCCATCTGTACTCGACCATATTCGAACAGGCCGTGAGTGGGGACTAAATACATTATTAAACCACTTTTTCGTTGGCTTTTATAATAACGATGATCGTGAGGAAATCGTATGTGACCCAACTTATTATCCGCAACTGCTGACTTTCTTACGTCGCTCATATAGCCAATATACAATCTTTTCAACGGCTGATATTTTATGTAACATTAATTTGGATCAATTGATTCATGTGCATGAAGTCAACCAACGAACGATGAGTATTGTCTATAAAAAGATGCCTAAAGATCAGATGAGTTCAGTTAATAGTGTTCTGAAACTGGATGAAACGGATACGGTGACATCAGTGATTAACTATGCTGAACAGGATCATTCAGATGATGAGCTGATTAAGATGTCAACAGGGATTTATATTATCAATACAGATTTCTTGATTGCCATGATGGAAAGTGAACAGCACCAAGAAGCACCTCGGAAGTTAAGATTCCTTTTACTCAACAAACTTGTTGAATTAGGGGCACTTGGCTATGAGTATACAGGGTATATGAAAAATATCTATGATGTTAAATCTTACTTTGATGCTAATATGGATATGTTAGATCCGAAAAAATTTAACTCTTTATTGCATACAACGCAAAAAGTCTATACAAAGGTCAAAAATGAAGAGGCAACGTATTTTGCTGCCTCCTCTGAAATCTATAACGCACAGTTTGCTTCGGGCTCTGTTATTGAAGGACGTGTAGAGAATGCGATTATTTCAAGACGCTGCCAACTTGGTAAAGATGCATCAATAAAAGAGTCAATTATTTTTCCAAACGTTCAAATTGGTGAAGGCGCAAGTATTACCTATGCCATTATTGATAAAGGGGTGGTAATAGACCCAGGTATCAATGTGATTGGTACAGCAGCACATCCGATTATCGTTTCGAAAAAAAGTCATGTGACAGAGGATGTAAGGGTATGAAGATTTTATTAGCAGCAGCAGAGGCAACGCCTTTTATCAAGACAGGCGGCTTAGGTGATGTGATTGGTGCCCTACCTAAAGCATTAAACCAGCAGGCAGATGTTGAGATACGTGTGATTCTACCTTATTATAAAAAGGTGGCTGAAAAATTTAGTGAGCACCTCTCTGATGTATTTTGGACATTTATTCAAGTGGGCTGGCGCAAGAAATATGTTGGTATTAAACAGATGGTACTCGATGGCGTTACCTTCTATTTTGTCGACAATGCCGATTATTTTGGTAGTCGTGATGATGTCTACGGCTATGCTGATGATGGGGAACGATTTGCCTATTTTCAATTGGCTATTTTAGAGGTGATAGAACGTTTAGATTTTGTCCCAGATATCCTACACGCAAATGATTATCATACAGCACTCCTCCCTTTCTTAATCAAAGAGAAATATCATTGGCGACAAAATTTTTCAGCAATTAAAACGGTCTTGACTATTCACAATATAGAATTCCAAGGTCAATATGACAAAGGCCTCTTACCAGACTTGTTTGGTATGGGTACAGAGCGTTATGAGGACGGCACAGTTCGCATGGCAGAGTGTTTTAACTGGTTGAAAACAGGTATCATCTATGCGGATCAAGTCACGACTGTTTCACCGACCTATGCACGTGAAATTCAAACACCAGCATTTGGTAAGGGATTAGACGGAATCCTGCGCATGGTATCCAGTAAATTATCTGGCTTAATTAATGGGATCGATACGACCCTCTATGATCCGATGACAGATGCCCATTTGGTTGCCCCTTTTAATGCGGCAGATTTAACAGGAAAAGCAGTGAATAAAGCTAGTCTCCAGAAACGTGTGGGACTGCCAGTAGATGCCGACATCCCTTTAATTGGGATTGTCAGCCGACTAACCTATCAAAAAGGCTTTGATCTTGTCATAGATGAGATGGAAAACTTGCTACAAAAGGATATACAGATCGTTTTATTAGGAACGGGTGATTCAAAATTCGAATCGGATTTTGTTCAGTTTAGCCAGCTATATCCAGAAAAAATAGCGGTTAACATCACCTTTAATCTTGAGTTAGCACAGATGATTTATGCAGGTAGTGATCTATTTTTAATGCCATCAGCTTTCGAGCCATGTGGGCTTTCTCAGATGATGAGTATGCGTTATGGCACACTACCAGTTGTTCATGAAACAGGTGGGTTAAAAGATACAGTCCTCCCTTACAATCAATTTGATGGGCGTGGCACAGGATTTAGCTTTGCTAATTTTTCAGGCTACCAGTTAGTGCAGACACTTTTCTATGCACTAGATATTTACGATAATCAGCCAAACATTTGGCGAGACTTACAAAAGCAAGCGATGACAACTGATTTCTCATGGGATATTGCAAGTCTTAATTATCTCACCCTTTATCAAAAGCTACTAGCCTAGTCATCACCTAAAAAAGCTGTTAGCTAGTCATGCAGTAGTATGCGGTATATAGTCCATATAAAATAAAACGAGGTAGCGGTCATGGAACAGTTAACAAAAGAACAGTTTATAAAAGCGTTTAAAGCGCAATTGCATACAGATTATCTGGTTGATAATAATGAAGCAACTGCAGAAGAACACTTTAGAACACTAGGCAAACTCATTAAACAATATGTGATGTCTGATTGGCTACGTCGTCGAGATGAGATTGTCAAAGAACAGAAAAAAACGGCTTACTATTTTTCAATCGAGTTTTTACCGGGTAAAATGTTACAGACAAATTTGTTAAACCTTGGCATCTATGATCTTGTTTCGGAAGCACTAGCAGATATTAACGTTGACTTGGCTGTCTTAGTCGAAGCTGAACGTGATATGGCCTTAGGAAATGGTGGATTGGGTCGTCTGGCCTCATGTTTCATGGATAGTCTACCGACGATCGGTGCACCTGGATTTGGTAACGGTATTCGCTATAAATACGGCTTGTTCAAGCAAAGAATTGTGAATGGTTATCAAGTTGAGTTACCTGATGCTTGGTTACCATCAGAAGGTAGCGTATGGGAGACGAAGAAGCCCCATTCAGCAGTAGATGTTAAAATCTATGGTAGTGTGTATTTAGCACCTCAAGAAGATGGTGCTTTAAAACCAATCTATGAAAATGTTAAAACCTTGCATGCAGTGCCTTATGACGTCATCCAAATTGGCTTTAATAATGGTGTTGTCAATAACCTACGCTTATGGGATGTTGAACTTCCTGAAAAATATGAGCTAGATTATCAAACGCTTGCAGATCGTCGACGTGTTGAAGATATTACAAGTTTTTTATACCCAGATGATTCATCACGTGATGGCCAGGCCATGCGCTTGATTCAAGAGTACTTTATGGTATCAGCTGGTTTACAGACAATCGTCGCTTCCTACGCTAAGATGCACTTACCAATGGCCAAAATCCATGAAAAAGTAGCTGTGCATATTAATGACACACATCCAGCCATGGCAGTACCAGAATTAATGCGTATTTTGATGGACGATTATGGTGTCAAATGGGATGATGCCTGGGCAACAACATGCAAAGTCATGAGCTACACCAACCATACAGTCTTATCCGAAGCACTTGAGAAATGGGATACTGGCTTATTTAAAGAAATCGTGCCAAGGATTCATCAGATCGTTGGGGAAATAGACCGTAAGTTCGTCAAGGAATGGGTTGGAAAAGTTGATACTGGCATTATTGATCGCACAAGAATTGTCCAAAATAACCAAATTCACATGGCTAATCTAGCCATTATAGGTGGTCATTCAGTTAATGGTGTTGCTAAGCTACATACGGAATTGTTGATTGAGGATGTATTAAAAGAGTTTTACGTCCTTTTCCCTGAGAAATTTAACAATAAAACGAATGGGATTGCTCAACGTCGTTGGAGCCAGATTGCCAATCCCGGCATGTCAACTTTGCTTGATGACTTGATTGGCAAGGGATGGCGTTCAAATATTCATGAGTTGTCCAAGTTAGAAGAAGTGCTAACGAGGAGTGACGTTCAAACGTCATTCTATCAAGTGAAACAGGCTAATAAACAAAAATTAGCTGATTACGTGAAAAAGACCCTTGATATTGACTTACCAATAGATGCTATTTTCGATGTGCAAGTGAAACGACTGCACGCTTATAAACGACAGTTGCTAAATGTCATGCACATCATCAAATTGTATCAAGATTTGAAGGCTGATCCAGGATTAGAGATGACGCCACGTGTCTTCATTTTTGGGGCAAAAGCTGCACCAGGCTATCACTTTGCTAAATCAGTCATTAAAATTATTAACGAGTTAGCTAATCTGATTAACTATGATACAAGCTTAAACGATAAACTAAAAGTTGTCTTCCTAGAAAACTACAACGTCAGTCTGGCAGAATTGATTGTGCCAGCAGCAGATGTATCCGAACAAATTTCTACAGCAGGTAAAGAAGCTAGCGGTACCTCAAATATGAAATTCATGATGAATGGTGCACTAACGCTAGCCACTTTAGATGGGGCTAACATCGAAATAAAAGATGCAGTTGGTGAGGATAATATTGTCATCTTCGGTATGGATAAAGATGCAGTCTACGCCCATTATGATAAGCATGACTATAATTCTCGGGCTATCTATGACTCAGACCCAACCATTAAACGCGTTGTTGACGCCTTTATAGATGGGACGATTCCAAATACACACTATGAGGGTCATGAAATTTGGGATGCCCTTATCTCCTATAATGATGAGTACTTCTTACTAGAAGACTTTACGGATTATGCTGAAAAACAAGCCTATATTTCAGCGCTTTATCAAGATAAACCTAGCTGGCAAGCTAAAGTCATCAAAAATATTGCCAATTCTGGTAGATTCTCGAGTGATGACACAATAGAAGGCTATGCAAAAGACATTTGGGGAATCATTTAGGACCTAAGTAGTAAAGCATAAAAAAATAGACCATCATTATGATGAGGGTCTATTTTTTTTTTGCTTCGTTTGCTTATTTAGATTTGATATAGTTAATCCCATCCGCCTTAGGTGCTGCGGATTTACCAAAGAATAGGGCAAGGACAACGATTGTGATCACATATGGTGCGATTTGGAGGTAAACAACAGGCCATTCGCGTATAACAGGCAACTGAGCCCCGATAACGGCTAGAGACTGTGACAGGCCAAAGAAGAGGCTTGACAGCATAGCGCCAACTGGTTTCCACTTACCAAAGATCATAGCAGCCATGGCGATGAACCCTTGTCCAGCAATTGTTGAACCTGAGAAGTTAACCGAGATAGATTGTGCAAATATGGCACCACCGATACCACCGAGTAAACCAGAGATCAGGACACCTGAATACCGCATGAGATAAACGTTTATACCGAGCGTATCAGCAGCCTGTGGATGTTCACCAACTGAGCGCAGTCTCAAACCAAAGCGGGTCTTAAAGATAATGAAATGGGCGATAAACGCAACAAGTATAGCGATGTAACCAATGAGCGATGTATCGGTAAAGAAGATTTTACCAATAACAGGTATTTTAGAGAGGACAGGGAAGTTGAAGTAGCCAAAAGAGTTTTGGATATTATCAGTCTGTCCTTTTTTATAGAGTGCCTTAACAAGGAAGACGGCAAGTGCAGGTGCCATCAGGTTAAGTACTGTACCTGAAATAATATGATCTGCTCGGAAATTGATCGTTGCGACAGCATGTAAGAGTGAAAAGACGATGCCGATAAGACCGCCAAATAATGTCGCAAACCATGGTGTGGCACTACCGAAAGTAGTAGAGAAGGTCAGGTTAAAGACGATACCAGAGAATGCCCCCATCACCATAATGCCTTCAAGACCAACGTTTACGATCCCCGCACGTTCTGAAAATGTGCCACCTAGACTTGTAAAAATCAAAGGTGTCGCATAAATCAGCATGGATGAAATGACCAGTTGTAACATTGCGATTAATGTCATGATTTATCTCCTTTTACCGTTTTTTTCTTAAATTGAAATTCTGGTAAGAATTTATCAATCACAAACTTGATACCAACAAAGAAAATAATGGTAGCGATCACGACTGAAATGATTTCTGAAGGGATCCCTGTATTTGTCATACCAGGTGCGCCGACTTTTAGTGTTGAAAAGAGGAAGGCAGCAAAGAAAATACCAATAGATGAACTTTGGCCAAGTAAAGCGACTGCCATACCATCAAATCCGATTTGTAAATTTGAACTTTGGACAAAGAAGTTTTGGAAAGTACCTAATCCTTCAGCAACGCCACCTAGACCAGCTAGTGCACCAGCGATGACCATCGATGTGATGATCGTCCGTTTTGCTGAGATACCTGCATACTCTGATGCATTAGGATTTAGCCCAACTGCGCGTATCTCGAAACCAAGTGTTGTTCTAGAGAATAACATGGCAATGACAATCAAGGCAATAATGGCAATGATAATCCCGATATTCATCCGTGAGTGATCAGTTAAATTAGTGAAAAAATCGGTACGGAAAGTCGCATTTTTACTGACTGATATCGTACTATCTTTGGACTGCATAATCCCTTTACCACCAACTTTAATCTTATCCCAGACATTATGGACAATATGTGTCGTGGCAAAAAGAATGATATAGTTCATCATGATGGTAACGATGACCTCGCTCGTCCCATATAAGGCTTTTAGGACCCCAGGGATCATGGCGATAATAGCACCAGCTAGCATGCCAATGATGATAACTGCAGGGATCATAAGGACCCTAGGTAAATCAGGATTAGTTAAGGCAAACCAGGAAGCAGCTAGCCATCCTGCAAGTGCCTGTCCAGACATCCCAATATTAAATAGGCCTGCACGACTCGCTACTGCAAAAGATAATGCAGTTAAGATGAGTGGCCCCATACTCCGAAATATTTCGCCGATTGCTTTAGTTGTGCCAAATGCTGCTGTCAGTAAATCTTCATAGCCCCATAATGGATTATAGCCAAAGCCTAGCATGATAAGTGCACCTAAAATGAAACCAAATAAGATCGCAATAAGTGGCACTAACGTCTTTTTAAGATTGAAATTTTTCATCAATTTGTCTCTCCTCCAACCATCAAAACACCCAGCGCTTGTTTGTTAGTTTGATCTGGGCTGACGACACCTTGGATTTTACCATCATGAATCACAGCAATCCTATCTGAAACATTAAGTATCTCATCCAGTTCAAAGCTGACAACTAGGACGGCACGTCCTTCTGTACGCGCTTGAATCAAGCGGCTATGGATATATTCAATCGCACCGACATCAAGCCCACGTGTTGGTTGACTTACGATCAATAACTTAGGATCACGATCAATTTCTCTTGCGATGATTGCTTTTTGTTGATTACCGCCTGATAGTGATTTTACTGGGATTAACTCGCTAGCACCCCTGACATCAAATTCCGTCATCAGCTCACGTGCATGTTGATTAATTTTTGGATAGTTGAGCATACCAAATTTACTGAGTGGTGGCTGGTAGTAGGATTGCAGTGCAATATTTTCAGCCACAGACATGTCAAGTACTAAGCCATCTTTATGTCGATTTTCTGGCACATGACTGACACCCATTTCAGTAATTTTGCGAGGATGAAAGTTAGTCGCATCAATACCGTTAATTGTAATTTTACCGCTTTCGACTTTGCGTAAACCAGTAATTGCTTGAATTAATTCAGATTGTCCATTACCATCGATACCTGCGATACCAACAACTTCACCAGCACGAACTTGTAGATTTAAGCCTTTGACAGCCTGGGCACCACGAGATTCATTGACAATGAGATCTTGAATGTCGAGTATGACAGCTTTAGGAGATGCTGGCACTTTTTCTGTCACAAAGGAAACACTGTGACCAACCATCATTTCTGCAAGCTCTTTATTTGATTTGCCTAAAACCTCAGTTGTTTCGATAGATTTACCACGACGAATAACGGTTACCCGGTCTGCAACAGCACGGATTTCATCGAGCTTGTGGGTAATTAAGATGATTGACTTGCCTTCTTTGACAAGTGTTTTCAAAATAGCCATCAATTCATCGATTTCAGCAGGTGTTAGTACCGCAGTTGGTTCGTCAAAAATAATGATGTCAGCACCACGATAAAGTGTTTTCAGGATTTCCACACGTTGTTGTTGACCAACTGAAATATCGGCTATTTTAGCATCGGGTGTAACTGATAAACCATATTGTTCTGATAAGGCTAAAATCTCCTTTTCAGCTTTTTTGATATCTAACGTGATCCCTTTTGTTGTTTCGTTACCTAAAATGATATTTTCAGCAACAGTAAAGGCATCAACCAGCATAAAATGTTGGTGAACCATGCCGATGCCGAGCTCACTTGCGCGCGAGGGGGAGCTAATTGCTTCAGTACGACCGTTAATCAGAATCTCACCTTCAGTTGGCTCAAGTAGTCCTGAAAGCATGTTCATGAGTGTGGATTTACCAGCACCATTTTCACCTAAGAGTGCATGGATTTCGCCTTTACGTACTTGGAGATTAATATGATCATTTGCAGTGAATGTGCCGAAAGTTTTCGTGACATCACGCATTTCAATAACATTTTCTATCATAATCTGGGCTTTCTATGTGTTCTTTTAGTCTTACTAATTATACCAAAATCTAGGCTTAAATAAGTCGTTTTTTGCTAATAAAATATCACTTATGCGTCACTTTTTATTTGCAGTTATTTTTTTGTTTTCTTACCAGCTATTTTTAAAGTGAGCGCTAAGATTGCAGCTTCAATAAGCTAAAAAATGGCAGCTAGGAACAAGCGAAGCAACTCGCATACGGTTGCTAATTAGACCGACTGTTCTCCCGTTTGAACATAAAAAAACAAACCTACATGACTTGTAGGTTTGTCGATGTGTGTCATCTAGCAAGTTATGCTTGCTTATTTTTCAGGGACTTTAACATCACCTGATTTGATTGCTTTACGCGCGTCGTCAACAGCTTTAACAGCTTTGTCTGACATGTTATCATTGATCAAATCAACTGATCCATCTTTAATACCGTAAGCAGTATGTTTGCCACCTTCAAATTTCTTGTCTGCGGCTTGATCGGATACTGTTTTCACAACTTGACCAACTTTTTTGAGAGTTGATGCAAGGACAAAGTTTGCATCTTTACTATCTTTAGACTTGTAGTTACCTTCAGCTTTTTGGTCACGGTCAACGCCTAATACCCAAACTTTATCAGCTTCGTTTTTACCTTCATTAATGGCTTTAGCTTCTGAGAAGACACCAGCACCAGTACCGCCAGCAGCTTGGA
Organism: Pseudolactococcus piscium; assembly: GCF_002441695.1. GTDB lineage: Bacteria > Bacillota > Bacilli > Lactobacillales > Streptococcaceae > Pseudolactococcus > Pseudolactococcus piscium. Next base: position 51,267 of record NZ_JXJW01000001.1, read on the forward strand.
AGACCACATCTGCACCAGATTTGTATTGGGCAGCTGCAATTGTTTTACCTTTAGCAGCATCTGAGAACGAGCCAGCATATTGGGCATCTACTTTAATATCAGGATTAACGGAAGCCACACCAGCTTTAAAGCCAACTTCGAAGCGTTTGATAACTTCACCTTCCATACCACCTACAAAGCCAACTTTATTTGTTTTCGTTGTTTTAGCAGCAGCTACACCAGCTAGGTAAGCCGCTTCATTATCCATAAATGTTGCTGAGAAGACATTTTTTTGGTTGTCAATCACATCGTCAATTAGGACATAGTTAACTGATGCATTGTTTTTTGCTGATTCAGCGATGGCATCATGTAGTGCAAAGCCAATCCCATAAACGAGTTTGTAGCCTGATGAGATAGCACTGTCCAGATTTGTTGCATAATCAGATTCAGATGCTGATTGGTAGTAGGTGAAACCATTGTCTTTTGTTAAGTCTTTTGATTTACCCCAACTTTGCAACCCTTCCCAGGCAGATTGGTTGAATGATTTATCGTCAACGCCGCCTGTGTCTGTAATGATTGCTACTTTAAGATCTGTTTTTGAATCACTAGTTGATGCGGACTTGTTACGGTTACCACATGCTGCAAGTGATAAAACTGCAATAGCAGCTAACCCTAAACCTAAAACTTTCTTGTTCATTAAAAGACGCCTCCAAATGTATTATTTGCTAATCCATAGCTTTAAACTCATTTTATCCTACTTTGGAAGGGTTCACAAGTGAAAATGAGATTTCTTTTAATATTTCAATCCTATAGTTCGGTTTTTATATGAAATATCTAATATTATCAGCTAAAAATAGGATTAGTGTATGCCTTTTGGCAGCAGCAGTAGGTGCCTACAAAAAAAGACATATCAACAGAGACATGCCTTATTCGGTTATTTTTGCTGCTTACCAGCATTTCTTTTTTTCTTATTTCCTGTAGAAATTGCGCTGTTAAACTCTTGTTTAGCCTTGGCAACATCTTTAGGGGTTACATCTTTTAAACCAGCTGTTTTAACGATAGGCGGATTATCTTTGAATTCTTGATCAATTTTGGCACGTAAATGCGGTTTGATCATGAACGTCACAATCAATTGTTGAATCACACCGAACACCCCACCGATAACCCAATAGAGCGTCACACCCGCAGGTGAACTAAATGAGAAGAAAATGATCATCAGGGGACTCATGTACATCATGGTCTTCATTTGTTTCTTTTGCTCCTCATCGATACCTATCGTTGAGAGATAACTTTGAACGAAGTAGAAGATACCGGCCATAATCGTCAAGGCAATGCTTGATTTCCCAAGGTCTATCCCAAGGAAAGTAGCGGTTGAGATACCTTGTGTATAGCGTGCGGCATAGAACAGTGCTGAGAAAAAGGGCATTTGAATCAAAAGTGGTAAACAGCCCATAGAACTCAGCATATTAACGCCATTTTCTTTTTGAGCAGCCATTAATTCAGACTGAGCAGCCATTTTTTCTTCATTTGTCTTAGCGTTTTTTAACTTGTTTTGTATTGGCTCCAAAACTGGCTTTAGGTAACGCATTTTTTCTTGCATATAGCTTGATTTATAAGCTTGATTAAGACCCAGCGGTAAGATGACTAGTCGAACGATGACAGTCACCAAAATAATGGCAATACCAAATCCGAACCCTAAGTTATGGGCAAAGAATTCAACAGCAGCACTCATCGGTTTGACAAGAAAGGTATAGACAAATCCGTCTCCGGTAGGTTTGCCATTTTTTGTTTTGACGCAGCCAGTTAAAAATAATAAGGCAGTTAGCATAAAACCAGATAGTAAGAGTCGTTTAGTTATTTTTTTCAAAAAAATTTTCCTAATTTCTAATGGGTTTTTCAATAAATAGTAGCAGATGCAGTATTACAAAAAGCATATTTTGGTATCAAATGGCTAAAATAAGTCTCAAATCAAGGCCAGAATATGCAAGATATCGTAAGTATTCTAGAAAAATCCAAATATATATGTCTATTCTACCATAAAAAAAAAAAGATTTTCAATAAGTCCTAGGACTGAGATCTTTTTTTTAATCCTTGTCGCCTATTATCAGATGATTTATTTGGTAAAGTTGTTGATATCAGTTGCAAAGGCGCTAAGTTTATCAGCGGATGCTTCATTTGTTTCTGCAACTGCGGCTAGATAAAATTTAATTTTGGGTTCTGTTCCAGATGGGCGAACAGCCAGCCATGAACCATCTTCAAGGTGGTATTTGAGCACATTTGATGGCGGTGTTGTTAAGTTCTCGACCTGACCATCGGCAGTTGTTGCTGTATTGTGGAGGAAGTCTTCTGTTAAGACAACTTGAATACCATTAAATTGCGTCGGTTGATTATGACGGAATTTATCCATGACCGCTTTAATTTGTGCGGCACCATCAATACCTTCAAGTGTAACTGAAATCGTATTTTCAAGATAGTACCCATATTCAGCATAGATATCTTGAATGCCGTCATATAATGTCTTGCCAAGTGATTTATAGTAGGCTGCAACCTCACAGATTAAAAGGAGTGCTTGGATGGCATCTTTATCACGTGCAAAAGGTTTGATCAAATAGCCAAAAGATTCTTCAAATCCCATCATGTAAGTTTGAGATCCAGTTTCTTCAAATGCTTGTATTTGCTCAGCAATAAATTTGAAACCAGTTAATACGTTAATCATCTTAACATCGTAAGATTTGGTAATGGCTGTAACTAATTCTGTAGAGACGATCGATTTGACGATCGCAGCATTCTCAGGCAATGTACCAGCTTGTTTGTGTGCTTCAAGGATATATTTTGCTAAAACAGCACCAATCTGATTCCCAGTTAGTGGTTGATAGCTACCATCAGGTAAACGGACTTCAACGCCTATTCTATCAGCATCTGGGTCAGTTGCGACTAGCATATCTGCATTGACTTCGTGGCCTAATTTTTCTGACAGTTCAAATGCTGCTTGACTCTCAGGATTTGGTGATTTCAAAGTTGGGAAATCGCCATCAGGAATGACCTGCTCTTCTACAACTGCGATTTTCTCAAATCCAGCTTGTGCCAATGTTTTACGACCAAGCATTTCGCCTGTCCCATGTAATGGTGTAAAAACAATGTTCAAGTTTTTACCATAGTTATCAATAATTTCTTGATTAATCGTAACTGATTTAACATTTTCTAGATATTTTTTATCGATGTCATCACCGATGATTGTGATCAACTCACTGGCTTCATCCGCCATAGGGATATGGAAGATGTCCTTAATCTCTTTGATATAATCAGTTAATTTATCTGCATCTTCAGGTGGCATTTGCCCGCCATCTTCACCGTAGACTTTATAGCCATTATAAGGGGCAGGATTGTGAGAGGCAGTAATCATGATGCCTGTTAAGGTACCAAGCTCACGAATCGCAAATGATAGTTCGGGTGTCGGGCGTAAAGATTCAAAGACGTAAGACGGAATATCATGATGCGCTAAAACGCGTGCAGCATCAAAAGCAAATTCTCTTGAAAAATGACGAGAATCGTAGGCAATGGCAACACCACGTTTTTTACTGTCCCCTTTAGCATCCATCAAACGTGCCAGGCCCTCTGTTGTTTGTTGCACAGTAAAGATATTCATCCGATTTGTACCAACACCAATTAAGCCGCGTTGACCAGCAGTACCAAACTCAAGTGACGTATAGAAAGCATCCTCTTTTGTTTGTTCAGTCATCTCTGTCAATTCATTTTTTAGGTAGTCAGGAAGGTCTTTGAAATCGGCCCATTTTTGATACGTTTCTTTATAAGACATGTCGTCCCCTTTCGTTTAGTAAGCATTTTCATTTATAAGCCTATTCTAACAGAATTAACCGTAGATTTCACGTTTTAACCTGATATTAGCTTCTAAATTTGATTAAAATCGGTACTATACTGGCACATAAGACAGTAGCAATAATGGCTTCTACAATCGAGTTTGTAGCGATAATTGTTGCGATAAGTGCTTTAAATGTCATATTCAGCTGGTGATTGAAGAAAAGAAAAGCTGAACTGAGAACTAAAATTGTATTGACAGCTGAACTGGTAAAACCAGCAAGACCAGCGCCAACCCTATTTTTTACAAGCTTGTAAATAAAGAATGGCAAGATACCAACGATAATCCGAGGGATAAAGGCGATAAAAAGTGACCAGATATTACCGTTAGGGACAAAAGGAGAAAAGAGAAATGAGGTCGGAATCGGTGCAAGTGTCGAGTTCAAAAATGAAATCATCCCCATCACGAAGCCTAGAAAGGCACCTTTACGCCAACCGAGAACGATAGAGCCGATAATAACGGGAATGTGCAATAAAGTTGGTTGAATCGGAAATGGCCAGAAACTATAGATAACTCTTGAAAGTAAGTGGATAATTACCATGATAGCAATAAAAATACCCAGGATGGCAATATCAGACGCTTTGGATTTATTCTTATATTGGGTCATTTAATTGGTGAAGTCAATCATGATGACTGACTCATTCCTTTCATATAGGTGGGTGCCAAGAGACAAGACACGAGATAGGATATATGGGATAAGCGTCAATCAAGACTAGCTTGCACCGCACTGACAATATCGGCTACAGTGGCCAGTGCCCCCCTACCCAGGTCGCCACAAGCAAGTAGCGCAACTCTTGGTTCGATTTCTTTGAACCCAATTTCTTTAAGCGTTTTGATATTGGCTTGTGTCAAAAGATTGTCATACATAGCTGTATTCATAGCTGGTGCAATCATTTTTTTAGCAGTAATCGGTAGGGCAAGTGCAACTGCAGAAATGATATCATTTGCACGACCTTGCGCTAGCCGTGCAATCGTATCAGCAGTAGCAGGTGCAACTAGAAAAAGGTCGGTATCTTTAGCTAAAGCAATATGGTTGACCACATCTGGTCTATCTTCAGCCATAACACTTGTGTGAACTGGATTTTTTGACAGCACTTGGAGTGTTAGCGGCGTGATGAACTGCTGGGCTGATTCGGTCATTAAAACAGTCACATTGTGACCTAATTTCCCTAACTCTGAAATGATATCGGCTGCTTTATAGGCTGATATGCTACCGGTTACGGCGATCGTGATAGTTGTCATAAGTTTCCTCGCTTTTTGAAACGATTAAGGCAGCAATGTCGTGCTTTGTTTGTGCTTCCAGTATATCATACTGGCTGATTAGCAGACCCAAATGCTGCGTTTCTGAAATTGTGGTTAAATCATTGGCTAATATATAATCCGCTTTATTTGTCATCAAGGATTGTCTGGCTGTCTGAATGAGCTGTTCAGTTGACACATCAACCATCAGCTTAAACCCGACCAAAATGATAGCTGGATTTAAAGGTTTGATCATTTTAATCACCTTGGGCGTTTTCTTTAAAAATAAAACTTGATAGTCTTGCTGAGAAGAAATCTTCTGCTCAAGATTATGCTTGGTCAGCAAGTCTGTCAGATCAGGGGTCTGCTTGACAGTATCTAAGTCGGTCATGTAGACAGGTGTATAGTCTGATACCGCCATCGTATGAATGCAGACATCTGAAAGTGGTATCCATTTTGTGATACTTGAAATCAAGCTGGTCACATCAGAAATCCGAATGATAGTGAGTTTTAGGTGGGGATCTGGCACGACGGCAGTTAACCCAGCTAACAAGATAACCGTATGATTAGCTGCTAAAAAATGTTCGGCTAGCAGCTTACCCAATGTCCCAGTTGCGAAATTTGTAATCCCACGAACTTGATCAATCTTTTCAGTTGTGCCACCAGAGGTGATGAGAATGCGCATGGTCATCCTTTCTAGTAAGTTTTTTTTATTATAGCACAAAAGGGAAGTAGGAGGATAGTTTTTAAGCACGTTGCGTATCATAATAAGATAAAAAACGAGAAGCATGCCAATAGGTTAGCAGCCATCTCGTTTTTAAAGGTAGTTTAGTTGATTTTTTTCATGTCACCCTGTGGAAAATAGGTGCCTTCCTTCATGTCATTAATAAAGACATGAATAGCTGATTTTGGGGCACCAGTGTTTTTAATAACGGCTTGTGTAATGTCATGAGCAAGTGCAATTTTTTGCTCAGCAGTACGACCTTCAAATAGATCAACATGGACAAATGGCATAAGTAGGACCTCTTTTCTTATTATGAGTTTATTGTCACATATTTCAAGATGACTTGCAAGTCTTAACGTGTGGTTCTGAACGTATGGTAAAGATGAGCAATTATGACGATTTACAAAGGCATCTTCAGTTACTGAAAAGTTAACAGTAACTATAGGAAAATTTAATAGTAGATATACATAAATATCAGGCTAAACATGGTATAATTGGTGTATTAAGCTCATGTTTGACGTAGGTATAAACATTGAGATGTAGCAAATGACCTGATAAAAATAATAGGATGAGGCAAGCAGATATAGCTGCTCATTTAAGCTATCATAAGTAATGGATGGCTGAGAAAACGATTAGATATGGATAACACAATGGTAAAATTTGGCAGAATACTTAAATCATTGAGTGGTTTTTATTACATTAAAGATGACTCTGATAACACGGTTTATCAAACGCGGGCAAGAGGTAATTTTAGACAAAAAGGCACAAAACCAATCGTTGGCGATTTTGCTGAGTTTTCTACCGCAGAACAATCAGAAGGCTATGTTCTAGCAATAAAGGAACGTAGTAATGCACTTGTAAGACCACCAATTGCTAACATTGACCAAGCAGTTGTTGTTATCTCCGCAATCGAGCCAAACTTCTCGCTAAATTTATTAGACCGTTTTCTAGTCTTGTTAACCAATAAATCGATCAAACCCTTGATTTATTTATCAAAATTAGACTTAATTGACAATCTTGCCTATTTTGAAAAAGTACGTGATGAATATGAGGAAATTGGTTACTCCTTTTTCATGAATGACTGGCAAAAACTCGTTGACGAATTTCCTGATAAAGTGACAGTATTTATGGGGCAGACAGGTGTCGGTAAGTCAACACTACTAAATAAAATTGCACCAGAGATGGCCTTGGCTACGCAGGAAATTTCCGATAAACTTGGCCGTGGTAGACATACGACGCGACATGTTGAGTTATTCGACATTCATGATGGATTGATTGCTGATACGCCAGGATTTTCTTCTTTAGATTATGAAATTGATAATCAGCCAGATCTAAATGCAGCTTTTCCAGAATTATTGCGCTATTCATTTGGTTGTAAATTTCGAGAGTGTACGCATGCACATGAGCCTAAATGTGCTGTAAAGCCCGCAGTGGCATCTGGAGAAATTGCGCAGTCCCGATATGATAATTACTTACTATTTTTATCGGAAATAGAGGGTAGACGAGAAACCTATAAGAAAGTGGTAAAAAAATGAAACTAGCACCATCAATATTAGCGGCTGATTTTGGTAATTTTGAAAGAGATGCGAGACGTCTAGAAGCAGCGGGAGCGGACTATCTCCACATCGATATTATGGATGGTCATTTTGTTGAGAACATTAGTTTTGGTGCCGATGTTGTCAAGGCAATTCGTCCTGTGACCAAGTGTCTTTTAGATTGTCACCTCATGGTCGAAAATCCTGAGAAATATGTCGCAAGTTTTGCACAAGCTGGTGCTGATAGTCTCAGTATACATGTTGAAGCAACAAGACATATTCATGGCGCCATTCAAAAAGTAAATGCAGCAGGACTAAGAAGTGCCGTTGTCATTAATCCAGGGACAGATATTTCAAACATCAAACATGTCCTTGAAATCGTTGACATGGTACTTGTCATGACTGTAAATCCAGGATTTGGTGGACAAAAATTTATACCTGAGTGCCTTGAGAAGGTACGTGAATTGGCAGATATTCGTCAATTTCGGGGCTTAGATTTTGAGATTGAAGTGGATGGAGGTGTAGATAACCAGACAATTATTGCCTGTCGTGATGCCGGTGCAGATGTGTTTGTCGCGGGGTCATATGTATTTGATGGCAATGTTGAAGAAAATATTGCGACATTACGTGAAGCGTTGAATTAAAACACGTATAAATCTAGGTGACGTATTAAGGCGATGAAGCGCAAGTTAGAAAGTTAGTTATGAAATTTATACATACAGCAGATTTACATTTAGATAGAGAATTTGAAGGCTTGGTACAAGAGGTACCTTATCAGCCATATAAAATATTGGAAAAAATAATTGATTTCGCGATTGGTGAAGCTGTTGAAGTCGTTTTTTTTGCGGGTGATAATTTTCATCAATCACAACCAAGTATTAAAATCCAAACCTATTTTGCTAGCCAGTTAGCACGTCTGGCACCACATGGGATTCAGGCAGTAGTCATCTTTGGTAATCATGACTATTATAGAAAGTCAGTTTATTGGGTGCAGTTTTCAGATAATGTCACAGTGTTTCACTCAGAAACTGTCATGACAAAAAAGCTGACTTTAAAAACAGGAGAGACGCTTGCTGTATCAGCATTTTCTTATCAACATCCTCATATTTCTGAAGATAAAATTGTTGATTATCCATTAAGAGATTACACTTGTGACTATCATATTGGTTTATTTCATGGTGAAATTTCGGGGCAGCGCTTTGCACCAGCAAATCTGACTGATATGCTGTCAAAAGATTATAATTACTGGGCATTAGGGCATATTCATCTTGCTAGCCAATTAGCAGATTCAGTCATTTACTCAGGGACACCGCAGGGTCGCAATAAAAAAGAATCAACCAATTTGATTGTCTATGGTGACATTTTACCATCGGGTAATTTGATTTATTTTCAAGATTTAGCGGAGGTTCATTTTGAAACCGTGACTTTAGATTTATCAGACTGTCAAACCTTATCACAGGTTTTAACCTATATTGCGTCAAATTTAATAGATGAAGCGGTTTGTTACAGTTTAAACCTCAAAAATTATGAAAATGTTGCTGATAATCTACAAGAAGCGATTGAAAATGAAGAGTTGCTGGAAGAACTGCGTCAAAAAAATATAATCGTCAAATTAAAGTTGTTACCACTCGCCTCAAACAAGCAGCTGCTTACAAGTATTGAGGTGCCTGAATTTGCCATGCCAGCGATTGATTTCAAAGATATTTATAGTCTCGTTCCTCATAAAAAAGACATTCAGGAAATCTTTGATGACCCTGAATTTGTAGCTGAAGTACAAGAGAATATCTCCTTATATGTCAGTCAATACTTCGAATTTGGAGGAGGCCAAGATGAAAATTAAACAGCTCAAAATCGAAGGGTTTGGTAAATTGATTAACCAGACCTATGATTTTAAAGATATGACGACAGTTATAGGAGATAATGAGACAGGTAAATCAACAATACTGGCCTTCATCAAATATATGTTATTTGGGTTCGAAAACGCAACGACATCAAACCAAAATTATAACCCTTTAGATTTGAAAAGGTACGGGGGGGAAATTCTTTTATCACATGAGGGAAAAGAAATCCAAATTGAGCGAGTTAAGATTTTACGAAGTGGGAAACCAAGTTTTTCTTGTGAAATGACTGATGGGGAAACAGTACAAGTCATAGATGAGGCCACTTGGCGTGATTTTATAAGGCCACTTAATGCTAAAGTTTTTTCAGAAATTTATTCTGTCACGCAGGATAATTTACAGATCTCAACAGTAAAAGATTATAATGCGGAGCGGCTGGATGAAGAATGGCGCATGTCAGCAACAACTGGAACAGTCGCTCTTTTTGATCAAATTCAACTCTTATCTAGAACACGCGATGATATTTTTACGACAACTAGAGCAACTAAAAAGCCTCTCAATCAAGCATTAGCAGATATTACAGCTGTAAAAGAAGCAATTGATAAGAAGACAACTGAAGAGGCTGCGCTGTTGCCTTTGATGGCAAGAAATGATGTCTTAAGTCAAGAAATAGCGAAGTGTCGTGACGCACAAGAAAAATTAGATGATGAGATTAATCAAAGTAAGCACAGACTGAGCTACTTGTCTGAATACCAAGAGTATCGTCAGTTGCAAAGTCAAGATTTAACCAATATTTTATCTAGTGAAGAAGCAGATAATTTGAGACAAAAGCATGGGCTTCATGAAAAATATAGTCAGGAATTAGCAGCTTTAAATCAAAAAATATCTGAGAATACGGTCGCCCTAGAAAAGCTTGAGACACCTAAAAATCAATTCTTAAAAAATGCTAAAACAACAGCTAGATTAGATCAGGTTAAATTAGCCTATCCGCAGGCAATTTCTGCAGAACAACAAATTAAGCAATTGACATTTAGCAAACAATACTTAATCATTGCAGTTATTTCTTTGATTTTAATGGGCATTAGTTTTTTGATAAAGCCTTTATTAGTCATTTTATTTTTAATCGTCAGTATTGTCATGTTTGGGTTGCAAGTTAAGACGAGTCGTATTGTTCAGGCCAAACTAGCAAAAAACCAAGCTGTTTTATCCGATTTTGATATCGAAGTTGCTTATTTTTCAGATTGGTTACCAGAAGATTGCCTGACGATAGCAGATAAAATAGCGGCATTGACCAATCTTGATAAAGAAGTTCAGGAGTTAAAACTGCTTTTAAGTCGCTATGATCAAAGAGAGACGATTGAGAAAATGACGGCATTGCAAGCCTTAGATAATGCCATTTTTGAAGAACTCCCTGATATTGATACTGCACCAAAACTTTTGGCACGATGGGCCCAACAATCACGTGATCTCTTGCGTCTAACTAGACTAAAAGAACAACTTTCTGCTATTTTTGATTTAGCAACAGTTTTTAATGGGAATAAAGAACAGATGTTAGTTGATCAAAAGATTGCTGAAAAAGCTAAGGCTAGTACAGAACTTAATAGCTTAATAGATGAGCATGCAAGAAATCTTGCAGTAATCAACCAGCAAAAAACCGATACAACGCTAGCAGATTTATCAGCTAAGTTAGCACGTAAAAAAGAAGGTTTGAGAGATTACCTGGTTGATTTTGCAACGAAATCAGCAGAAATTAGGTTGATTGAAGCAGTTATGATGAGCTTATCATCTGAAACGCTTCCGGATATTCTAAAACGTGCTAGCAGTCTATTTGGTCATTTGACTAATCAGACTTGGCGAGAAATTTACTTGGAAAAAGAAATCTTATGGGTCGAAAATAGTCGACAACAAAGTCTTCGCTTAATTGATCTATCTACTGGTACCAGGGACCAGCTGCAACTGGCCCTGAGATTAGCCTTTATCCAGTCAAAACACCAAGATTTCCCCATCTTTTTAGATGATAATTTCTTGCGCTTTGATAGTAAACGACGATTGAATTTTTCAAATATGTTAGCAACGATTGCAAAAGATAGACAGGTCATATTATTGACAAGTGATCAAGGGTTAGCACTTGAAACGGAAGGAACGATTAGCTTATGACACAATTAAAAGACTTACAAGTAGGTGATGCTTTTGAAGGTCTATACTTAATTAAACAGGCGGATTTACGTCAAACAAGAGCTGGAAAATCCTTTTTGGCCATGATTTTTCAAGACCGAACAGGTCAAATTGGTGGCAATTTATGGGATGCAGATGATTATATGGTCTCAACCTTTACCAAAGGTAAAGTTGTTTACATGCGTGCTGTCAAAGAGTTATATCAAGGGACACCGCAGGTGAATAAAATATTCTTGCGTTTACCTGAAAACACAGAGCCTAATAATCCTAAGGATTTCAAGGCTAAGTCTCCAGTAAATGAACAAGAGTTACGGGATTACATTCAAAAAGCGATTTTTAAAATCGAGAATGCCACTTGGAACAGAATCGTTCGCTATATCTTTAAGAAATATGACAAGCAATTTTTTGAATACCCTGCTGCCAAAACGAATCACCATGCTTTTGAAGGCGGTTTGAGCTTCCATACAGCTACGATGGCGCAACTTGCAGAAAAAATTTGTGAAGTTTATCCTATTTTGGATGAGAGCTTGATGTTAGCGGGTATTTTACTACATGATATGGCCAAGGTGATTGAGTTTTCAGGTGCTGAAAACACGACCTATACCTTGAAGGGGAACTTAATCGGTCATATTGTCTTAATTGATGAAGAGGTTTCAGAAGCAATTACTGAGCTTGAAATTGACAATGACAAAGAAGAAGTGACGATTTTACGCCACGTCTTGTTAGCGCACCATGGCTTACAAGAATATGGCAGTCCGGTTAGACCACAAATTATGGAAGCTGAGGTCATTCACCAAATTGATATGATGGATGCAAGTATCATGATGATGACAACTGCTTTGAATCAAATCGTTCCTGGTGAAATGACACCCAGAATTTATCCCTTGGATAATCGTAATTTTTACAAGCCAAACTTAGATAAATAATATGTAGCGGTCCATCGACTCGGATTCATCGAGAAAAATGTATGATGCCATAAAAAAAATCCCCTCACATCACTGATGAGGGGGATTTTTTTATTTGAGGATATCCATTTTTAAAACATCATGGATTGTTGCCTTTAAAAAAGTAATAATTTCTGTTTCAGTGGAGCTGATATTGCCACTGGCAATCAAATTGGCAAAACCAGTTGAAAATACCCAAGTACCTGTAAGCAATCTATGGACTTGTTCCTCTGTTAGTTTTGAGTAAACTGGACTATCCCTGATGATACGACGAAATAGGTTATAAGAGAAGTCGTTAATAGACGTATTCGTACTCCCATTTTTTTCCAAATAAATCGTACCAAAAAGTTTTGGATTTTTGCAGGCAAAACTGATATAGTTTAGTGATAAGTTGATGATTGGATCCTCATGCGTTTGTTTAATCAAAAGTTCATTTTCTAACTTGTCATAAATTGTATCAAAAAGTTCAGTCCTGAGGGCATTCATATTTTGAAATTCTGCATAAAGCGGTTGTGTTGAGATATTCATATATTTAGATAATGCGCGAGCAGTTAATTCTTTAACGCTTTTTTCTATCAGGAATTGCTGTGCAGCTTCTAAGATATCTTCTTTAAATATTGTTTTATTTCTAGCCATTGTTGTATCCCTTCTATGTTATTTATTATATAATAATTGTATGAGAACTACAAGCGAAATTATGAAAAAAATGGTATAATTAGTAAGATGATAAGTGTTTTTTTATGATAATAAGTGAGAATAGTTGGGAAACCATGATAAAATGGACCTGTATTTATCACTGTCCAAGGAGGAATGATGACAATTAAAAAACTGTCAAATGAACAATTGAGCATTGAAGTCGGCGAGTTTGGTGCAGAATTACAGTCGATCAAAAAAGATGGCATTGAGTACTTATGGCAAGGGAATTCTGATTTTTGGGGACGACGCGCACCCGTATTATTTCCAATTGTTGGGAAACTAAAACATGGTAGATACACATATGATGATGCTAGCTTTCAATTATCTGGACATGGCTTTGCGCGTGATAAGGTATTCAAATTAATTGATGGTAGCGATGAGGCTGTTATTTATGAACTCAAATCAGATAAGGAGACGAAAATCGTTTATCCGTTTGATTTTAGATTGCGTATCACTTATAGACTGCAGGGCAACCAACTTTCTGTCAATTGGGAGGTTAAAAACTTAGATGAAACTGAGATGTATTTTGGTATTGGTGCACATCCGGCTTTTAACGTCCCTTTGGGAACCGGTAAGTTTGAAGACTATAGTTTAGCCATTAGTCCAGAAAAAAACCGACAATTGATCCCGCTAAATGTATCGGAAGGCACAATTGATTTAGCTAAGAAGCAGGTAAGCAAAGACAACACCTTTAACTTAAGCCGTGCGCTCTTTAAAAATGATGCCCTTGTGTTCGAAACACCAGAAGCGACAGAAGTTGTGTTATCTAATTCAGTAAATGACAGGTCTGTCAAAGTCTCTTGGGATCATATGCCGTTTGTCGGCCTTTGGAGTCCTTATCCAAGTGAGGCACCATTTGTTTGTATTGAACCATGGTGTGGTATTGCTGACGATGATAATACGGATGGTGATTTAACCACTAAATTTGGGATTAATATGCTTTCTCCAGGTAAAAAATTCAAAGCAGGCTATACGATTATAATTAACTAGTTTAGAAGATGTTATGCAAGCCATAGCATCTTTTTTTATGTCATGGCTTGCTATACTTAGAACTGGTCATAAAAAAATTAAATGATTGATCGGAAAGAAATGATGTGAAATCACTATCAATCATTTTTTAAAGTGTTAAAATAGTAATAATTATAGAAAAAATGAGGGTAGAGATGACTGAAACTTCTGAAAAGAAAACACCGAAAATAAATACGATTCTATCACACATTGGGATCAATCATGACGAAGCAACTGGTGCCTTAATATCGCCAATTCATTTGTCTACTACTTATCAACACCCAGAATTTGGTCAGTCTACAGGATACGACTATACACGCACTAAGAATCCAACACGATCTACTCTAGAAGAAGCATTAGCAGCCATCGAAGGTGGTGATTTTGGAATCGCAACGAGTTCTGGTATGTCAGCTATTGTTTTAGCCTTTGACATTTTTCCAGTTGGCTCAAAAGTTGTTGCTTCAAGGGACTTATATGGCGGGTCTTTTCGCTGGTTTAATGACCAAGAAAAGCGAGGTATATTTGACTTTGACTATGTCGTAACAGAGGATGAGATGCTAGACGCCATCACATCAGAAACTGATATCGTTTATATTGAAACACCGACTAATCCCTTGATGATTGAAGTGGATATTACAAAAGTGGCTAAAAAAGCACATGAACATGGTGCTAAAGTGATCGTGGACAACACTTTTTATACACCGATTTATCAACAACCTCTTGTTTTGGGAGCGGATATAGTTGTCCATTCAGCTACTAAATACTTATCAGGTCATAACGATGTATTGGCGGGAGCTGTTATTGTTAAAGCGGCGTCGCTTTATGACCAACTGATTTATAACTTGAATACGACGGGGCCAGTACTCTCGCCTTTCGATAGTTATTTGGTGATGCGGGGCTTGAAGACGCTATCATTACGGATGACACGTGCCACAGAAAATGCAACAGAAGTTGTGGCATTTTTAAGGCAACATTCAGCAGTAAAAGAGGTCCTCTATACTGGATTAGGTGGTATGATTAGTTTTAAGGTCAGTGACCAATCAAAAATTCCAGATATGATTAATGCACTGAATATTATCACATTTGCTGAAAGTTTGGGTGGTGTGGAGTCCTTGATCACCTATCCAGCAACACAGACACATGCGGATATTCCAGCACCTGTTCGTGCAAGTTATGGTTTAACTGATGACCTGCTTAGACTCTCGATTGGGATAGAAGATGTAACTGATTTAATTGATGATTTGGCGCAAGCCTTGAAAGTGTGAGAAAGAACATGACAACCTATAATTTTACAACTGCACCAAAGCGATTAACGACCCATTCTGTAAAATGGCAGGCAACAGAAACAGATCCAGAAATTTTGCCAATGTGGATAGCGGACATGGATTTTGAAACCTTTCCTGAAATGACTGCTGCCATTAAAACCTTTGCAGACTATGGGATTTACGGTTATGCTTATGCACCAAAGTCGCTATATGATGCGATTGTTGCTTGGGAAGACGCCCAGCATCACTATGCAATCACTGCTGATGACATCGTCCTAATATCTGGTGTCGTTCCAGCCATAACCGTTGCAATTCAGGCATTCACAGAAGAAAATGATGCTGTTTTGATCAATACCCCACTCTATCCGCCATTCGCTCGGACGATTAAGCTCAATAATAGAAAACTAGTCACGAATTCACTTGTAGAAGTGGCTGGTAAATTTACCATTGACTTTTCCCAATTAGAGAAAGATATTGTTGATAATGACGTTAAACTCTATGCCTTTTGTAGCCCACATAATCCCGGGGGGCGTGTTTGGACAGTAGCAGAATTGACACGTATCGCTGAACTGTGTCAGAAATATCAAGTTACCTTAATCGCTGATGAAATCCACCAAGATTTAACCTTGTTTAATCATCAACATCACAGTTTTAATACAGTAGGTGACTATCGTGATTTTGCAATCATCTTGACTAGCGCCACGAAGACATTTAATATTGCGGGAACAGGAACAGCTTATGCTTTGATTGAAAATGAGGACTTGAAGCGAAAATTTAAGGCCCGTCAATTGATGAATAATCAACATGAAGTCACTACCTTAGGCATGCTTGGCACTGAGACCGCCTTAACGTCAGGTGCCCCTTGGTTGGCAGCATTAAAACCTGTATTGGAAGAAAATCTAGCATTTTTGACTGATTATTTTGCTAGCAAGGCCCCACGCATTAAAGTGATGCAACCAGAAGGGGGTTACCTAGTCTGGTTAGATTTTTCTGACTATGGCCTTGAGGATAAGGACTTACACCACTTACTTAAAGCAGATGCTAAAGTTACCTTAAATGAAGGCATTAATTTTGGTGCCGAAGGGCTAGGGCATGCACGACTAAATATTGCAGCACCTCTTGAGCATGTTAAATTAGCAGTCGAGAGGATTGCTGCTGCTTTACCAAAATGATAAACCGATTTCAGGATAGCTAAGCCTTGATAGCAAATCAACAATTTTTTTGATATAATACTAAAAGAATAGAAAATATCAGAAAGTTGGTCTATCAAAATGGGAAAATTTCAAGTTGTCACACATCCACTCATCCAGCACAAGCTCACAATTATTCGTCAAACAGCTACAGGAACGAAAGCTTTTCGTGATCTTGTGAATGAAATTGCCATGCTTTTAGGGTATGAAATTTCACGTGAATTACCACTAGAAGATATTGAAATCGAAACGCCAATTACAAAATCAATTCAAAAAACATTGGCAGGGAAAAAATTAGCAATTGTGCCTATTCTACGCGCTGGTATCGGCATGGTTGATGGTATTCTATCTTTAGTCCCTGCAGCAAAAGTTGGTCATATCGGTATGTATCGTGATGAAGAAACCTTGCAACCAGTCGAATATCTGGTGAAACTACCAGAAGATATCGATCAACGTCAAATTTTTGTTGTTGACCCGATGCTAGCAACAGGTGGATCAGCTATACTCGCTATTGATTCACTTAAAAAGCGTGGTGCTGCGGGTGCTAATATTAAATTTGTTTGTTTAGTAGCTGCTCCAGAAGGCGTTAAAGCCTTACAAGAGGCACATGCAGACATCGATATCTACACAGCGGCCTTAGATGAAAAATTAAATGAGCACGGCTACATCGTACCAGGATTGGGCGATGCTGGTGACCGTTTATTTGGAACGAAATAAGCATGATCGATAAGTTAAAGGTTGTGTTAGCAAATTTTAACGATAATAGAACCTATAGTGGTGATGGCTATTACAGAGTCAAATCCTTTGATGATGGTAGTTATGAGTTAGAATTTTCTATTTCGGGTAGCTGTGGCACCTTTGATAGCCATCCAGCCATTAAATTTGCCTTATCTCCTGAGTCTGATAGAGTGACATACTTGCTATATCGGGATATGGTAGCAACTCCCATCAAGTTCTTTAAACCAGAAAGTGATGCAGAACAAGAGTTTGTCAAATTAGCATTTGAGCAGTTAGTTGACAAATTTTATCTGCTAAAATGAGCAAGTTAACACCGCTATCAGGGCGGTGTTTTTGTTTATAGAAATTTAAAATAAAGACTTTAATTTCTTATCTTTTGATGCTATAATTATAAATTGAGTACTAAAAATTAAAATATGTTATGCCTGATGATTATATCAGGCATAACATATTAATTACATAATGGAGCAATCATTGAAAAAAATTAATGTGAAACAGATTTTGGTAGGTAAGCCCTTGAAATCAACAGATGACGACAGTCATCTCCTCACTAGATTCCAAGCTTTAGCGATGTTGTCAAGTGATGCCTTGTCTTCTATTGCCTATGGTACTGAGCAGATCGTGACAGTTTTGCTGACCTTATCAGCTGCAGCTATTTGGTATAGTTTACCAATTGCAGGCCTTGTCTTAGTCTTACTCGCTGCATTGACACTTAGCTATCGACAGATTATTCATGCCTATCCTCATGGAGGTTGTGCTTATGTTGTCTCAACTGAGAATCTGGGGAACAATGCTGGACTAATAGCAGGTGGTAGTCTACTAGTTGACTATATGTTAACTGTAGCAGTTTCAGTTTCAGCAGGGGCAGATGCCATCACATCTGCCTTGCCATCCTTACATCCGTATAATTTGCTCATTTCTATCGCTTTGGTGCTGTTGCTAATGCTGATGAATCTTCGTGGGCTCCGAGAATCAGCTGGTTTTTTGTTGGTCCCCGTCTATACGTTCGTAACAGCAACTGTTCTGTTACTAATTGTCGGTATGTTCAGAGTCGTTTCTGGTGACATTTCATATAATGCAACGAGCCATATCGGAACGGTAGTACCAGGTATTTCAATTATTCTACTACTAAAAGCTTTCTCTAGTGGGTCAGCCAGTTTGACAGGTGTTGAGGCAATCTCTAATGCAGTGCCATTCTTTAAGAAGCCTAAGGCTCATAATGCTGCAGGTACATTGGCTTTGATGGCAATTATCTTAGGGGTCTTCTTTACTGGCATCACCTTTTTGAACTTCTACACAGGTGTCGTACCCAATGCCCATTCAACCGTATTATCTCAAGTCGCACATAATATATTTGATTTTAACGGCGCTGGTCGTATCTTCTACTATATTTTTCAATTTTCAACAGCTATGATTCTTGCAGTTGCGGCTAATACTGGCTTCTCCGCTTTCCCAATGCTAAGTTACAATCTAGCAAAGAATAAGTACATGCCACATATGTATATGGAAAAAGGCGATCGTCTAGGCTATTCTAACGGAATTATCAGCTTAGCTGCTGGTGCAGTCGTTTTATTGATGATCTTTAATGGCTCAACGGCCAGACTCATTCCGCTATATTCGATTGGTGTATTTGTACCTTTCGCCTTATCTCAAACAGGTATGGTCATCAAATGGCATAGAGAAGCTGGTAAGAAATTCTGGCGTCGTGCCATCTCAAATATTATCGGTGCAACAATCTCAGCCATTATTGTCCTCATTTTACTCATCTTCCGTCTCGCTGACATTTGGCCATTCTTTGTTGTCATGCCTATTTTACTGGCTGTCTTTTATGCCATAAAACGTCACTATACAGAGGTTGCACATCAATTGCGACTAGAAGATAAGATTGTAGACCATGTTTTTACTGGCAATACGGTGATCGTGCTTGTTGGTAATGTCACAAATGTGGCAGTTGGTGCCATGAGTTATGCCAAATCTATTGGGTCAGAAGTGATAGCAGTCCATGTATCAACCAAGGAAACTGGTCATAAAGATAGAGAAGTTGAAGCTGAATTTAAGAAAATCTATCCAGACGTGCGCTTCTCCATTGTTGAATCTAGCTATCGCGATATCGTCAAACCAGTTGTGCGTTACGTCGACCTGGTTTCTAAATTGGCAAGTAAGAAAAATAATACAGTCACCGTTATCGTCCCTCAATTTGTACCAAAACGATCATGGCAAAATATTTTGCATAACCAAATGTCTGTTCGCATGAGATACTACTTAAGCTGGCGTGATAATGTTGTTGTATCAAGCTATTCATACCATCTTAAAAAATAAGGTATCTCAAGTTAATCAAGAGGGTATCTGCCCTAACAAAAAAAATGACTAGTCTAATTAGTCATTTTTTTTATTATTTTAATAAGTCACGTTCTCTGTACCAAACATCTGGTTGCCAGATCCAATTTGTGTCATATTTTTTGAGTAAGTTGAAACTTTCAACTGGTCCCATAGATCCAGCTGGATAATAATGTAGCGGTGCTTTATCAGCTTGCCACGTATTCACAATTTTATCAATCAATGTCCAGGATGCTTTCACTTCCTGCCAACGACTAAAGTTTGTCACATCACCATTTAAGACATCATAAATCAACTTTTCGTAAGCCTCTGGAGAATTTCCGAGGGCATCTGCATCATGTCTGAAATCTAATTTAACAGGTTCGATAGAGAAGTGTTTGCCAACTTCTTTTCCGTTAACCTGTAATGAAAAGCCTTCTGTAGGTTGGATGTAAATCGTTAATATATTTGGTGTAACTGTCTGCTCGAAAATATTGGCATTATTTTTAAAAATAATATTAATGCGTGTACCCTTTTCTGTCAAGCGTTTGCCAGTTCTAAAGAAGAAGGGCACATCTTGGAAACGGTCAGTATCTACGAAAAAGACACCACTAGCAAAGGTTTCTGTTTTAGATTGTGGCGCAACGTTTGGTTCGTCGATATAAGCTTGATAATCATGGTTATTGATTTGACCAGCTTGGTATTGACCACGAATAAAGTTAGTATTAATTGCCTGTTCATCGGGTAAGCGTAAGCTCTCAAGCACTTTAATCTTTTCAGGTAAGACATCCGCACTTGAAAATGAAGCAGGTTTATCCATGGCAAGAATGGAGAGGACTTGTAGGATATGGTTTTGTACCATATCTTTAAGTGCGCCGGATTGGTCATAATAGCCACCGCGGTCCTCAACACCAATCGATTCAGCAAAGGTAATTTGGATATTATCGATAAATTCTTTGTTCCAAACATGTTCAAACAAGATATTAGCAAAACGAACAGCGAAAATATTTTGAATCATTTCTTTACCAAGATAATGGTCAATTCTAAAAATCTGATTCTCGTTAAAGGTTTCAGATAAGGCCTGATTGAGTTGCTTTGCTGTCTCTAGATCAGTTCCGAAAGGCTTCTCTATGATCAATCTTTCAAAGCCTTGCCCATCCACAATATGCTCAGATTTTAGATGATCTGCAATTGTCCCAAAAAATTCTGGCGCCATAGCCAAAAAGAAAACTTTATTATGCTCGGTTTGATAGGTAGCAGAGAGCTCATCCTGCAATTTTTTTAAGGTGGCATAGTGTTCAGCATCCTGAACATCATGACTTTGATAGTAAAAATGTGAGGCAAATGTTTTGGCTTGCGTTTCAGATACAGCTAAATCTGAGATGGATTCAAGCACAATACCCTCAAAATAGGCCTTTGTCCATGGTCTACGTGCGGTACCAATCACGGCAAAATTTTCTGCTAAAATACCAGACTTATAAAGGCGAAACAGTGAAGGATAAAGTTTACGCTTTGCTAAATCTCCACTTGCGCCAAAAATTGTGATGACTACTTTACTCATATATTGATTTCTCCCAAAATTCTTTTTAGCTCTTCTAATTATATCAAAAATTCCGTCAAAAGGTCCGATATACGTATGGATTAGCCGGTTTTTTGACCTCATTAATCTTTTGTGGCTTGATAATTGGTATTTCTCTCTTGAATGGTGTATAGTAGGCCATTTGAATTTGGCCAGTTATCTCTATCCAGGTATTATTAGGATAGGCCTTACCATCAGTTAACGTTCGTAGACCGAAAACGCCAGAGTCAGCGATACAATGGATAATACCAAATCTAAAGAGGAATTGTGCATCGGGAGTGGTCGGGTCATTATAGACAAAGCCAGTATAGGTAACTGTTTTGCCCTCAAATGTACCAGGGAAGTTATAAATCAACTCCATAATTTCCATATAATTATCAGTTGTGATATTAATGGTAGATTTGTTTTCATAGGTTGCCAACTCTTTTTTCATTATTTTGTCATAAACAGACTTGGTAAAGTAGAGGCTGGTATTTGGCTGAAGATATTGAATTTGAGTCCCATCAGAACTATCTCCCGATCCTTCTGCCAAAGGGAAGTTAAAGCCCTTAGCAGAGACGATGGTAGCATCCAGTGTTTTAGACGGGATGAGAATGCTAGATAAAATTGGTGTCGCAAGTAACAGTAGGGCAAATGCTCTCGCTAAGGCTGAGTTGATATGACTGTGCGTTTTAGCATGCCGCATCCAGTTAATCAGCTGAACAAGTGCGAAAAGTAAAGAAAGTAAGGCAGATAGTACCGCTAGGTAGCTATAGTGGGTATTGATGTACTGATTCAGTTTTCCAGTGAGTTGTAAGTACATCATCAGCTCAAAATAGCCAGATAAAATCAAGAATCGGATCATAGTAAGCTTACCCCCATACTGATTGTCAACACAAGAAGTGAAATCGCAATCACATAGCGGACGATAAATTTAGTCTTGAAGTAATGCTTCATCATCAATAAATTTTTAATATCAACGACAGGGCCAAATAAAAGAAAAGCAATAATAGGTGCAGTCCCAAATAGGCTGAGTAGGCTAGCACCGATAAAGGCATCTGCCTCGCTACATAATGAGAGTAGGAAAGCAAACAGCATCATCAGCAAGATTGCAACAACGGGGCGATGTGTAAAGGTCGTTAATAATCTCGTTGGGACAAAGACTTGAATTGAGGCAGCAATTAAACTACCGAAAATCAGATAGCGTCCTGTGTCGAAGAACTCATCGACTGCATGCGTCAAGGCAGACCAAAGCTTTTGCCAGGGTGTCAGCTTAGCGACATGGTGCATATGGTTATGAGGTGTTGGTGTTTCTAGCAAAATGGGATCATCAAACTTATAGGCTAAAATTAAGCCAACCACTAGGGCAATGATAACAGCGCCTAAAAATCGAAAGAGGACAAATTTGAATGAGTTACCAAAAGCGACAAAGGTAGCAAATAAGACCACAGGGTTGATGATTGGTGCAGCAATTAGAAAGGGAATACCAGTATAAGTTGGCACTTTCTTCTCTAAAAATCGGTTAATGATTGGGACGATACCACATTCACATGATGGAAAGAAAAATCCAGCAAAAATACCGACAAGCACACGTAGGAAACGATTACGAGGTAGAAATTTAGCCACCAAGCTAGGCGACAAATAAGTCTCAATCACACCAGCAACCAAGCAACCGAATAGGACGAATGGCAAAGCTTCTATAATAATCGACAGAAAAATTGCCGCTAGCTGAGACCAGACGTCAGGAAGATTATTTAACATCTTTAGGACGCTCTATATCAGGTCTAGGTAAATCAGTATTGAATTGTTTCAGAAAATCTTCTGGTGTTTTCACGGATTTATCAGAAGTTTTTTCAATTTTTTCTATGTCTGTGAAGACGACCTGAGGTGGTAAGACAGCTAAGTCACCTAAGACTTTGTCCAGATCATCGCGTTTTTTAAAGGTTAATGCCATTTTTTCTCTTTTCTATATAAAGTGATAGTTATAGTTTACACCATTTTCATTAAAAATAGCTTATAGTAAACAAAAAGTATCTTTTATGCCAAACTACTTGCTTTTTTTCAAAAAACCTATATAATTATATAGTAATGGTAGATTGTCGTATTGCGCAGTCTGTCTAAAAAAAAACTTATTTTTTATTCTAAAGGAGACATTTTTAAAATGGCTAAAGAAAAATACGATCGTTCGAAACCACACGTTAATATCGGTACTATCGGACACGTTGACCATGGTAAAACAACACTTACTGCGGCAATCACGACAGTTTTATCACGTCGTTTGCCTTCATCAGTAAACACACCTAAAGACTATGCTTCAATCGATGCAGCACCTGAAGAACGCGAACGTGGTATTACGATTAATACTGCTCACGTTGAGTACGAAACTGCAGCACGTCACTATGCGCATATCGATGCTCCAGGTCACGCGGACTACGTTAAAAACATGATCACTGGTGCCGCTCAAATGGACGGTGCTATCTTGGTAGTAGCTGCAACTGATGGTCCTATGCCACAAACTCGTGAGCACATCTTGCTTTCACGTCAAGTTGGTGTTGGTAAATTGATCGTTTTCCTTAACAAGAAAGACCTTGTTGATGATGAAGAATTGATCGAATTAGTTGAAATGGAAGTTCGTGACCTCTTGTCAGATTACGATTTCCCAGGCGATGACACTCCAGTTATCGTTGGTTCAGCACTTAAAGCCCTTGAAGGCGACTCTGAATACGAAGATATCGTTATGGAATTGATGGATACTGTAGACTCATACATCCCAACTCCAGAACGTGACACTGACAAACCTTTACTTTTACCAGTCGAGGACGTATTCTCAATCACTGGTCGTGGTACAGTTGCATCAGGTCGTATCGACCGTGGTACTGTTCACGTCAATGACGAAATCGCTATCGTTGGTATCAAAGAAGATATCGCAACAGCTATCGTAACTGGTGTTGAAATGTTCCGTAAACAACTTGACGAAGGTCTTGCCGGCGATAACGTTGGTGTATTACTTCGTGGTGTTCAACGTGACGATATCGAACGTGGTCAAGTTATTGCTAAACCAGGTTCAATCACACCTCATAAACAATTTAAAGGCGAAGTTTATATCTTGTCTAAAGATGAAGGTGGACGTCATACGCCATTCTTCGATAACTACCGTCCACAATTCTACTTCCGTACAACTGACGTAACTGGTTCAATCAAGCTTCCTGCTGGAACTGAAATGGTTATGCCTGGTGATAACGTATCAATCGAAGTTCAATTGATCCACCCAATCGCCGTTGAACAAGGTACTACTTTCTCTATTCGTGAAGGTGGACGTACTGTTGGTTCAGGTATTGTTGCAGAAATCGAAGCTTAATACATTTTAGACTTCCAAATAATCTATTTATTGGTCGGACAATAAATAGAAAAAGCATTCAGATATAATCTGAGTGCTTTTTTTGTTAGTATTTTTAGCTGCATAAGAAGTTAAATAAAAAACAGCCAAAGCTTGGCTGTTTAGTTTGCTTTTTTAAAGACACCACGGTCGACAAGTGCATTCATTTGGAAATAGAATTTGTCTTGAATCATTTTATTTTCAGGTGATTTAAAGATATTGATATGTCTGAGTCCAGCCTTATCTGTAATCGATAGTTTAAAACCAGTCAGGTCGGAATTGACGATGATTTTTAACAAGGGACCGTCTCCAGAGTTTGGGACTTGTTCAAGTATACGAGATAATTCGAAATTACCGATTTTGTTTTTCATAAATGTTGTATCCATTAGTGTGTACTTTTTGATTGAGTCAGAAAGCTGATACGTATCCTTGCAATCATCAAGATGTTTTTCGGTTATAAATGCCATATTAAGTCACTGCACAGGTAGACTAATTATCGGTGCAGTAGCTCCTTTCTTATAGAAGGTTAGTTACGAGATAAAATAGAGGTTAAGATATTCATGAATTCGGTCAGCTCATCCAGTGTATTTAACTCTGAAAATGACACTCTGACAGATTCTTTAAGCTTAGCAGAATCAGACCCATAAATGGCTGTGAGAACATGAGATGGTGCGATATCGCCTGCAGTACAAGCAGATCCTGTTGAAATAGCAACGCCTTGCAAATCGAGTTTCATCAGTAATAAGTCCTGGTTAATCCCAGGGAAGCCTAGATTAATGATGTGTGGCATGTTTAGCTCACCAAACTGATTCAGGTAAAAATGAAACCCATCAAGTTTTGATAAAAAATATGTACTTAACTCGGCTACTTTTGCATCATTTTCGGCCATCTTTTGATGGGCAATCGACAAGGCTTTAGCCATGCCAACAATGCCCACGATATTCTCAGTGCCAGCACGTCTTTTTTCTTCCTGTTCGCCACCATGTATCAGCGGATCCATGACTAGGTTATTCTGGTAAAGAAAGCCGACGCCTTTAGGGCCATGAAATTTATGGGCAGCAGCAGTCAACAAGTCAATCCCTAACTCGCTTGGATGAATGGGAAGTTTACCAATAACTTGAACAGCATCTACATGATAGACTGCTTGGTGAGCGCCAACACCCTTAGCGATATCTGCTATCGGTAAGATTTGGCCAGTTTCGTTATTTGCATACATGGTGGAGACCAGAATCGTATCATCTCTAAGCTCATTCAGTATCGAATCTGCGGTTATACTACCAGTTGTATTTGGATTAACAATCGTGATGTCAAACCCATGCTTATCTTTCAGGTATGCAAAGGCATGCAGGACAGAATGATGTTCTATTGCTGTGGTAATGAGGTGCTTTCCTTTGTACTGATTGGCCAAAGCATAGCCGATGATCGCTTGATTATTCGCTTCTGATCCACCTGATGTGAAAATTAATTGGCGACTAGGTATAGCGAGTATAGCTGCGATGTCATCGCGTGATTGTCGGATTATTTTTGCTGCTGCTCTGCCTGCACGATGAATGCTGGAGGGATTTCCGAAGGTGTCAGTTGCGACATCAAACATCTCTTTCACAACTTCAGGTAGCAGTGGCGTTGTTGCAGCATTATCTAGATATATAATTTGTGCCCCTCCTTTTGGAAATAGTAAGCAACATATAGCTGATTAAAAGATTAGTCTGCTGATTTATTGTATTGGAAGAGTGGACTAACTGGTTTGTTTTCATGAATACGAATGATCGCGTGTGCAAGTAAAGGTGCTGCACTCAAGTACTTAATCATCTCTGGTTTAGGTGTTTCGGTTTTCACTGAATCTGTCACAAGGACCTCAGAAATGCCAGATGCGTTCAAACGGTTAGCAGCACCTGGTGTAAATAGACCATGTGAGGCAACTGCAAATATTTCTTTAGCACCGGCATTTTTAGCGATGACTGATGCATTTGAAAAAGTTTTGCCAGTATTTAAAATATCGTCTATCAAAATGACATTTTTGTTTTTAACATCACCAATGATATAGCCGTTTTCGCGATTTTGATCATCATTGGCATAGTCCACGATAGCAAGCGGGCTTTCAAGATATTCAGCAAGTGAACGGGCACGCTTAATGCCCGAATTTTTCGGTGCAACGACGACAACGTCATCGCCAACCAATCCTTTTTCTTGGTAATATTCAGCAAATAATGGCACAGTGAAGAGATTATCTGCAGGGATATCAAAGAATCCTTGGACTTGTACTGCATGTAAGTCTATGGTCAAAATACGATCAGCACCAGCTTTTGTCAGCATATTAGCCACTAATTTAGCAGTAATCGGTTCGCGTGGTGAAGCTGTTCTATCCTGGCGTGCATAGCCATAGTAAGGCATCACGACATTGACAGAGTTAGCACTTGCGCGCTTACAAGCATCTATCATAATCAAAAGTTCCCATAAGTAAGTATTGACGGGATAAGAAGTTGATTGGATGATAAAAATGTCAAAACCACGGACACTTTCTTCTATGTTAATTTGAATTTCCCCATCAGAGAATTGTTTTGAAGAAATTTTACCCAGTGGGATACCAGAAGTAGTTGAAATCTTTTGTGCTAATTCTAAATTTGAGTTCAGTGAGAAGAGTTTGATCGCCTTGTCTTTGTCAGTCATTTTTGTCCATTTCTACAAATAAATTTACTGATTCCATTTTACCAAAAAAAACAGTAAATTAGTAGTCCCATCTATACGCATTGTCATTTTAGAGAAGGATTTTAGGGCTAGCTAGTAGGCAGCTGCCTAATCAGCAGTTAGGTTAGGTTACCAGTTTTTATAGGTGGTATCGCGCCTCCTTAGGTTTCAGTCATTGCTTGACTTTAAAATATAGACGTGATAAGATAAATCATGTAAACGATTGCAGAAATATACTCTGTTATCGGTGGATTGTAATTTAAAAAGGGGTCTTATTTTATGAAAAAATCAAAACTTATCTCATTGCTTGCAGTATCGGCACTTTCTGTGACGTTTTTAACTGCATGTGGTGGATCAACTGAAAAAAAAGCAGATGACAAAACAACTGAAAAAACTGCAGAAGCTTTCACTGGTGCTACGCGTGGAACTGACAAATTTGACACATTATCAAAAGCATTTGCTGCAAACGGTGCTTGGTTAAACGGTGTGACTAAGGATATTGATGCATCAGGTAAAACTTTAACAGTAGACGGTTTATTTTCTGGTGACGGTCTTGTAAAACGTGAGCTTGCACTATATAAGTCAGGTGCCGATAATAAACCAGTTGAAACGTATACGTTGACTATTGGTAAAGTCGTTGTCAAATCACCTGGTTTCATCATTGCTCAAGGGACAGTTAAAGGTGATGTTTATGTCAATGCGACAGGCTTTAACATGAAAGGGACTGGTAAAATAGACGGTAACTTGATTTTTGCCTCTGATGCCCTTAAAACTGCCTATGAAGCACTCCCAGCTGATGACAAGGGGACTGTTACAGGTTCAGTTAAAGTAGAAGCAGCGACTGTTGTAGGTGTTAAACCAGGTCAGATTTCTGTAGCTGCTAAGGGTGGCGCAATCTCTTATGTTAAAGTGAGTGATGTCAAAGCTGGTGCAACAAAAGGCACAGAGAAATTTACAGTATTATCAGATACATTAGGTAAATCAGGCGCTTGGTTAGCTGCAGCAAAAACAGATATTGATGCGTCTGGTAAAACACTTACGATTGATGGCATGTTCATCGGATCTAAAGGTGAGATTGCTAGAAAAGTAGCACTATACACACAAAATGATAAACACCAAGTGACAAAAACATTTACGTTGACACTTGATAAATTGATTGTGAATTCACCTTATACTGTGATTGCTAATGGCATCATTAAAGGGGATGTTTACGTATCAAAATCAGCGGCTGGTTTTGCTGCTCAAAACGCCAAAGATACATCTGATATGCAAGTCACTGCAAAAATTGATGGTAATCTTTACTTTGCAACACAAGAACAACTTGATGCTTACAACAAACTTGCTGCAACTGCCAAGTATGACGTGACAGGTCAAACAGCTGTTAAAGCAGCGAATTAATCGACGCTAAATCGTCTCGCAAAAAAACACTGTGAAGGTGTTTTTTTAGTTGCGGACATAAGCAGTAGGTGCGCCAACTGGCTTAAGTGTTAGGTTAATCAGCAGCTGCGACAAGCCTAGATAGGCGGTTCGGACTAGTCTTGCTTAAAATCACCTTGCGTCGAGTTAAATCAAGCCTTTTTATGGTAAAATAGGATAATAATAAGTAGT
The DNA here is from genome assembly GCF_002441695.1 of Pseudolactococcus piscium. Taxonomy (GTDB): domain Bacteria; phylum Bacillota; class Bacilli; order Lactobacillales; family Streptococcaceae; genus Pseudolactococcus; species Pseudolactococcus piscium. Next base: position 80,018 of record NZ_JXJW01000001.1, read on the forward strand.
GCTCTGTAGCTTTTTGGCGCAAAGTATGAATGAATCAAGACGAATTGATCATAAAAATAAAAGTGAGAATAAAATGACTGACTATACCTTTTCCCCAGAACTAGATGAGCGATTACGGGGCTTTATCTCGAAACCAGGTAATTTCATTGCTGATATTGGCTTTGTCCATGCTTTATTTGCCTATCCACTTGTAGCAGTTGGGGAACAGTTTATCGTCCCAATCGAAGATAAATCAGTTATTCCTGTTTTTACAACATCAGAAGCAGTAGCAACTTTTCAAGAACAGGTGGCAGAATCACTGACTTATGTCAATAAATCCTTTGTATCAGTTGTCGAAGACTTGATGAGCCAGGAATTTGATGCGATTGCCTTTAATCTACAACCTGCTGGTCAAGATGCAAGTAATGCTACCATGTTACCTAGAGAGCATTTGATTACCTTCATCAATCGCTATACTGATGTCCTTAATAAATTATCTGATAATGCTTCACTGCCGCTCTCTGAGCAGCATTTTCTCATGCCAGCCTTTACGAGACAAACAGCAGATGGTAGTGTATCTAGGATATTTGCGACCCTATCTAACGCAGATGATGAGTCTTTTGTGCCTGTTTTCAGTAATATTTTGAGTTTTTCAAAATGGTACAATCATCCAGATTTTGGCATGCCTTTTCAGGACAGCAAAGGGATTGTCTTGACCTGGTGTCTAAGCGAATTAAAAGCGCCAAGCATGGGTGAAAATGAGTTAGAAGATGTACTAGGTGTAGCTGTAGACCCATTTGACGCATCAGACTATGCCCAATCAATTATCTTGTGGCAAGATCTTGAAGCATCTGGAACGTCTAGTTAATATTAAATAATCAGCACGGTTGTGTACCGCCTTTTCGAGAATAGGCGATGGGAGGTAGAGAGTAAAATGGGCTTTTGGAAAGAGGCGTTTGCAGTTGTTAAGGAGAATGATCCAGCAGCACGCTATAATGTTGAAATATTTCTGACTTCTCCTGGTATAAAGGCACTTGCTGCGCATAAGCTGTCCCATTTTTTTTGGTGCCATCACTTTAAATTAATCGGTCGGATGCATGCCCAATTATGGCGGTTTTTCACACAAATTGAAATTCATCCAGGTGCCATCATCGAAAATGGTGTGTTTATTGATCATGGCTCAGGACTTGTGATTGGTGAAACCGCGGTCGTAGAGTCTGGTGCTAAACTTTACCATGGTGTGACATTAGGTGGGACAGGAAAAGATACAGGTAAACGTCATCCAACTGTGAGACGGGGTGCCTTAATTTCTGCCCATGCGCAGCTGCTCGGACCGATAGAGATTGGTGAGCATGCGAAAATTGGTGCAAGTGCTGTTGTGACAAAGGATGTCCCTGAAGCAGTGACTGTCGTCGGTATACCGGCTAAAATCGTCAGAGTACACGGAGAGATCTCACCAGAACGTGAACTGACTAAATTAGAGCGCGCACGACATGTTAGCTTCTATGATCACATGGGTGGCATATAGCTAAAAATGGTAGGTGCTGTCAGCTAGTGAATCGTTTTAAAAGTGTAGGAGAAGTAAATGATTAAATTATATAATACAATGACACGAGAAAAAGAAACATTTGTCCCCTTGAACAGCGGTCAGGTTACCATGTATGTTTGTGGACCGACGGTTTATAATTATATCCATATTGGCAATGCAAGATCTGTCGTTGCCTTTGATATGATTCGGAAATATTTCGAGTATCGTGGGTTTGATGTCACGTTTATCTCTAATTTTACAGATGTTGATGATAAAATTATCAAGGCAGCCAAAGCGGCTAACCTATCGATTGAAACGCTAGTCGAGACATATATTAAGGCTTATGAGGAAGACACAACAGCACTGGGTGTTAAAGCAGCAACACAACATCCACGTGTACTTGACTTTATGCCTGAAATTATTGCCTTTATCGAGGTATTGATTCAAAAGGACTTTGCTTATGTGGCAAATGGAGATGTTTTTTTCCGTGTTAAGCAGTCTCAAGGCTATGGTCGTTTGGCGAATAAAAACATAGATGAACTTGAAGCAGGCGCATCTGGTCGAACAGGGACACTCGAATTAGCTAAGGAGGACCCGCTTGATTTTGCCTTATGGAAGTCAAGTAAACCTGACGAGCCATCCTGGGAAAGTCCGTGGAGTAGTGGTCGACCAGGCTGGCATATCGAGTGTTCAGTTATGGCGACGAGTATCTTAGGGGATACGATCGATATTCACGGTGGGGGAGCTGACTTAGAGTTTCCACATCATACAAATGAAATCGCACAGTCAGAAGGAAAAACAGGTCAGACATTTGCAAATTATTGGTTGCATAATGGCTTTGTGACTGCAGCAGATGGTGAAAAAATGTCCAAGTCTCTGGGTAATTTTGAGACTGTGCATGATATGCTAGACGTGATCGATGCACAAATCTTACGTTTTTTCTTAGTCAGCCAGCATTATAGAAAACCTTTGGCTTTTTCTGACGATTCAGTTCAAGATGCTGAAAATAATTTTAAAAAAATCAAGCATGCTTATGAGAAGCTAAATTTTGAGATCAAGCAAAATCCAGTCGATTCCCAGCTACCAGATCAGGAAATAAGTGGCTTTCGTCAAGATTTCATCAAGGAAATGGATGATGATTTCAATATTTCAAATGGTCTGACCGTTTTTTATGAGTTGATTAAGTATATCAATACAGGTAATTTCTCACTTGAGGCACTTGACTTGTTTGATGAGATTTTGATGATTATGGGCATTTCATTTGACGAAGGCTTATTGGATGCTGAAATAGATGGGCTCATTCAAAAAAGACAACTTGCCAGAGAGAATCGGGATTACAAGTTGTCAGATGATATCCGAGATACGCTAAAGGCAAAAGGGATTTCCTTGTTAGATACACCAGATGGTGTGAGGTGGACACGTGACTGAATTTCGAGCTGATTTATTAAATGGAATTGCTTTGGCATATGCTGGTGACGCAGTTTATGAAGTGTTTGTTCGCGATCACTTGTTAGCTAAAGGAATCACAAAACCAGGAGAACTACAAAAAAATGCAGTCAGATTCGTCAGTGCAAAAGCACAAGCTTACCTGATTGCTGAGATGGAAAAAGAAACATTTTTAACAGAAGAAGAGTTAAGTTATTTTAAACGTGGTCGTAATGCACATAGTAAAACGACAGCAAAAAATACAGACGTGATTACCTACCGTATTTCTACCGGATTTGAAGCAGTGTTTGGCTTTAACCATTTGACTGGTAAAAATGAACGTGTAGCACAGCTTGCGACTTACTGTATCAAAAAAATCTCTGAGCAAAATTTATGAAAGTTTCCAACATTTCTTGTAGAATAGGTACTATATTAACCAAATATACAAGGGGTTGGGCGATGTACAGAGTAGTTGAAATGCGCGGAGATAATGAGCCGTGGTGGTTTTTTGATGATTGGCGACAGGATATTGTTGCAAAGCATGAGTTTAACGATTTTTATGAGGCATTACGTTTTTACAAGCAGGAGTGGGCGCGCTTATCCAAGTCTTATCCGGAATTTAAAAGTCAAAAGGACTTTCTCGCTGCGTTTTGGGTAAAGACAGATACACGCTGGTGTGTGGAGTGTGATGATGATTTACAGCAGTATCACAGCATTGCTTTATTAGAAGATTGGCATCCTGTAAAAAGCTTTGAGAATCGCTTGCCGTATGCGAAAGCTTCAGGATTTACACCTCATAAAATATGTCAATATAAGGGTTAGCTTGCTAATCCTTTTTTTGTTGTTCAAAAAAAGAAATATCTCATAGCAAAGGGGGAAGTACAAGACAAAAAATACAGCTAATCTCATAAGGTTAGCTGTATTAAACTTGATATGACTGTCAGACGTCAAAGTATCTGCATCCCTAACTTTAAAAGTCGGATAAAAATTGTTCTTGTTCTTCGAGTACCTGCGTTAACTTTTCTCCAAAGCTGCCTTGAATCGTTCCTTCTAAAGTTTTTGAAGCATGGCTCAAGGTCGTTTTGGTCTGTTCGGTTTCGGTTTTACTTCGATCCCTCACTTTTTTTTGATCTTTTGAACTGCTGTCCATAACGAAGAGAGCATTCGATTTGACGTGTGCCTTTTGCAAACTCTTTTGTAGCTCACGCAAGGCTTGTTCCAATATGTCCATTCTTGCTTTATCCTCCTGAATTATCTGATGTCTCTTAATTTTTGACGGTAGTTTAATTCATTCTCTTCTAGTTTTTGTAGGCATTTTCTCTTTTCTTGATTTGCAATCTCATCAAATGTCTCCTGCGCACGATACATCTCTTGCTGGATAAATGAAACGGCTTGTCCATCTACAGCTTGATGCCTAAGTCGACTATTCATCTCCTGAATGGCAGACTCTGTTTCTTGTTGACCTTTTCTTTGCAGAAATCTAATCTGGTCTTCGGTTTCCTCAAGTTGTCTTCGACTATTTTGGTAGTCTGAAATGATGTCTTCTTCTGATAATCCCATTTTATATCCCTCTTAACTGTTGGGCTAATTCGCTATCTCTTGCCACGATGTCAGTTATTTTAGCATTTATTTTGTTGGTTAAAGCGTTGAAATTGTAGGCCATATTGGTAATTTTATCGATTTTTGCTTGATACTTTTGACAAGGCAACGTGACGATTGTATACGGAGTGGCCCCCATATCACGCAAGCATGCCATGATTTCCCACTCCTCCAGTAAAGACCCCATCCATCTAGACTCTGTTAAGGTATCTTGCCACAAGTCTTGTGCATGACGGATATCCTTTTGATAGACTTTGAGAATACTCTCGGTAGCTATTTCAAAATCGGTCGCTGCTTTTTCTACGATAATCCGTGCGGCTTCACTATCTAGGTAGATTTTTCCATTTGCAGATAGACCTCCCCCACTAGCCAGCAAGTGAGATCTGAGTTGATTAAGTCGCTTCATCTGTAGTCCGTATGTTTTTGTTGCATATGTGCCATACCTACTTAGATAGGTTTTAATACGTTCAGCTATTTCAGCATCAGGATTAGCAAAGGGATCCCAATTTCTATTTTTTTTAATCCAATTTTTAGCAGCCCTTTCAACCTGTTTCTTGGTCATATTTGGTGCGAAAATCCCATCTTTAGCTAAACTGTCTAGGTCCAATACATTACCTGTAAAGTATTTTGATAAGGCATTATGATCGCCAATCCCTATAATCCCTTGTATGTTGCCGTATTTATGATCTCGGCGAGATAGGTCTGCCCAAGAATCATTTTGATATCGTGTTAACATGGCTGGATTAGCAATCAGCCGTGTTTGTTGGGGTTTGCTCAAGGTACTAAACTGACTCCCACCCCAGTCATCGAAACTGGTTGTTTTGAATCCAATAGCTTGCCCGTATTTAGCGGCCATTTTCATCATATAGCCACCGGACTGGCTAAATCCTGCGACATCCGTAATTTTGCCATTTTTCTTGGTAAGCTTACCTTGTGTTGCCTTTAAAAAATCTACCGCATCATAGTATTCACTAGATAAACCATCTATCGCACCGACAGCAGTAAGCGCCCCATTTCTACCAGTCTCGCCCCAAGTATTTGTACCAGCATAAACGACCGCACAATTATTATAGTCAACTGTCCCATCAGAATTGACAGGTGCGATGGCCATGGCGTTAAGTTGACTGATGTTACTGCTGGCTGCTTTGTTTACGAGTTTGAACTCTTTTTTTTGCCCCTCAATTTCTAATTTTAATGTTTTTTCTACTGATACGATTTTTACGGATTTCTTGGTAGCGTCAATTGCATTTGCCAATATTTCTGTAGTTATCTCATTATTCATAGGGACCTCCTAATATCTTAATTCATGAACTTCTAGGTTATAGACTATCTTAGCTTTTTTACTACCAGTAGTATTTTTCGTAATTTTTTCAAATTCTTTCTTTTGCTCTTCGCTTACTTCTAGTCCAATGATTTTATTTACATCATCTCGTACATAGATAGTATTATCAAGTTCCATTTTTAACATAGAAGATGTATTTTCAGAATTTAATATATTTTTTTTAACATATTTTTGTAGCTCATCATTATATTCAGTTTCATCATTAAGTCTAAATGTCATGGTGAGAAAAAGTTTATCTGAAACATATATCTTCACAACTGTATCGACATAATTCCCAAATAAAGAGGGACCTAGTATGGGTGAATTTCTATACTCCACCCCAATGCCTTGCCACTCGATCTTTTCGATTCCTTGGTAATTTTTTACTAGGTAATCTGTTACGTAGCTTTGGATAAGCTCAATGCCTTGTTGGTATTCTTTTTCCGTTTTTTGTTTGTCCATGTATCTTTTTCCTTCGATGCCGATGCCAATCAATAGGAGTAGCAGCAAAACACCCATTGCTTTTTTTGTTCTTGATTTCACCATACTCACCATGATTTCTATAGTTGTAGTATATAATACCTAAGTTTATTTTATCATTTTACGTACAATTGTCAAACAAATTCATTATTCAGCATTTGTAAACGATCACTTTGATATGACCTTAGTATTTTTGATGTTGCTTAAAAAAATTGAGCATAATAGTTTACAAACGTAAACTAAAGTAGTAAAATTACAATTGTAAACGTGAGACGCGGGTATTAAAAGATTTGATGGTAGTGATAACATCGAATCGACTTAGAAGACGTCTTCTAAAAAATCATATGCCAATTAAATAGGAGAAAATTATGTCATTCTTAACTTCATTAGCAAATCGTCGTTCAATCTATGCACTGGGTAAAGCCGTCGATCTTGAAAAAGCAACAGCAACCATTAAAGAGGCAGTTAGACAATCACCATCAGCATTTAATAGTCAGACATCACGTGTCTTGATTTTGACAGGTGAAGCACATGATAACTTATGGCATAATATTGTTGCTAAAGATTTAAAAGCTGAAATGGACCGTCAAGGTGTACCAGAATCAGTCTGGTCAGGCACACAAGAAAAACTCGATGGATTTGCAGCCGCAGGCCTGACAGCACTCTTCTTTGAAGATACAGCTGTTGTCAAAAATCTACAAGAGCAATTCCCACTTTATGCTGATAATTTCCCAGTTTGGTCTGAACAATCGACTGGTATCGCATCAGTTAATGCTTGGACTGCCTTGAGTGAACTGGGCTTGGGTGCTAATTTACAGCATTACAATCCAGTAATTAATGACACAGTCGCTAAAACCTATGATATCCCTGAATCTTGGGACTTGCGTGGTCAATTAGTCGTAGGATCACCTGAGGCAGACGTATCAGCTAAAGCATTTATGGCTGATGAAGATCGTTTCAAAGTATTTGGCTTATAAAAAGCTTAAAGCATTCACATATTCAGAAATAAGCGTAAAAAGCTACTCACATCTAGACTGATGTGAGTAGCTTTTTTATAGGGTTAGCTGAAAATAACTAGTTGTTAAGGACTAGACATGCCCATAGAAGAAGGTTTTGACGGTATGAAAAATGGTTTCATTTCCGACGAAGTAAATCGTATCCCCTTTTTCTAAAATAGCATAGGGACCGGGAGACATGACGAGTTCATCATGATGGAGGATGGCAACAATCGTAGCACCGGTTGTCTGCCACAGATTTAACTGTCCGATAGATTTAAATAGATGTTCAGAGTCATCAGCAAGCAGCAACTCAAAAGGTGCAAATGGGCTTTTCTTTTGGACACGTGCAGTCTGTTCAAATAAGGTCGTGAGCGACTCAGATAGATTATCGATAGAAGTTTTCTGTATGGTTAGAATATTATCAATCTGGGCGTGAAGTGCCTGGATATTTGTTGTCTCCTGCGCTTGATTTAAGAAATTTTTCGCTTTTTCTTGCGATAAAATTTCGACACCAGATCCATGAACGACTTTGACGATAGCTAAGTCACTTAGAATACTGATGGCCTTACGTGCGGTTTCCGATGAGACACCAAACTGAGCAGAAAGTGTCGATCGGGCATGAAGTTTACTCCCTATCGGATAGTCACTCTCCACAATTTTTTCAGCAATGGCATAGGCGATTTGGCGGTAACGGGGTTCTCTTATAGCTTTCATATGATGCGGTCTTTCTAGAAAATATAGCTGAACGACGTGACTAATCCTTTATTTTTTTAAAGGAATTTGTCACATCATTTCTTTGCTTATATCATTATAAACTAATTCACTTTATTTGGATATAGACACTAGTTATGATGATAAACATAACGTTGATAAATAATCGGTTAGCGTTAGTTAAGTTTAAAATGTGAGCTTATGGGTTGACAAAGTGACAATTTGTGTGTAAAATCTAAATTGTCACTTGATGACACCCTAACTTTTAGATGGGGTTGTCACTTGTATAATCATTTTATCATAATAAAGGTACAAAAAGGAGGAAATTATGCCAAAGGTTGAAATAAAACAGCTAACTAAAATATTTGGGAAGAAACGTAAAGCAGCATTAGAGTTAGTCAAACAAAACATGAACAAAGATGAGATATTGAAGAAAACAGGTAGCACTGTAGGGGTCTACGATATTAATCTTGAAATCAATGATGGTGAGATATTCGTTATCATGGGGCTATCTGGTTCTGGTAAGTCTACCTTAATCAGATTGCTGAACCGCTTGTCGGAGCCAACTGCTGGACAGTTGATTATTGACGGACAAGATATCACTAAATTGAACAAAAAAGAGTTACTAGATATCAGACGTCGTAAGATGTCGATGGTCTTCCAAAACTTTGCCTTGTTTCCACATCGGACGATTTTGGAGAATACTGAGTATGGCTTAGAAGTTCAAGATGTACCAAAAGACGAACGTCGCAAGCGTGCCGAAAAGGCCCTTGATAATGCTAAATTACTCGCCTTTAAAGACCAGTATCCAGATCAACTATCTGGTGGGATGCAACAGCGTGTTGGGTTAGCTAGAGCATTGACAAATGATCCTGATATCTTACTCATGGATGAGGCCTTTTCAGCCCTTGACCCCATGGTGCGAAGAGAAATGCAAGATGAGCTCTTAGATTTGCAAGCAACTGTTCAAAAGACGATTATCTTTATCACCCATGACTTAGATGAAGCCCTTAGAATTGGTGATCGTATCGCGATCATGAAAGATGGTAAGTTAGTCCAAGTCGGAACTGGTGAGGAAATCTTGACTAATCCTGAAAATGACTATGTTAGAACCTTTACTGAAGGTGTAGACCGAGCTAAGGTACTAGTTGCTGAAAATATTATGATTCCGGCATTTACAACAAATATAGTCGTTGATGGTCCAACAGTGGCCCTGCGTCGGATGCAAGAAGAAGAAGTATCCGGATTGGTTGCCATTGATAGAAATAGACAATTTCAGGGGTATCTTTCAGCAGATGCAGCAGTTCGTGCGCGTAAAGAAAAATTACCGTTATCAGATGTTATCGCTGAGATGCCTCAAATTACGTCAGACACACTGATTTCAGATATTTTACCAATCATTTATGATGCGACAACACCAGTTGCCGTTGTTGATGATGGTCGGCTACGTGGTGTTGTCATCAGAGGTCTCGTGCTTGAAGCGTTAGCAGATGTTGATGATACTGATGAAGTGCCTGAAACAGATAAAACAGACAAGACAGCTGATATGATAGCAGTCGAAACGGAGGAAGTATAACATGTTTAACCTACTCACAAGCCAATTACCGATTAGTAATTGGGCATCTAATTGTGTTGATTGGCTGACGGAACACTTTGCAGGGTTCTTTAATTTGATCCAACAAGGTGGGAATGCCTTGATGGACGCGATGACCAATGGTCTCGTTGCCATCCCGATGTTTCTCGTAATTGCCGGTTTATTTGTCATTGCTGTCGCAACGTCACCTAAAAAATGGGGCTTTCCTATTTTTACCTTACTTGGCTTACTATTAATTGCTAACCAAGGGCTATGGGAAGATTTGATGAGCACGATGACGCTTGTTATCATGTCAGCCTTAATTTCACTGATCATTGGGGTACCACTTGGTATCTTGATGGCTAAGTCTGATCGGACACAAGCGATTGTACAACCGATATTAGACTTTATGCAAACAATGCCCGGATTTGTTTATTTGATTCCAGCAGTCGCCTTTTTCGGTATCGGTGTTGTACCAGGGGTATTTGCCTCTATCATATTTGCCTTACCACCAGTTGTTAGGATGACAAATCTTGGGATTCGCCAAGTGTCTACTTCTTTAGTAGAGGCAGCAGACTCATTTGGCTCTACAACATGGCAAAAATTAATTAAACTTGAGTTACCTAGTGCCAAAAATACTATTTTGGCAGGTGCTAATCAAACAATCATGTTGGCCTTATCTATGGTTGTCACAGCAAGTATGATCGGTGCACCAGGACTTGGTCGAGGTGTCTTATCTGCCGTGCAACATGCGGATGTTGGTGCAGGCTTCGTAAATGGTATTGCGCTCGTTATCTTAGCCATTATCATTGACCGTTTTGCCCAAAAGCTCAACACGAAACCTGGTCAAAAATCAGCAGGTAATAAAACCAGACGTTGGTTAGTTCTTATTAGTTTACTTGTCATGATTGGTGGCGGTATCGTTAACTCATTTTCGCAGGCTACTGAAAGTAACAAAAAAATTAGTTTAGGCTATGTACAATGGGACTCAGAAGTCGCGAGTACAACTGTCTTAGGTCAAGCCTTAAAAGCCCACGGCTATAATGTCACCTTGACACCATTAGATAATGCTGTACTGTGGCAATCAGTGGCAAATAAACAGGTAGATGCCTCTTTATCAGCATGGTTACCCAATACACATGGGGCGCTGTTGAAAAAATATCAGGATAAGCTGACTGTAGTAGGCACCAACTTGACCGGTGTTAAGACGGGTCTTGTGGTACCAGATTATATGTCAGTTAACGCTATCTCTGACTTGACAGACCAAGCTAATAAAACCATAACAGGGATCGAACCTGGTGCAGGTATTATGGCAACGACAGCTGATATGATGAAAGTCTATCCAAATTTGAAGGACTGGAACCTACAAGTATCCTCTAGTGGTGCCATGGTATCTGCCCTTGATAAAGCCTATAGAAACAAAGAAGATATCGTGCTGACTGGTTGGTCACCACACTGGATGTTTAGTAAGTATAAACTTAAGTATTTAGAAGATCCTCAAAAGGTGATGGGAGAAAAAGAAGCGATTAAAACGATTGCTCGCAAAAACTTGAAGTCAGATGATCCTGATACGTATAAGATTTTAGAGAAATTTAAGTGGACATCAGATGATATGGAAGGTGTTATGCTAGATATACAAGCTGGTATGAAGCCAACTGATGCAGCTGATAAGTGGATCAAGGCCAATCAAAAAACAGTTGATAGCTGGTTCAAAAATTAATCAAGCACTATAAGCTGACGAAAGTCGGCTTTTTTTTGTTATCTTTTTTTATAGTTTAGGGTGGGCTAAATTAAAACCTGTTTTTAGACTTTACATAGAGATAGCCATATAAGGTATGTCGTATCAGTAATTAAAATAAAAGGTTGTAAGTTTAGCACTAGCTAATTATTTCAGGGATAATAGTCAGATTAGCTTGACAAAAAGTTTAGCAGGTGCTAAACTATGGTATATAAATGATTAGAAAGTATAGCATGGACGAATTTTCAAAAACAGAACAAGATTATTTAAAAGCGATTTATCAGTTGCAGGATAAGACAAAAGGCTTGGTTGGTATCACTGATATTGCAAACTACCTCAAGGTTGCAGCACCAAGTGCGACTGAAATGATTAAGCGCTTGGCTAAAAAAGAGTTAGTAGAGCACAAAAAATATTATGGTGTGTCTTTAAAACCTAAAGGCTATCAAGAAGCAAGGTTTATTCTTAAATCTCACCGGGTTTGGGAAACTTTTTTGGTTGAGCAAGCTGGTTATCAGATAGACGAGGTACATGAAGAAGCAGAAAATTTAGAGCATGCCTCATCTAAAAGACTCGTTGAGCGTTTATATACCCTCATGAATTTTCCAAAGACTGATCCTCATGGATCAGAAATTCCATCGGAACGCTTCTGGAAAGGCGAATTAATCACACTTGATTTAAGTCAAGCCAAGCTTGAGCATCGCTATGAAGTCGTCGCTATTGCTGAAGAAGTTGTCTCATTCTTAAGTCAACTCGCGGTCGAACAGCCTAAATTTATTACGGTTGTATCACATTTAGCTGATGCATCAGTTATCGTCAAGACAGATGATGGGATGCGGTTTGTCATTCCGAGTTTTCAAAAAAACAGTTGGCAATTAGCCTATTATAGTAATTAGATGTCCTAGGGCAGCTATACCTGGTTTGTATCTCACATGTTTAGAGAACCTATAGGATTAGATTAGGTAAACTCAATTTGCAAAAATACAAAATGCGTTAAAAGGTAGCAAAATCAGATAAGGAGAATCATGAAGAAGCATAAGAAGTTTATCGCCTATGCTAATGGGCCAAGTTTAGCTGAAATAAATGGGACGGTAGACATCCCCAAAAGTAATAGCTTTTGGAAAAATATTATAGCTTTCTCAGGGCCAGGCGCCTTGGTAGCAGTAGGCTATATGGATCCGGGTAACTGGATTACCTCGATTGGTGGTGGGGCTAAATATGGCTATCTTCTTTTATCAGTTGTCTTAATTTCAAGTTTGATCGCCATGTTATTACAGTATATGGCATCAAAACTAGGAATTGTAACTGGCATGGATTTGGCCCAAGCAACGCGGCAACATACTGGAAAAAAACTTGGCTTTGTCCTTTGGGTGATTACGGAGTTTGCGATTATGGCGACAGATATCGCAGAAGTCGGTGGTGGGGCGATTGCCTTGAACTTATTGTTTGGTCTACCGATTATCTGGGGGGTTATCCTGACGGTATTTGACGTCTTACTCTTATTATTTTTGATGAAATTAGGCTTTCGTAAAATCGAAGCGATTGTCATCACCCTAATTACAGTGATCATGGTCGTCTTTATTTATGAAGTAGCGATTTCAAATCCAGCACTTGCAGAACTAGCTAAAGGCTTTGTGCCACAAAAACAAATTTTAAATAGAGGGCAGTTAACCATGGCGCTGGGGATTGTTGGTGCGACTGTTATGCCACATAATCTCTATCTGCACTCCTCTATCGCCCAGTCACGTAACTATAATCGTCAAGATGAAGATGATGTGGCGCGTGCTGTTCGTTTCTCGACTTGGGATTCAAATATTCAATTAACGATTGCCTTTATCATCAATACCCTACTCCTCGTTTTAGGAGCGGCCATGTTCTTTGGTCGTGGTGAAGGCTTAGGCACCTTTACGTCTTTGTATAATGCCTTACAAGATAATAAATTAGCAGGTGCAGTTGCAAGTCCGCTCCTTTCCACCTTATTTGCAGTCGCGCTTCTAGCATCAGGTCAAAACTCAACGATTACAGGGACGCTTTCAGGTCAAATCGTGATGGAAGGCTTTATTAATCTGAAGATACCAACATGGGCACGTCGCTTGATCACACGTGTGATTTCTGTGATCCCTGTCTTAATCGCGGCCATCTATTATCATGGTAGTGAAGGTGGTTTGGATGATTTGATGGTCAAATCTCAAGTATTCCTATCCATCGCCCTTCCTGTTTCGATGATTCCACTCGTTTATTTCACCTCTAGTGAGAAAATAATGGGCAAACGGTTTAAAAATAAAAAAATCATCGCTGGTTTAGGGTGGTTTGCAGCTATTTCTTTAACCATCCTAAATATTAAGCTGATTATCGATATGTTCTAGAAAGGTAGTGAATGTTTAAAATAGATAAATTGACCGTCGCATATCAAGGCGAGCTGATTTTGAATCAGCTGTCTATTACCTTTCAAAAAGGGAAAATTACGGGTATCATTGGGCCAAATGGTGCTGGTAAATCAACCTTGATAAAAGGGGCACTTGGTCTAATTCCCACTAAAAGTGGGCTAGCCTCTCTAGATGGTAAACCGCTAAACAAACTCAAAGATAAGATTGCCTATGTTGAGCAGCGTGCTGCTGTTGATTTAACCTTTCCAATCAGTGTGTTTGACGTCGTATTGACAGGTACCTATCCTAAGCTAGGGCTCTTCAAAAGTCCAGGGGTGGCTGAGAAACAAGCGACACTCGCTGCGCTTGAGCAAGTGGACTTGCTTGCCTTTAAAGACCGGCAGATTGGCAGCTTATCAGGTGGTCAATTACAGCGTATTTTTGTTGCGCGTGCCATCGTACAAGATGCGGAGGTTGTCATCTTAGATGAACCTTTTGTCGGCATCGATATGGCCAGTGAGCAAAGCATTATGTCGATTTTAAAAAGATGGTGTGCTAAAGGTAAGACGATCATCGTGGTTAATCATGATTTGAACAAGGTCACGCAGTATTTTGATGATCTGATTATCATGAACCGTGGTATCGTGGCGAATGGTCCAGTAGGTGTGACTTATACTAAGGCAAATATCCAAAAGGCCTTTAGTTCGGATTTTGGTGATCTCTTATTTGAAAAGGATGATCGTCAAATGCAAGAGGGAGGCCGCCCATGACGAGTATTAGCCAATTTATTTCGGCTTTGTCCCAATATAATTTCCTACAAACTGCCTTGATTACGGCTATATTAGTCGGGGTCATGAGCGGTATTATTGGTAGCTTCATCATTTTAAGAGGCATGTCTCTGATGGGAGATGCCATATCACATGCTGTCTTACCAGGTGTGGCGGTTGCCTATATGCTAGGGATCAACCTGCTTTTCGGTGCATCGGTCTTTGGTATCTTAGCCGCTATGCTCATTGGGTATGTGGCTAGCCATAGTAAACTTAAAAGTGATACAGCGATTGGCATCGTTTTTAGTGCCTTCTATGCACTAGGCTTTATCTTGATTTCCCTGGCAGAAAGCACAACAAACTTACACCATATTTTATTTGGTAATGTCTTAGCTGTCAGTGATGCAGATTTGATCACGACCACCTGTGTGTTGATTGTCGTCATCTTATTTATCGTCTTATTTTATAAAGAATTGTTGATCACGTCGTTTGATACGACCTTTGCACAGACTTATGGCTTGAAAACACAAGCCATCCACTATGCCTTGATGCTGATGCTGACTTTAGTAACGGTGTCTTCGCTGCAAACAGTTGGGATAATCCTTGTTGTTGCCATGCTCATCACGCCAGCAGCTACTGCCTTTTTATGGACAGATAAATTACACATTATGCTGGTTTATTCTGGTGTATTTGGCGCTATTGCTGCGCTTGTCGGTTTGTTTATCAGCTACACTTTTAACCTAGCATCGGGACCAGCTATCGTCCTTGTCGCAGCCATCCTGTTTGGTTTTTCATTTTTAGTGTCACCTAAGCAAGGCATCTTGTTTAAAGTGAACCTGTCAAATCATCATTAAGATTAGAAAAAGAGGACTGGATGTTAAAAAAACTCATCATGACCCTTGTCCCGCTTTCGCTTCTCTTGGCTGGCGTACTCTATTTTACAAGTCATCGGGAGGTAGCCAAGCAAGCAACTGGCAACAAGTTAAGGGTTGTCACGACCAATTCGATTTTAGAGGATATGGTTAGGCAGGTTGCAGGAGATAAGGTGTCACTTCACAGTATCGTAAGTCGGGGTGTTGACCCGCATGAATATGACCCAAAACCTGCTGATATTTCAGCAGCAACACAAGCTGATGTTCTCTTTCATAATGGCTTAAACCTAGAGACAGGTGGTAGCGGTTGGTTCACAAAATTAATCAAAACAGCGCATAAAACCGAAGGGGAGCAGGTTTTTACAGCAAGTCAGGCCGTCACACCGATGTATCTGAGCACCAATACCTCAGAAACCGATCCACATGCCTGGCTTGATTTGGGCAATGGGATTAAGTATGTTCTGACCATAACTGAGGTGTTAAAAAGCAAGGACCCTAAGCATGAAGCCTACTATCAAAAACGCTCAGATGCCTATGTCAAAAAGCTTGAAACATTAGATGCGACTGCTAAAGAAAAATTCTTAGATATCCCAGAAAAACAACGACTACTCGTCACATCAGAAGGGGCATTTAAATACTTTTCGCAAGCCTATCATGTGACACCAGCCTATATTTGGGAGATCAATACAGAATCGCAAGGCACACCCGAACAACTTTCCCAAGTCCTTAAAAAAATTAAGACATCTGATGTAAAAGGTCTTTTTGTTGAAACATCAGTCTCAAAAAAATCAATGACCCAGGTCGCTAAGGAAACTGGCTTAACGATTAAATCAACTATTTTTACAGACTCTCTTGCTAAGCAGGGTGAGCCTGGTGATACTTACTATGATATGATGCAATGGAACCTGGATAAGATTTATCAGGGACTTAAAGGAGAATAGGCTTAAAATGGTTTTGACAAATATCAAATAAAGCATTATAATGAATAACATAAAGACACGTTAATATCGGATGATTTTTGAACAAGCGAGCAGTGGATGGTGAGAGCACTGTAAAATCGAGATATCAATACTACTTTATCTAAAATTGATTTTGAAAAATATCACGTTTGGCTACGTTACAGCTGGAGAGATGTCCGCCTTTTAGGTCGGATAAATTCAGGTGGTACCACGTGTTTAACGTCCTGTGTTCATAATGAACATAGGGCTTTTTTTGATTAAAAAAGGAGAAATTAGCATGATTAACATTACATTCCCAGATGGCGCTGTTAAAGCCTTTGACAGTGGCGTAACGACTGTTGAGGTTGCCGCATCAATCAGCAAGTCTTTATCTAAAAAGGCGCTTGCCGGTAAATTTAACGGTATACTGATCGATACAACACGCGAGATTACTGAAGATGGTACGATTGAAATCGTCACTGCTGATCATGAAGATGCCTTGCCATTATTACGTCATTCAGCTGCCCATCTATTTGCCCAGGCGGCACGTCGTCTATTCCCAGATATTAAACTTGGTGTAGGCCCATCTATTCAAGATGGCTTCTATTATGATACCGATAATGCTGCTGGTCAGATTTCAAATGATGACCTACCACGTCTTGAAGAAGAGATGATGAAAATCGTCAAAGAAAATCTACCTTCGATTCGTCGTGAAGTGAGTAAAGCCGAAGCGCAAGATATTTTTGCTAGTGATCCTTACAAACTAGAACTCATCGAAGAGCATAATGAAGATGAAGGTGGCTTGACGATTTATAGTCAAGGAGAATATACTGACCTATGTCGTGGGCCTCATGTGCCAACAACAGGCCGGATTCAAATTTTCAAATTGCTAAATGTTGCGGGCGCTTATTGGCGTGGTAATAGTGATAATGCGATGATGCAACGTATTTATGGGACAGCTTGGTTTGATAAAAAAGACCTCAAAGCCTATTTAACAATGCGTGAAGAAGCCAAAGAACGTGACCACCGTAAACTTGGTCGTGAACTGGATCTCTTCATGGTAAATCCTGAAGTCGGCTCTGGCCTACCATTTTGGTTGCCAAATGGGGCAACCATTCGCCGGACTATCGAGCGTTATATCGTTGATAAAGAAATCGCGCGCGGTTACCAACATGTTTATACACCAATCATGGCAAGTGTTGAGTTTTATAAAACTTCTGGTCACTGGGATCACTATCATGAGGATATGTTCCCGCCAATGGATATGGGTGAAGGTGAGCAACTTGTCTTACGTCCGATGAACTGCCCACATCATATCGAAGTTTACAAAAACGATGTGCATTCTTATCGTGAATTACCGATCAGAATAGCTGAGCTTGGTATGATGCACCGTTATGAAAAATCAGGTGCCCTTTCAGGTCTTCAACGTGTCCGTGAAATGACACTTAATGATGGTCACATTTTTGTTCGTCCTGATCAAATCAAAGATGAGTTCAAGCGTGCTTTACAGTTGATGACAGATGTTTATGAAGACTTTAATGTCACTGATTATCGTTTCCGTCTCAGCTACCGTGATCCTAAAGATACTGAAAAGTACTTTGACAACGATGAGATGTGGGATAATGCCCAAATCATGCTTAAAGCAGCGATGGATGAACTGGAACTGGACTATTTTGAAGCAGAAGGCGAAGCAGCTTTCTACGGACCAAAACTAGATGTTCAAGTTAAAACAGCACTGGGGAATGAAGAAACACTGTCAACAATTCAGTTGGACTTCTTATTACCAGAACGCTTTGAATTAGAATACGTTGGTGCTGATGGCGAAGGTCACCGTCCTGTTATGGTTCACCGTGGTATCGTCTCTACGATGGAGCGATTTGTTGCCTACTTGACTGAAGTCTATAAAGGCGCCTTCCCAACTTGGCTTGCCCCAACACAAGTGACAGTCATCCCTGTATCAAATGATGTCCATGTTGATTACGCTTGGCAAGTTGCTGATGCCCTTAAAAATGCAGGCATCCGTGTTAATGTCGATGAGCGAAATGAAAAAATGCAATATAAAATTCGCCAATCGCAAACCAATAAAATTCCTTACCAAATTATTGTTGGGGATAAAGAACAAGCTGACAACTCTGTCAATGTTCGCCGTTATGGTAGCAAGGCAACGCAAGAAGCAAGTTTGACAGCATTTGTAGCCGCTATCTTAAAAGATGTCGCTAATTACTCACGCGTCGCTAAATAAGCGAGCACTATAAAAAAGACAAGGGTCGTGTTATGATACGAACCCCAGAATATAGACTTTCCGATAGGAAGGTCTTTTCTAATGGTAAAATAGTCATTTGATTTGACGCTAAAAGTAGTACGGGGACTAGGTAGTCATCCATAAAATATGGTCTATTCACCTCCTTTCAATCTACAAAAAATGAGTAAACTCATACGTTAAGTAAGTGATGTTGGACGACAAGCTTGACAATATAAAAAATCTAACCTATAATTAAAGTATAAAAAAGAGAACGTGCTGTTACACGTTCTCTCTGTAGAACCGTTTAAGACGGTAGCTCATTTATAAACTATAGCAATAGCCTGTTCAACTCGCCAAAGTTAAAGACAGGTTATTTTTTGTTCTTGTCATTAAGTTTTAAGACTAGAATTGCAAAAGCAATCATTAGGCTTAACGCCTGATAAACTGACAAATGGGCATCTCTTCTCCATAGATTTTGATGTTTACTTTCATAAGCATCACCACCTCTCAAAGATAGCCACTGTCTTAACTTTTCTACTTTTTAATTGTATCATAAGTTGCAACCTCATGACTTATGTCTCTTATTAATTGAAAAAAGGGTTGAAATTTCGCTCAGCACCGATCGTTGTTTGTGGGCCATGACCTGGAAAAACCTGATAGCTACTCGAAAGTGGGAAAAGTTGGGTTTGGATTGATGTTTTTAGCGTTTCTAAATCACCGGTATTTAGGTCAGTCCGGCCAATCGTCCCTGAGAACAGGGCATCTCCTGTGAAGACGACTTTTTCAGCTTCAAACACGAAAGAGACACCACCTTGTGAGTGACCGGGTGTCGCAAGGACAGTAAATGAAAAGCCAGATAAGTCATAAGGAGTATTGTTTTCAAAGGTATACTCCGCAGCATTGACGATGACATTTGGTAGATCCTTATCATGACGTGGCAAACCCGAAAGATTTAGGACAGGCGTATAGAGCCAGTCTGCTTCCATAGCGCTGATATAAACAGGTGCACCTGTTTCCTTGCGAACTGCTTCAACACTCATGATATGATCATAATGCGCATGTGTCAGCAAAATAGCCACGACAGGTGTACCAAGTTCACGAATGACTGTCAGAATTTGGTCCGTTTCACTGCCTGGATCGATGATGACCGTTGCTAGGTCATTGGTTAAAAAATAAGTATTTTCAGCAGCAATGCTGTTTCGAATCATTTGAATTTTCATAGCTTCATTATATCAGAAATTAAGAAATCTGGACACGAATAGCTAACTTATCAAGTGATTTAATGTATCTTAAATATCACAGGTTCTTAAAGTGGCCTTGCTTAATAGGATTAGATTGATAGCTAAATAGCTGATATTTTGTGCACTAAAAAAATATGCTAATCCAGAGGCAACTTGATAATATGTTATAATAGGGTAACTTATCTTTTACATAGAAATGACGATTATGACGACATATGCAGTAGTGGATTTAGAGGCGACTAGCGCTAGCCACACGAGTAAAATTATCCAAATTGGGATCGCAATAGTTGAAGATGGCAAGATTACAAAGACCTATCAGACTGATGTGAACCCCCATGAGGCATTAGACTTTCATATTACAGCTTTAACAGGAATTACCACCGCACAGGTAGAACGTGCGCCAGATTTCAGTGAGATTATGCCAGCAGTTGCCGATATATTACAGGACTGTATTTTTGTCGCGCATAATGTTAAGTTTGACTATAATTTATTAATACGCACATTTGAACAACATGGGGCTAGTTTAGACATGCCTAGGGTGGATACGATTGAGCTGGCAAGGGTTTTCTTTCCCAGTCTGAAAAAGTATGGCCTAGAGTCACTTTCGCATGTCTTGAATTTACAACATGATAGGCCGCATGAAGCACTATCAGATGCCTATGCAACGGCTAATTTGTTAATCAAGATGCAAGAAAAAATGGCAAATCTCCCTAAAAATGTCCTGTCTGAAATTCTGCATCATGCAAGCGATAATTTGGTCTATGAAACGCCTTGTGTGATTTCAGAACAGCTCAAAGTAGCCAATCGTAAGCATGCGGATATGCGGAAGGTCAATCATATTGCAACTTTGAAACCTTATTTTTCCGAAAATAAAAATCTAGTTAAGAAAAATTTTCGTGCTAATTTGAAGTTACTGAAGTTGGATGAGCGTACTAAGCAAAAGGCATTCGCTGAGATTATGCGTGAGCGATTAACAGATCCAGCAGCATCATTTATTGAAGCACCAACAGGTATTGGTAAAACGTATGCTTATTTACTAACCTTACTAGGTCAAGGCAAGCAAGTGATTGTTTCTGTCCCAACCAAGGTGCTACAAGACCAGTTGATGGAAGATTTGGCGCCGATTTTCAAGGCTAAATTCGGTGTCAACTTTGCCAAAATACTCGGAACGCGAAATTATATCTCTCTCGAAAAATTTAGCAAGCTACTCTATAAGTGTGATGATGGTAAAAATTTTGAAATCTTCAAGATGAAGATTTTGGTCTGGCTGACAGAAACCAAAACGGGCGAACTGGATGAGGTGAGTTCAACCATGACCAGTCACACCTATCTTGATAGTATTCGACACACAGGGGATGCTAGACAAGGGCAACTCCATTATGAACAAGATTTTTGGCAGTTAACCCAACAAAAATCAAAAAATGCACAAGTCATTGTCATCAATCATGCTTATTTGGCAGAACGAATCGTTGACCAAACAGAGATGTTTGAAAACAAAGTACTATTAGTTGACGAGGCGCAACAGTTGTTTTCTGTTTTAGAAAATGCCCAGCAAAAGTCTGTCAAAATTCTGGACGAACTTGTCAATGTCGTCTCACATACTTCCCAATTACGTAAACGGTTAGTAGAACGTTTGACTTATCAATTATCACTAAAGCAATTAGACATCGAAAAAATTAGGTTAGATGCCACAGAATTGGGCCTAGACGCCATTACAGATGTTCTGGCTAACCCGGACGATTTCATCTGGATGCAAGATCATGTGCTAAAGTCTAGTCCGACAGACTTCTTGAATTTTGCGGCCATGATTCCTAAAGCCACCAAAGTCTATTTGATTGGGGCGACGCTTGCCATGTCTGAAACAAAAGCAGTCTTTCCAGAATTACTTGGCTTTTCAGACTATACGTTTGATACAGTAGCCGCTGATAAAATCACCAACCAAAAGGTTTTTGTTGCAACAGACAGCCCGGATATTACGACGCTATCGCCACAAGGGTATGCCGAATTCTTATCTGAGAAGATACAGGAATTGAAAAGACTTGGCAAACCGATGCTCGTCTTATTTACCAGTCATGCAAGTTTAGCCTTGACTGCACAAGCTTTATCTGACGCTCATGTTAATTTTTTACATGCTGATGAGATAGGAGATGCCAGTCGCGTCAAGAAAAAATTTGATGAACAGCATAATGCCATTCTGCTAGGCAGTAAAAGATTTTGGGAGGGTGTCGACTTTGACAAGCAAGATGAGCTACTTCTCGTGATTACGAGATTACCATTTTCAGTCCCGGATGATATTTTGATTAGAAAGTATGCCAAACGGTTTAAAAATCCCTTCTATGATTTTTCAGTACCCCTAGCAACTTTGCAACTCAAACAAGCCTTTGGCCGTGTTAATAGACGCAAACAGCAGCAATCAACGGTGGTCATTTTTGATAAACGACTTGCTGGTAAAACCTATGCTAAGAAAATGGTTTCTAAACTAGGGCAAACATATGAGATTGATTTTTTAACATTTGACGAGATAATGGATCAAACAAACCCATTTTTAGGATAAGAAAGGACAGCGATGAAAAGAAAGCGATTAACGAAGACAAAACAGATTTGGATAGGTGTGCTACTGGTAATACTTGCCGTCCTCATCGGCATCCTATTCTTTTATACACAGGCTATGCGTCCCTTTACACAGGCAAAAGCAGATGCCATTAGTTTAGCTAAAGATAAAGCGTCAATCAAAAAAGCGACGTATTTTGATATGGTCACCACACAATCCACAACCTATAGTGTGATTGGATTGGATAAGCAGGATAAAAAGCTGGGTGTACTTATCCCTGAAAAAGTCGGTGAAATCACAGTCGTTGCCATGTCAGATAATAAGAGTAAGCTGAATGAAAAAACAGCTAAATTAGGCTTAAATAACGGTAATGTCGTTTGGGTGGCAGCAGACGGGTCATGTTATGACTTCAAAACAGGTGATCAGGTTAAAAAATAGTAGGATAACACTATAAGAACACTGACTTTTCAGTCAGTTTTTGATATAATTTTAAGTAATTACTATTTGTGACGTCTATTTTAACTGAATGAGGGAGAACACGAACAATGGTCTTATCGAACCTAGTCAACCAATTAGAAGAGTCAGTGACACTGGCAGCTTCTGCGCGTGCTAAAGTATTAAAAGCCCAAGGACGTGATATCCTGATGCTGACACTTGGCGAGCCTGATTTTAAGACGCCCGAAAATATTGCAGCAGCAGCGACGGCAGCTATCGCATCAGGTAAAACGAGCTTTTATACACAAGCTGGTGGCCTGCCAGAACTCAAAGCGGCAGTTAGCAGCTATTTTGAATCGTTTTATGGCTATGGGCTAGCACAAAATGAGGTGGTGGTGACAGTTGGTGCCAAATTTGCACTGTATGCCTTTTTTGCCAGTGTCTTAAATCAGGATGATGAAGTCATCATTCCGACACCTTATTGGGTAAGTTATGCCGACCAAGTCAAGATGGTCGGCGGTCGTCCAGTTTTTTCAGTTGGGACACAAGAAACAGATTTCAAAGTGACAGTAGACCAACTAAATGTCCTAAAAACGGACAAGACACGTGTCCTGCTCCTGAATTCACCGTCCAATCCGACTGGTATGATTTATACGGCAGCAGAATTGACTGAGATTGGAAATTGGGCGGTTGCGCATAATGTCTTGATTTTAGCAGATGATATTTACGGTCGTCTTGTCTATAACGGCAATGACTTTACGCCAATCTCGACATTATCTGACGCAATCAAGGCGCAAACGATTATTATTAATGGTGTCTCTAAAACGTATGCCATGACAGGCTGGCGGATAGGGTTTGCAGTTGGCAATCCTGAAATTATCGGTGCCATGAGTAAAATTGCTAGCCAAACGACCTCAAATCCTTCAGCAGTAGCCCAATATGCAGCAATTGAGGCCTTGACTGGTGATCAATCAACGGTTGAGACGATGCGACTTGCATTTGAAGAACGTCTAAATACGATCTTGCCACTGATTAATGAGGTGCCAGGATTTGAAGCAATCAAGCCACAAGGCGCATTTTATCTGTTTCCTAAAGTTGCCAAGGCGATGGAGATGAAGGGGTTTACAGATGTCACTGCCTTCTGTGATGACATTTTAGAGGAAACTGGTGTTGCCGTTGTCACAGGTGCAGGTTTTGGTGCACCTGAAAACTTGAGACTGAGTTATGCAACGGATATCGAGACCTTATTTGCAGCAGTTAAACGCCTCAAAGCTTACATGGAAAAATAAGGTAAGTTAAGCCTGCTACACGAGTATTAAAAAGTAACACGACTAAAGCGTTTGACCTGAGTCACGTGTCAACGAAAAGAATAGGAATAATGAAAAAATGGAAAACGTCGTATCAATCATTGATGTGAAAAATTATGTAGATCAAGAAATTACAATCGGTGCCTGGGTTGCCAATAAATCAGGAAAAGGAAAGATTGCCTTCTTACAATTAAGAGATGGTACAGCCTACTTCCAAGCAGTGGCTTTCAAACCTAACTTTATCGAAAAGTTTGGTGAAGAAGCGGGTCTTGAAAAATTTGATGTCATCAAACATTTATCTCAAGAAACATCTGTCAAAATTACAGGGATTGTCAAAGCAGATGATCGTAGTAAATTTGGGTATGAACTAGATATGACTGATATCGAAGTAATTGGTGAGTCAGTTGACTATCCGATTACACCCAAAGAACATGGGACTGATTTCCTGATGGATAATCGCCATCTTTGGTTACGTAGCCGCAAACAACATGCCATCATGTTAGTTAGAAATGAACTGATCCGTGCGACTTATGAGTTCTTTAATGATCGTGGCTTTATCAAGATTGATAGCCCCATCTTAACTGGTTCTGCGCCTGAAGGCACAACTGAATTATTTGAAACGGACTACTTTGGTCAACCCGCCTTCTTATCTCAAACTGGTCAACTCTATGCTGAAGCAGGGGCTATGGCTTTTGGTAAAGTCTTTACTTTCGGACCGACTTTCCGTGCAGAAAAATCTAAAACACGTCGTCATTTGACTGAGTTTTGGATGATTGAACCTGAAATGGCCTTCACAACGCATGAAGCATCTCTTGAAGTGCAAGAAGCTTATGTTAAACATCTCATTAAATCTGTCATTGACAATCAAACCTATGCCTTAAATGAGTTAGAACGTGATATTTCAGTACTTGAAAAGTACGTGAACACACCATTTAAAAAGATTACTTATGATGATGCAGTGAGTTTGTTACAAGACAATCAAGCTGATAATGACTATGAAGAGATTACATGGGGAGATGATTTTGGCTCACCTCATGAGACCTGGATTTCAAATCATTTTGGCTTACCAACTTTTATCATTAACTATCCTAAAGCAATCAAAGCCTTTTATATGAAACCACATCCAACACGTGATGACGTGGTTATCTGTGCTGATTTACTAGCGCCAGAAGGTTATGGCGAAATCATCGGTGGGTCTGAACGTGCGACTGATTATGAATATCTCAAGACTAAATTAGTCGAATTCGGCCTATCAGAGGAAGAGTATGCTTGGTACCTTGATTTGAGAAGATACGGCAGCGTGCCTCACTCAGGCTTTGGTCTAGGACTAGAGCGTGCTGTGACATGGATTACAGGAAATGAACATATCAGAGAAGCAATCCCATTCCCACGTCTTTTGCATAGATTGAAACCTTAATCAGATAGGGAGCGTTATGAAAAAAATATTAGCCATCTCATTTTTCATTCTGTTAGCAGCTCTAGCTAGTGTGCTGATTTTTCAGGTTGTTGCGAGTAAAACTGGTCAGTCGGTCAATCGTCCCATCAAACTCAGTAGTCAGACGACTAATAAAGTGGTGACAAAAAGGAGCGACACAAGCAAAAAAGACCCCACATCACCAGCCTTAGCACCTGAAGACAAGCAAAAAACTGAGCCTAAGTGGACGAAATCTGATACACCGATCAAGTTTCCAATCTTGATGTATCATCATATCGCAGATGTCGTCAACGGTAATACCCTATTTGTACCTGCTAATGAGTTTAAGATGGAGATGACGGCGCTTAAAAAGGCTGGCTACTATACATTGAGCCCAGACGAAGCCTACCGTGTCTTGACAACAAATGAAAAACCAGCAGACAAAATAGTCTGGGTGACCTTTGATGATGGCTACAAAAATGCCCAGTCAACAGCAGTGCCGATTTTGACTGAGCTTGGTATGAAGGGCAGCTTTTTCATCATTACTGGCATGGTCGGTAACGAGGATAAGATGGCTGATAGCGGCTTATTAGCGATTAAGTCGAATCCGCTCATGTCACTTGGTAGTCATACGGTCAATCATCCAGATTTACAATATGCGACGCATGAGACAGCGACCAAAGAGTTGACGGACTCTAAAGCATACTTAGATAAGCTGTTACAGCAGGATACTTCTGTGATTTGCTACCCATCTGGCCGTTATAACGCTCAGACACCTGCAATCGCTACAGCTGCTGGCTATAAACTTGGCTTGACAACACACCATGGTTTAGCAAGTAGCGCTGATGGGTTATTGTCACTTAATCGCGTGCGTGTGGCCTTTGGTCAAACGGAAACGAGCTTTATGACCTTAATTGACAATCAGTAAGGTAGCAGTAGCTGAATAGGTATCACAGTAATTGCTAGACGTCGCGTGACTTGTTTAGGACATGAGCTGTGGCAATAAGAAGGAGAATAGATATGACGATTAAAACAATTGTAACAGATAAAGCACCAGGTGCTATCGGCCCTTATGTACAAGGTAACATAGCAGGAGATTTCTTGTTTGCATCTGGTCAAATTCCCTTGGACCCCGCAACCGGTGAGATTGTCGGTAAAACAATCACAGAGCAAACAAATCAAGTGATGAAAAATATCAGTGGCCTACTTGCCGCGGCAGAAACAGACTTTGCACATGTGGTTAAAACAACTTGTTTCTTAAGTGACATGGAAAATTTTGTGCCATTTAATACAGCTTATGCCAAGGCTTTTGGCACCTCATTTCCAGCACGTTCAGCTGTCGAAGTGGCACGTCTACCTAAGGATGTGTTAGTAGAAGTTGAAATTGTTGCTTATTTAGGTAAATAAAAAAACGTCCTCGGACGTTTTTTTGATGATCTGAATCAGCACTAGTGTAGTCATTTGATCAACTTGACCAAAATACGCTTGACTGGTGCATATAAAAGGACGACTAGTATAATTGTCCCGATGCCATTAACAGCAGTAGCTAATAGTGAGGTAAAGGAGATGGCAATGGCTGGTTGAAACGAGACGCCCGTAACTAGCGCCCTAATCAACCCGTTTATAAAATCGGTCAATAGTTTGACACCCACGCCAGATGAGACGGCAAGGGTGATAATCCAGAGTTTATCAGAAAAACGGGGGTAAAATTGTCTGTAGACTAGCTGAATTGCTAAGGCGACTAGGACATTTCCGATAAAGACAATCGGCATCTCCACGGCATAGCCGTTCATGACATCAAACATGGCAAGCCCAATCGCACCTGCAAACGTCCCGTAACCAATACCGAGATAGAGTGCGGCTAAGGCAACCACTGCATTACCAACATGGAAAAAAGGTGCACCAATCGGTGCAAAGATACTGACATGTAGGGACTGGATTGAGACATAGGCTAGTGCGGCGAAAAGGGCAGCTAAAATGACCTGCTTTGTTTTATTCTGTGTTAAGACGTAGGTTGGTGCTATGGGCGCTGTTTTTTTATGTGTCATATCTGTACTTTCTTTTTAAGTTAAGCGATTGCCATTATCGCGGTAGGCACCATGCCAGATATGCCCAAGGTAGGCATTAAATGGGGCACCTGCCATAATCGCTTGGTGGACAAATGCCTTAGCCGTTTTTACAGCGTCAAAAGTGGTGTGACCATTTGCTAGACCAGCTGTTATAGCCGCTGCAAAGGTACACCCTGCACCGTGGTTATTATCTGTATGGATGATAGGACTTCTTAAATAATCAAAGGCCTTTCCATCATAATAGACATCCAGAGCTTCACGGTCATCAAAGCGTCTCCCCCCTTTAATGACAACATATTTGGCACCAAATTCATGGATAATTTTTGCGGCATGCTCGATCTCACTGAGACTGCTTAAGTCACCAAGACCGGATAAGATGCCGGCTTCTATCAGGTTGGGTGTGGTGATATCAGCGATGGGCAGGAGCTGTGTGCGTATCGTCTCCGCATTTTCAGAAAGTAAGATACCAGCAGTTCCTTTACAGGCAAGGACTGGATCAATCACGATGTTTTTTGGTTGATAGTGATCAAGCAGCTCTCTCACAACTGAAATCGTTCTGATATCTCCTAACATCCCAGTTTTAAGCGCAGCAGGATTACCAGCTGAAAAAATGGTCTCGAGTTGTTTTTTGACAATAGCCGGTTCAATCGTATCGATATCGTGTGACCAATTGCGCGTGATATCCATCGTGACGATAGAGGTGATGGCACTCATACCAAAGGTGCCAAATTCTTGAAAGGTCTTTAAATCGGCCTGTAATCCCGCGCCACCTGTTGCATCACTTCCAGCAATGGTAAGTGTTTTTTTCATTCTATATGCCTCTTTTCTTTAACCGAACGACTTGTCTATGAAGCTTGTAATCTATTCTAGCATTTGCTATAGTAAATAAAAGAGCCAATTGGATTGTTTTATCACCATCCAATTGTAAAGAGGAGAGGCAAATGGATTGGCAGATTATCAAGGAAGACAAGATACCCCTTTATCAAGTGATCATGAAATATATCATGCAACAGCTTCAATCTGGACAATTATTGCCAGGTGAGAAACTACCATCTGAACGGCGACTTGCAGACCTGATTGGTGTCAATCGTTCAACCATTGTCCGTGTCATGACCGAGTTAGAAGCAAAAGGAATTGTTAAGCGTAAACAAGGTAGTGGGACAATCATTAATGATGGAAAATGGGGGATGCTAAATGAGCCTGTCGTCAGTTGGCATCAGTTGATACAAGCAGATCAATCCGATCCACAGCAGGTATTCATGGCACGCCTGCAAGCAAAATTACAAGATGCGCTTGTCATTGATGCCTATACAGGCGAGCTGCCAATTGATTTGGTACCAGCATTTGAGCTACCCAAAACCAATTGGCGTGACTTTATCGAGGCAGACAAGAAACAAGATGCATTTGGCTATGTCCCCTTACGACAGGCGATTTCAGACATGGTCCAAGCAGATTATCAGATGTCGCTACCAATTGAGCAGATGATGATTACCTCTGGTGGGCATCAGGCGATTTTTCTGATCATCCAAACCTTATTAACGAGTGGGGATGCGATTGGTATTTGCATGCCTTCCTTTTTATATGCCTTACCCTTATTTCAGACAGCAGGGATTCGCTTATTTGGCATTGAAATGGACAGTGAGGGCATGTGCGTATCAAGTCTGGAAGATGAAATTTTAAAGCATCGGATTAAGCTGGTTATCCTCAATCCAACCTTTCAAAACCCAACTGGCAGCACCATGTCCTTGGCCAGACGTCAGGCAATCGTCAAGCTATGTAGGAGCTATCAGATTCCCATTATCGAAGATGACGCCTTTGGCCTTCTGCACTTTGATCAGAAAAATATCCTCCCACCGCTTAAGCAATTAGACCCACAAAATGTCATCTATATCGGCTCCCTATCCAAATTTTTGGGCTCAACAACGAAAATTGGTTGGATTTCTGCACCTCTTGCGGTCTTAGATAAACTATCTACTGCACGTCAAGATTTAGACTTGACCCTAAGTATTTTTCCGCAAGTCCTTGCAAAAGATGCGCTTTCTGATGCGAGTTTTCCAGATAAAATAAAGGGATTACGTCAGAAAATAAGAGATCGACAAGCTTATTTCTTTGAAAAAATAGGGGATAGCCTTACTTGTCGTAGACCCTTGGGTGGCTTTTATGTATGGGTGAGCTTAAGTCCGGAAAAAAACTTGGCTGAGCAATTAGATCAGTTAATGGCAGCAGGTGTTTTATGCTTACCCAGCTTTATTTTTGGGGACAAAACACCTGCCATTCGATTAAATATTGCGAGATTGACTTTCTCTGAAATTGATTATTTAGCTGAGACCTTACGTCAGATAATCGTATGAGAAACAAGTGGTGATATCAGACAAAACAAAGTCAAATTTATGATAAAGACCTGTGTAAATGGTATAATTGAAACAGTTGAATAAAAGTCATTCAGAAAAAAAGATGAGCGAAAGAGGCAAAATTGGCACAGGAAAATATTGTAATACACGGCGCTCGCGCCCATAATCTTAAAAATATAGATGTTACCATCCCGAGAGATAAATTGGTGGTCATGACGGGGCTCTCAGGCTCTGGAAAATCGTCACTTGCATTTGACACCCTTTATGCAGAAGGACAACGCCGCTATGTGGAAAGTCTATCAGCCTATGCGCGTCAGTTTCTAGGCAATATGGATAAACCAGATGTTGATAGTATCGATGGCTTGTCACCTGCTATTTCGATTGACCAAAAGACGACCTCTAAAAATCCTCGGTCTACCGTTGGTACAGTGACAGAAATTCATGATTATCTGCGCCTCCTCTATGCCCGAGTTGGCACACCTTTTTGTATCAATGGTCACGGTAAAATCACGGCACAATCTGTCGAAGAAATTGTCGATAGTGTACTTGGCCTACCCGAAAAGCAACGCCTACAAATCTTAGCACCAATCGTCCGAGCAAAAAAAGGCCAGCATAAGAAGATTTTTGAGAAAATCCAAAAAGATGGCTATGTCCGTGTCCGGGTAGATGGAGACGTCTATGATGTATCTGATGCACCGGAGCTTGATAAAAATAAAAAGCATGATATTGACGTCGTCATCGATAGGATTGTCCTAAAAGATGGGATTCGTGGTAGGCTCTTTGACTCTGTTGAAGCTGCTCTTCGTCAAGGTGATGGCTATGTCAAGATTGATACAATGGATGGCAATGAGTTACTCTTTAGTGAGTATTATGCCTGCCCAATCTGTGGCTTTTCTGTTCCCGAACTTGAACCACGCTTGTTCTCATTTAATGCACCGCAAGGGGCCTGTTCTGACTGTGATGGTCTGGGCATGCGACTAGAAGTTGACCTTGACTTAGTAGTTCCTGACGGCAGTAAGACAATTCGTGAAGGTGCAGTAGTTCCTTGGTATTCTGGGACATCGACTTACTATCCCGCTATTTTAGAGCAAGCAATGACTGCATTTGGTGTTGATCTAGATACGCCATTTGACAGCTTATCTGAAGCAGATAAAACGCTGATTTTTGATGGATCTGGCGACCGACTGTTTCATTTTTACCACGAGGGTGACTTTGGCTTGCGTGATCTAGATATGGCCTTTGTTGGTGTCATCCCAAATATTTTCAGACGATATGAAACAGGGTCTGATGGGACGAAGACACAAATGCGTGCCTATATGAACGAGTTGCCTTGTCAAACGTGTCATGGTAAACGGTTAAATGGTCAAGCTCTATCAGTTAAAATGAATGGCGAAGCAGGCTATGATATCGCTGATTTGTCAGCTTTACCAATCGGTGAACATCTGGCCTTGATTCAGTCGTTGACCTTAACGGAAAATGAAGAGATGATTGCACGACCGATTATTAAGGAAGTAGGCGATCGCCTGAGCTTCTTGAAAAATGTCGGTTTAGACTATCTGACCTTGTCGCGTAATTCAGGTACCTTGTCAGGTGGTGAGAGTCAGCGTATTCGCTTAGCGACACAAATCGGGTCTAACTTGTCAGGTGTCCTCTACATCTTGGATGAGCCGTCTATCGGCCTTCACCAACGAGATAATGACCGTTTGATCGAATCCCTGAAAAAAATGCGGGATTTAGGCAATACCCTGATTGTTGTCGAGCATGATGAAGACACGATGATGGCAGCTGATTATCTGATTGACATCGGCCCTGGTGCTGGTGATTTAGGTGGCGAAATTATTGCAGCGGGTACACCAAAACAAGTCGCTAAAAACAGAAAATCGATCACTGGTCAATACCTATCAGGTAAGAAGAAAATCCCAGTACCGACGAGTCGCAGACCAGTAGATGCAGAAAAAAATGTCAAGATTACAGGTGCATCTGAAAATAATTTGCAAAATTTGACTGTTGATTTTCCTTTAGGTATCATGACAGCCGTTACAGGCGTATCGGGATCTGGTAAGTCAACTTTGGTCAATAGCATTCTTAAAAAAGCACTTGCTCAGAAACTCAATCGCAATAGTGAGAAACCTGGTAAATACAAGTCAATTTCTGGGTATGAAGGCATTGAACGCCTGATAGATATTGATCAGAGTCCGATTGGTCGAACACCACGTTCCAATCCAGCAACCTATACCACAGTTTTTGATGATATTCGGGATTTGTTTGCCAATACCAATGAAGCTAAAATTCGTGGTTATAAAAAAGGTCGATTCTCTTTTAATGTCAAGGGTGGCAGATGTGAGGCCTGTTCTGGTGATGGGATTATCAAAATCGAGATGCATTTCTTACCAGATGTCTATGTACCTTGTGAAGTGTGTCGTGGCAGACGCTATAATTCGGAAACACTGGAAGTTCACTATAAAGAAAAGAATATCTCAGAAGTGCTAGAGATGCGTGTCTCAGATGCGGTTAATTACTTTAAGCATATTCCAAAAATTGAGCGCAAACTTCAGACGATCGTTGATGTTGGCCTAGGCTATGTCACACTAGGTCAGCCAGCGACGACACTTTCAGGTGGCGAGGCACAACGGATGAAACTGGCCAGTGAACTCCAAAAACGCTCAACTGGTAAGTCGTTCTATATCTTGGATGAGCCAACAACGGGCTTACATACTGAGGACATCGCAACCTTGCTAGGCGTTTTAAATCGTCTTGTTGAACAAGGCAATACGATTGTTGTCATCGAGCATAATTTAGATGTTATCAAAACAGCAGACCATATTATTGATTTGGGTCCAGAAGGCGGTATCGGCGGTGGTACGATATTGGCTGTTGGGACACCTGAAGCAGTTGCTCAAGTAGCTGATTCTTATACAGGTAGCTATTTAAAAGAAAAATTGAATTAATGAACAAAACAAGACCACTAAATAGAATCTATCCTTAAAAAAAATAGTTTTGCCAACTTTTTGGTGTAAAACCACTAAAATAGGTAAACTAGCGGTAAAAATAGGTCTCTATAATAAATCATGTGGGAAGTAATTCCTTCATTTTTTTTGTAGAAAAAAATATGAAATCTACTAAAAATGTCTTATTAAACAACACATTTAGGAGACATGCAGAAGTGTAAAAAATAAACTTTCTAAAAAGTTTATTTTTTATTTGCCTCTAAACAAAACACGTGGTATAATTAAATTATTAGTTTGATGATTATTTTTAAAAATAATCAAATTTTATAATTATTTAGGTTGTAACTATATTATAAAAGAATAGAGGAATAAATATGAGTTATTAAAAATTATCAGATAGCGAGTTAAGTGAGATTTTAGGTGGGCGATGAAAACTATGAGGTAACTCATGAAAGAAAAAATGGTAAAAGATTTTTTTAAAGATGTAAACCCTATGTATATAATAATATTAATTATGGTTGGCTTTTCAATAGGTGATTTTTTAAACACTTTAGTTGAAAAAAAAATTGATAGTTTTATTTTACATACGATTGTTGGCGGGTTATCTTTATATGTTACATTAATGTTAAGTATTTATATATACAATATAATAAAAGAGAAAAATATAAATTAAATGAAATTACTGATGAAGCATTAATCACAGTTATTGGTGGTACGATCTTGGCTGTTGGCACACCTGAAGCAGTTGCTCAAGTGGCTGATTCTTATACAGGTAGCTATTTAAAAGAAAAATTGAATTAATTGTTGATAGTCGATAAGAGTAATGTAAATAGCCTTTTACATTGCTTTTTATTTTGCTTGAATTCGGTAAATTAGCGAGACAAATTTGTTGATTTTCTCTTTAAAACATGCATAAAAGTGGTAGAATTAAGCTATATCATTTTTTAGACTAGTCATCTACCCAGAAAAAAAGTCAGGTTTAAACTGATGTTTTAGGTAAAAACTAGCAAGTACAGTGCAAGATAAGTGTGTCTTAAATGAGCTATTTGTGTTGAAAAATAAAAATATTCGGTGATTATATCTGATCACTACTTACGATGACGATTAAACAAAAGAAAGAGGTTAACATGCGCAAAACAATGGACGGGAATATGGCAGCAGCACACGTCGCTTATGCGTTCACCGAAGTTGCATCTATCTATCCAATTACCCCGTCAAGTCCTATGGCTGAATATACGGATGAGTGGCAGGCAAATGGTCGAAAAAATATCTGGGGAGATACCGTCTCTATCAGTGAGATGCAATCTGAAGCTGGAGCTGCGGGAGCGATTCATGGTGCGCTCAAAGCGGGTGCCTTAGCAACGACTTATACTGCCTCGCAAGGGCTTTTACTGATGTTACCAAACATGTATAAAATCGCTGGCGAACTTTTACCTAGTGTGATTCATGTCGCAGCGCGTGCCGTCTCTACTAATGCCTTAAATATCTTTGGGGACCAATCAGATGTCATGACTGCTAGAGCGACTGGTTATGTCATGTTAGCAGAGTCTTCAGTTCAAGAAGTCATGGATTTATCTGCTGTGGCCCACCTTGCGACGATAGAAGCATCTGTGCCATTTATGAACTTTTTTGATGGCTTTAGAACGTCTCATGAACTGCAAAAAATAGAGGTCCTAGACTATGCTGATTTAGGGCCAATGATTAACCAAGAAAAACTGCAAGACTTTCGAGATCGGGCCATGAATCCTGATCATCCGACTGTTTCAGGCACGAATCAAAATGCAGATATTCACTTTCAACAACGTGAAACGACAAATAGTTACTATGAAAAAGTCCCAGCCATCGTTCAAAAATATATGGGTAAAATCAATGCGCTACGTGGCACTGACTATGATTTGGTCAATTATTATGGCGCAGCAGATGCGAGTGAAGTCATCGTCTCTATCGGATCAGTCGGTGAAACAATCGAGCAAACTGTTGACCATTTAAACGCGCAAGGCCGCAAAGTTGGCTTCTTAAATATTCACTTATATCGCCCATTTCCTAGCCAAAATTTCCTGGACAAGTTACCTAAAACCGCGACAAAAATCGCTGTACTGGATCGGACTAAAGAACCTGGTGCTGATGGAGAACCGCTTTATCTAGATGTGAAATCTGTGCTTTTTGACCAAGCAAGGGAGTTGACAGTAATTGGTGGGCGCTACGGTATCGGCTCTAAAGACACGACACCAAACCAGATTGTATCAGTTTTTGATGAGTTGTTTAAGCCAACACCTAAAAAACAATTTACGATTGGGATTAGGGATGATGTGACCAATCTGTCACTTGATCCTGGTCACTCGCTTGATTTAACACCAAGTTCAACTTTCCAAGCTAAATTCTGGGGATTTGGTTCTGATGGCACAGTTGGTGCCAATAAATCTGCCATCAAAATTATTGGGAATCATACTGAAAAATACGTACAAGGTGCCTTCTCCTATGATTCTAAAAAATCTGGCGGGCTGACAGTGAGTCATCTGCGGTTTGGCGATACACCAATCAAATCAACCTATATGATTCAACATGCTGACTTTGTTAGTCTTTCTACCGCAAGTTATGTCCACCAGTATGATGTGCTTAAAGGCTTGAAAAAAGGTGGCACTTTCTTATTAAATACAGTCTGGACTGATGAGCAACTCGGTCATCATCTACCAAGTCGGGTGAAACGCTATATTGCGGAAAATGACATTCAGTTTTACACGATGAATGCTGTAGAAATAGCAGGTAAAGCAGGGCTTGGTCGTAGGATCAACACAGCCATGCAAGTAGGCTTCTTTAAGTTATCAGAAATTATGCCATTTGACGATGTATTTAGTATTCTGAAAAAGGATGCGCATGATAGTTATGCCAGAAAATCGATGAAAATCGTTGAGCAAAACTGGCAGGCCATGGACTTGGCAGTTGATGGCTTGCATCAAGTGCTTGTGCCAGAGGATTGGGCGACGGCCAAGGATCCAGAAGCTGTAAAAGTGGACGGGAAACCGACGACTAAATATGTGTTTGAGATCGTTAACAATGTCAATGCCCAGGAAGGCGATAGTCTATCAGTTGGTGATTTGATGGCAAATGAGATGACAGATGGTCGGATGCCTCTGGGAACAACAGCCTATGAAAAACGCGGGGTTGCCCTAGAAGTCCCTATTTGGGATGTGGACAAATGTACCATGTGTAATGAGTGTAGTTTTGTCTGCCCACATGCAGCCATTCGCCCCTTCCTTTTAGACGAAGACGAAATGAATGAAGCACCAGAAGGTTACCTTGTTAAAGATTACAGGGGTGCTGATGGGCTTATGTACCGGATTCAGGTCTCTGTTGAGGACTGTACAGGATGTGGTCTTTGTGTAGAAGCGTGTCCAGCAAAAGGTAAGGCGCTAGAGATGAAACCCTACGAAGAAGTCAGGGCTGAGGCAGCAAACTGGGCCTTCTCTATGACCTTGAAGACCAAGGCCAATCCTGCCAAAGCGAATTCGGTCATCGGTTCACAGTTTAATACCCCATTACTTGAGTTTTCAGGTGCTTGTGCTGGCTGTGGTGAAACACCTTATGTCAAGCTATTAACACAGATGTTTGGTGATCGGATGATGATTGCAAATGCGACAGGCTGTTCGTCTATCTGGGGAGGCGCTGCACCAGTTAGCCCTTATACGACAAATGATGCAGGACAAGGTCCAGCCTGGTCAAACTCACTACTAGAAGATAATGCAGAGTTTGGCTATGGTATGTGGCTAGCGTCTCAAGCACGCCGTAATAAGTTAGCCAAAGAGTTGACGTCCTTGTTGTCTGAAACATTAGTGCCTGCAGAAATAGCAGCCTTGATCCAAGACTGGATCGACCATAAAGATTTGTCTGATGGCACACGTCAACGTGCTGAAAAGCTCAAGCATGTGCTATCAGAACTTGGTCCTGAGTTCGATAGCATTCGCGCACGACAAGACCAATTTGTTAAACCGACACAGTGGATGATTGGTGGCGATGGTTGGGCCTATGATATTGGATTTGGTGGGATCGACCATGTCATCGCAAGTGGCGCAGATGTTAATATGCTTGTCATGGATAATGAAGTCTATGCTAACACTGGTGGACAAGTCTCTAAAGGGACACCCCGATCAGCGATTGAAAAATTCTCAGCTGCAGGTAAAACAGCTGCTAAGAAAGACCTAGGCTTCATGGCCATGACCTATGGTAATGTTTATGTCGCACAAATCGCATCTGGTGCCAATAAGATGCAAACAATCAAAGCATTTGAAGAAGCAGAACGTCATAATGGCCCCTCTATTATCATCGCCTATACACCCTGTATTTCACATGGATTGCGTGGCGGTATGTCTGAGACCTTACGCGAGGCTAAGGAAGCAGTCGAGTCAGGTTATTGGCAACTCTATCGTTATAACCCTAACTTGGAAGAGTTGGGTAAAAATCCATTAACACTTGACTATAAAAAACCAGATTTTGATAAGATGACTGACTTTATGACCCAACAGGTCCGATTTGCTAGTCTAAAACGGATTAAACCTGATGCTGCACAAGCCTTGTTTGATAAGACAACAGCTGATGCACGTCGGAAATTTGTCCGCTATGCCAGAATTTCTGGAGATTTAGACAAATTTTTAGCCAAAGAAGCCAAGGCTAAAGGTGAGCAGGTCGTTGAGGTTGGGGCTATCACGGCAGAACGACCTAAACGAGAAAAAGATCCTCAGGCAGAGGCACGTCGTGCTGCCAGACGTGCAGAACGTGCCGCAAAACGTGAGGTGAAATAAATAAGCTATAAAAAACATTGGTAACAGTGATGATGTACACCAATGTTTTTTTGATTTGCTAAGGATGTTTACCCGCTTGTAAGCATCTGATTTTAGGCTAAACAGATAGGTCTAGATAGGTATCCTTAGAAAATTATCAGTATTCTCTCCTGATAAAAAATGGTAAAAATGGTAGAATAAAAATATGAATGATTTCAATCAGATTTTTAATTTACAGTATTGGCAGGAAATAATTCAATTAAATTTAACCCCTTGGCGACTATTTATCGCTGTTGCGGATATTTCCTTGATTACTTTCTTAATTTATAAGGCCTTAAGGAGTGTCCAAGGCACTAAAATGATGACATTAGTGCGTGGTGTCCTCTTATTTATCATGCTTAAAGTTGTCAGCGGTTGGCTAGGGTTAGGGACTTTCGAGTGGCTACTCAATCAAGTTGTTACCTATGGGGTGATTGCTGCAGTCATCATCTTTCAACCTGAGATTCGTCGTGGTCTTGAGAGTCTTGGCCGGACGACTAATTTACTTAATTTAGGGTCGTCAGAGCGTAATGTAAAGCGGACTAGCTATATTAAGGCTTATGAAAAAGCATTTTATTATATGAGCGAGCGCAAAATTGGTGCTTTGATTGTAATTGAACAATCA
Source organism: Pseudolactococcus piscium (assembly GCF_002441695.1). Taxonomy (GTDB): domain Bacteria; phylum Bacillota; class Bacilli; order Lactobacillales; family Streptococcaceae; genus Pseudolactococcus; species Pseudolactococcus piscium. The sequence continues at coordinate 118,307 of NZ_JXJW01000001.1, forward strand.
CAAACATTAGAAGAATTTGTATCGACAGGTATTAAACTGGATGCAGATATCTCAGCGGAGCTCTTGATTAATATTTTTATTCCGAATACACCGCTCCATGATGGGGCAGTGATTGTTCAAGGCGATAAAATTGCTGTGACATCAGCCTATCTTCCCTTAACAGAAGATGGCAAAATTTCTAAAGAATTTGGGACGCGACATCGTGCTGCTATCGGTATATCAGAGGTTTCTGATGCCATCACCTTGATCGTTTCCGAAGAGACAGGTGGTATGTCAATTACAGAAAATGGTGAGTTCTATTCAGACTTATCAAAAAGTGAGTTTCATGATTTTCTGATTAAGCATCTAGAGGATACGGCCACATCTAAAAAAACAACGAGCCTTCTGACTAAATTACTTGCAAAGAGAGGTAAGGTAAATGAAAAATAAAGATTTTTTGTCCTCTAAAGTCATTTATATTTTAATCAGTATATTCTTTGCGATTATTTTATTTTTTAATGCGAATACCGTCTTATTAAAAAATTCAAGTGATCGTAACAATACATCAGAAACACATTCTACAACAATTTATGATATGCCGATTGACTTGAAATATGACAATGATCGCTACTTTGTCTCAGGTTACGACGGCACTGCAAATGTTTATCTAACGTCCTATAATCAGGTTCGGTTGACAGCTGAAAAAACGCCAGATACAAGAAGTTTTCACCTGGTAGCGGACTTGACTAAAGCCAAAGAAGGGACAGCTGAGGTACCGATTCGAGTTGTTGAGTTGGCAACAGGCGTTAATGCGCAGGTTGACCCAGGTAATATCTCAGTTACCATAGAGAAAAAAGCAAGTAAAACATTCGATGTTACACCGGTTGTTTCGGAGAAACAATTACCAGAAGGCTATAAATTAACAGGAATCAGTACGGATAAGAAAACGGTTAAAGTCACTTCTGGTGCCTCTATTATCACACAAATTGCTAGAGTCGAAGCCGTATTGCCTAGTGATGTCATGCTGAATAATGATTTTTCGGGGAAAGTCTATTTAAGAGCAGTAGATAGTTCAGGTAAGGTTTTACCAACTAAGTTATCGCCAACTTTTGTGAAGATGCAAGTTGATGTTGGGTTACCAAATAAGACGGTACCTGTTGTTGGTCAAATTACAGGTAAAAAAGATAGTTCAATAAAAGACTACGCCTTCAAACTAGCAAAAGATACTGTAACCATTTCAGGTGAGCAAAAATATATTGATAATATTTCAAGTATCACTGCTAACATCGATGTGACTGATATTACGAAAGAAACCGTGATTAAGGTACCACTTTCTGCAGACAATATAACGACCTCACCAAATCAAATTGAGGTAACAGTGACACCAACTAAAAAATAAGTTATAATAGATTAAATGAAGAAAAAATTAGATAACTGATTTTATGGCTGGTAAGGGAGTAAAACCAGTACTTGAAATTTAGGGCTATAGAGAAACTAGTGCAGCTCATTTGCACTAATTTTCTTGTGTCATGCTAATTAACAAACAATTGAAAAGAGATAATAATGGGTAAGTATTTTGGAACTGATGGTGTTCGTGGAGAAGCAAATGTTGACTTAACACCAGAAATGGCTTTTAAACTTGGTCGCTTTGGTGGGTATGTGCTGTCTCAGCATGAGATTGAGACACCAAAAGTATATGTCGCAAGAGATACAAGGATTTCTGGACAGATGTTGGGCACTTCTTTGATTTCAGGGCTTTTAAGTGTTGGTATAGAAGTATTTGACTTAGGCGTTATTGCGACACCTGGTGTTGCTTATCTCGTGAAAAAAGATTCAGTTTCTGCTGGTGTTATGATTTCTGCCAGCCACAATCCTGCTTTAGATAATGGCATTAAATTTTTTGGGGGAGACGGCTTTAAATTGGCAGATAGCCAAGAGCTTGAAATTGAAGCCTTGCTTGATGCTGAAATAGATACACTACCTCGACCTTCTGCTCAAGGCTTAGGTGTCTTGCATGATTATGCTGAGGCTGTTCGAAAGTATGATGAGTTTCTAAAAAATACTGCCGACGGTAGTTTTGAGGGCTTTAAAATTACCTTAGACACGGCTAATGGGGCAACTTATACGAGTGCAAGAACTGTTTTTAGTGATTTATCCGCAGACATCCATGTGATTGGGGAAACACCTGATGGCTTAAATATTAATTTAGGTGTTGGCTCAACTCACCCAGAAAACCTTGCTAAAGAAGTACTTGCAACGCATTCAGATTTAGGCTTAGCTTTTGATGGCGATGGCGATCGCTTAATCGCGGTAGATGAAACGGGTGCCATTGTTGATGGTGATAAAATCATGTTTATCATCGGTAAATATTTACAAGATAAGGGATTGTTGACAAAAGACACTGTCGTTACAACCGTCATGTCTAATTTAGGCTTCCACAAGGCATTAGAAACAGCTAACATCAATACGGTGATTACTGGCGTTGGTGATCGTTATGTTGTTGAAGAAATGAAGCAAAATGGCTATAATTTTGGTGGCGAACAATCAGGCCATATTATCTATCTGGATAATAATACAACTGGAGATGGTCAAGCATCAGCGATTTTATTGGTTAAAGTGATGCGTGAAACGGGTAAAAAATTATCTGAATTAGCCAGTGAAGTTAAGATTTACCCACAAAAATTAGTCAATGTTCGTGTCGAAAATAGCATGAAAGCTAAGGCCATGGAAGTACCAGCTATCGCTGCTGTCATTGGGGAAATGGAAGAGAAGATGGCCGGAAATGGCCGGATTCTCGTTCGCCCAAGCGGTACAGAACCACTCTTACGTGTGATGGCTGAAGCACCGACTGACGATGAAGTGAATCACTATGTTGACACTATCGTAGCCGTCGTGACTGACGAAATCGGTATAGATTAACTCGCAAGCAACCGATGCTTTGCGCAATATATAAAACCGCACGATATAGGTCTCTTAGAGGCCTATATCGTGCGGTTTTATGCTATCAAATTTTTTAAGGTTGTAGCGGTTCAGTTTGACGTTTTGTTAATTGGATTTCAGGATCCTTACCAATCATTAAGGGGACGACTTCGTAAGTTGTATCGCTAAATTCAAGTCCAAACCATTTATCAGGTGTCGTGGTAAAGCGTTTGATAAAGAGTTTAGCTTGCATGATTTGTCTATCAAATTTAGACATGTCTAGGTGATTTGACAGCCTTTCTTGAATGAGCACATACTGGAAGTCACCGATGTTACGACCTGGTTTGATCGAATATTTTTGATACTGGGCTTGTAAATCACCATCAGCAATGAGTGATTTTACGATATGATTGATATAAATATTAATATCTTGTTTCACTCGGAAGCCTAAATAGAGTTTTATGATGACAATAAAATCAGTATCCATCATGTCAACCGTATATTCTTTGGTGTAGGGTTCATCTGTCACTTCAATATTAACAAACCAATAGACGGAAGCTTTTTTAGGGTGTTTATCTAAAATAGAATAGATGATGCCTTCTTCAATCCGATCTCCCTTCATATGGGTTGTCAGATAGACCAAGTTTGTTTGATATAAGTCATAGTTGCGATCATATTTTAATTGTCTAATTTGCTCGACATAATCAGTCAAATCTAAGGTTTTCAACATATTTTCTTGAATGATATTGCCTTTTTCCCAGATATACATGACACTCAATATGGCGATGGCAATTAAAATGGCAATATAACCACCATTGAAAAATTTAGCTAGACTTGACATGAAAAAGATCGTTTCAATCGTTAAGAATAAGAGAATGGTGATGTTGGAAACGATTCTGTTCCAACGATTTATCTTTAAGAAATAATGCAATAAAATGGTGGTCATCAGCATAGTAACCGTGATGGCTAGACCGTAAGCTGATTCCATTTTGTGACTGGTTTTAAAAATGAGCACGACTAAACTGGTTAGTATCCACAATAAGGCATTCACTAAGGGAAGATACATCTGCCCACGTGTATTACCAGGGTAGAGAATTTTTAATTTAGGGAGTAGACGGAGTTTCATCGCTTCTGAAACGAGCGTGAATGCGCCAGTAATCAGCGCTTGTGAGGCGATGATTGCAGCAACACTGGCAAAAATAACGCCAACTAGCATTAAGCTATCTGGAATCATATTGAAAAAGGGATTGAAATCATCCATTAAGTGATAGTTTGGTAATTCCTTGGCTCTTAATAGGAAGGCTGCTTGTCCAAAGTAGCTGAGTAATAAGCTGATTTTGATATAAGGCCAGCTGGCATAGATATTATACTTGCCAACATGTCCTAAATCGGAATATAAGGCTTCTGCCCCTGTTGTAGCCAAAAATACACTACCTAAGATTAATAAGCCAGCCTTATTGTCAGCGCTAAATAGGACATGAAAGGCGTAATAAGGATTAATGGCACGAAGCACGTTCAAATTAGACATCATATTGGCAAGGCCGATAAGGCCGATAAACGTAAACCATAGGAACATGATTGGGCCAAATACTTTACCGATTTTATCTGTGCCAAAACGCTGTATGAAAAATAGTAGGGTAATGATTGCTAAAGTGATGACCACGATGACAGTTTGACTGTTACCGAATACCGATGTAAAGGCGGGGATTTCTTTTAGACCTTCTATAGCGGTCGTCACGGTCATGGCTGGCGTTAGGACCCCATCAGCAAGTAATGCTGCACCCCCAATCATCGCCACGATCGTCAGAAACTTAGCTTGCTTACGGACTAGGGTAAAGAGCGAAAAAATACCACCTTCACCATGATTATCTGCTTGCAAGGCGATAAGGACATACTTAAAAGTTGTTAATAGAGTGAGGGTCCAAAGAATGAGTGAAACCGATCCGATTAAGAAAGACTCTGAAATATTATGTAGCCCACCCTGCCCACTGACGATTGATTTCATAACGTATAGTGGACTCGTACCAATATCGCCATAAACAATTCCTGTCGCAACTAGCACACCGCCGAGTGTTGCTTTTGATTTGAGATTTCCTTTAGACATGTTTTCCTCCAAATTTTTTGCTAGTAAAAAACCAAGAAAATCAAGCCTGAAATAGACCTATCCTCTTGGTCTGGCAAATTAAGAATGAACCAGTATGCTGTGAGGCATACGGGTAAATGTTGATTCATTCCAGTCAAAAAAAGACTGCTGCTACTCCCCATAAACTAACAAAGTATGCTAATTCTAGCATATGTTAGCGAATTTAGCAATATAGAATGTTAAGTTTAAGAAAGTCTGTCAATGTATCAATAAATATGAGACAATCGTCACACCTATCACATTCAGTAGTAGAAAAACTATCGTCATCTCTTGCTGATTTTTTAAAACAATCAAAAAAAGTAATGCCTATCAGAATAAAACGTGATAGACATTACTTTTTTGATATTGCTAGGTAAAGCTTAAGTTACAGTTAAAGCCTGATTAGTGATAGAAGAATCGGATGAGAATACCACCCATGATGAGGACGATTGCGCCACATAGCCGGTTGGCCATCTGTGCAAAAGCAATCATTTCCATACGATCAGATGCAGATAAAACTGCGATATTACCTGTACCACCCATGGAGTTGTTGATCATACCAGCGCCGATTGCAGTCTCGACGGGATACATACCGAGGGCTAGACCTAGGAACCAGCTGGTAAGCCCCATTGCGATGACACTTGTCAAACAAAGGACGACAAATTGCCAAGTAAAAGCAGAAGCAAGTGTTTTTAAGTCAATCAAAGCCAACCCGATACCAGCTAATACAGCATGGGTCAGATTTGTCATGATGACTTGATTGAACATGACCACAGCATCTTCTAATTTTTTAGGTACGGTATCAGTTGCTTTGATGATGAAGACGATAATAATCATGAAAGCATATTCATGTACTTTTGGAAAAAAGTTATTGAGGATATTACCAACCATGAGAAGAGAGAAGGAGAACAAGAGTCCGACACCAATTTGTTGGGCATCTAAAATGATTTTTGGTTTAGCTAATTCTTCCTTAGTTGCTGTAATCAATGTACCATGGCCATTGTATTTCGTTTTGGCAAACACTTTTGAGATAGATAATGCGCCGATGATGGCGATAATATTCCCAAAAGTAACTGCTGGTGCTAATTGAGAAAAAATAGCAGTTTGATTGCCATGAAATAGACCAGATGCGTAGATTTGAGAGAGCGGGGTAATACCTGCGCCCATACCACCAGCCATCATCGGCATTGATACATACATAACAGAGTGTGCAAAGCCTTTGCCAAGTAACATACCCATGAAACCTACTGCGAAGAAGCCAACGACCATCGTGACCAAAGCAACGGGGATAAATTTAGTTGATGCTTTGATCAAAAGTTTGCGATTCATCCCTAAAATAGACCCACAGATAAGCGCTGCGATATAGAAGTCCAGAAAGCCGAATTGGCCGCCCATGAATTTACCAACAGCACCAATAACATGTGTCGGAATCAAGTGGAAAGTAGACAGAAGTGTTGCCCCTATCAGGGTAAATACAGAACCTCCACCAAGGTAGGCATTCATAATAGGTAGCTTCTCACCAATATAGTAGAGGAGATGCCCTAGGGCAACTAAAAGTAAAGTGATCCCAACCATGTTGAGTGGGAGTTTGCCTAGTGCGATGACGACTGCAAGGACAATCATAACGAAGGCATAGAGTGGGAGGCTAATCCCAGAAATCTTGATTGATTTTAACTTTTTCATTTTTGTTTAAGTCCTCTTAGTATTCTGGATACCATTTGAGGTTTTTCACTGCTTTTGACATATCTGTTTCTTTAGCTTGTGCTAGACCTTGTGATTTGGCCATGTTGGCAACTGCTTCGGCAACTTTGATAGAGACATCAGCAACATATTGGAATGGTGGCAGAACGGGTGCACCAGCTTGTGTTAAGTCAACAAGACCGCTTAGAGAATGTGCTGCAGCACCGATCATTTCATCAGTTAAAAGTGAGGCTTCTGATGCAAGCATACCAAGTCCCAATCCTGGATAGATTAGGGCGTTATTAGCTTGTCCGATTTGGTAGTCAACCCCTTTGTAAGTGATGGTGTCTGAAGGGACACCAGTTGCGACAAAGGCTTTACCGTCAGACCATTCGATCACTTGTTGCGCTGTTGCTTCTAGTTTTTTGGTTGGATTTGAAATTGGGAAGATAATAGGACGTGCTGTATTCGCGCACATAGCTTCAACGACTTCTTTAGTGAAGGCACCTGGATCAGTAGAGGTCCCAACTAGGATGGTTGGTTTGACAGTTTTGATAATTGTCAGTAAATCTGTCATCTCAGCAGCATTCGCAAAGTCACTTCGTTTTTTAGCAAATGGTTTTTGAGCTGGTGTTAAGTCAGTCATATCATCAAATAATAGCCCTTGTTTATCGACCATAAAGAAGCGTTTGTAGGCTTCTTCCTCAGAAAGCCCTTCGCTGACCATTTCTGCATGAACACGATTTGAAATCCCTGCTCCAGCAGACCCACCACCATAGCAAAGGTAGACTTGATCAGTTAACTTTTCACCTGTGATATCAAGTGAACCGAAGATACCACCTAGGACAACAATTCCTGTTCCTTGGATATCATCGTTGAAAGTTGGGATGACATTTTTATATTTGTTCAAAATAGTCGCAGCGTTTGAACGACCGAAGTCTTCCCAGTGTAAATATAATTTAGGGAACATATCCTCAGCTGTGTTAACGAATTGATCAATGAAGGCATAGTAGTCATCACCATATTGACGTTCTTGATGATTACCTAAGTACAAGGGATCATTCAAGAGTTCTTGTCTCGTTGTTCCAGCATCAATAACAATCGGTAAAACACATTCAGGATCAATCCCAGCGGCAGCAGTATAAATCATCAGTTTACCGACAGAAATATCAACACCTTGTGTTCCCCAGTCGCCAATACCCAGAATCCCTTCAGCATCAGTGACAACGATTAGGCGAATTTTTCTATCTCCAGCAGCATTTTCAAGTGTTTCTTTAATATTTTCTGGATGGTTGATATCAAGGTAGGCAGCATATTGTGTATCCACAAATAGATGGCTGTAGTTTTCAATCGTATCAGCAATCGTTGGATCATATACGATTGGATTAAATTCAACGATATGTTGATTAAATAAATAATAGAATAAAGTCCGGTTTGTGTTAAAAATTTCCATTAAGAAATGACGTTTTTCTAGATCATTAGGTTTCGTCAAATACTGTTGGTAAGTTTGTTCAGCTTGTTGGTCAATTGTTTGAACATAAGGGGGTAAAATACCAACTAAACCAAGTGATTTTCTTTCGGTCTCTGTAAAGGCTGTCCCTTTATTTAAGAAAGGGTTGTTTAAAATTTCATGTGCACGCATTTGTACATCCTCCAATTAATATAATGTTGTAAAACTCATTTACAAGATTCATTCTATAACTTATAAGTTATTATAGTCAACTCAACTAGATATGATAAGATTTAAGAATAACAAAATGTGCAAAGTATGATAGAATAATGAAAAGGAGTGATGGAAGATGAATTTACGAGATTTTGACTTTTTTAATGCTTTAGCTGAGTTACTGTCATTTACGCAGGTTGCCAAGCAGTTTAATGTGAGTCAGCCGACAGTTAGTCATGCCATGAAACGCTTAGAATGTCATTATAACTGTGATTTAATACAAAAAGATCCCTCACATCGTTTTGTTGTATTGACGCAAGAAGGGGAGATTTTAAAATCACATATTAGTCATATACTAGATGAATTTACGGTAGTAGAAAGTGCCATAGAGCATGCTAAGCAACATAAAATCTATGTCGGTTTTCCGCCTATTATTCGGGCTAGATTACTGTCAAGCTTACTGGAAGTGCCAGGGACTGTTGACTTAATCTCAAAATTTGACTTGGTTTCAGGTGGCTCGAAGTCACTACTTACAAAACTATTATCAGGCCAACTAGACTTTAGTCTAATAGGCAGTATTATCCCCTTGACGCATCCTAATCTAACGGTCAACCTCTTATATCAGCGTGAGTTTTATATTTTTGTCGCTAAGGATAATCCATTAGCCCAAAAGACAGAGGTGACATTTGAAGAGACACTGGACTATCCATACATTTTACTTGAGGATGGCTTTGTCCATACCAAGGCGTTTCAAAATCTGAGTGATAAATATAGAAAAAAAGCGCAAGTCTTATTCCGATTTTCAGATGTGCACACGATTGGGCAGATGGTGACGGCCAATGCTGGTATTACCTTAATGACCGATTTTTTGCCCTTCCAAGATATGGCAGGAGTCGTTAAACTCCCACTCGTGGTAGATGATAAAGTGCTATTCTACGTTCAATATGCCTATTTAAGACATGCGGTACTAGCTGATGAGTTAGTAGCATTTGTCGATATGCTAGATAAACTGTCTAAAGCAGATGGTTTGAAGTGATGGTTTATATGGCATAATTGCGTCATCTCGTTTTATGGTGTTAATCTTTTCGTATTGCTATCATGTAAGATATTTAAAAATCCCGTCTAACCTTTAAAGGTAGATGGGATTTTCGTCAGTGAAAATAGCTTCTCAATCGGTTAATGCTACTTATTTAAGCGAACATCGGGTGGTTGACAAGCTAAGGCACAGCCTAAGATTAACCCGACTAAGATACCTAAGCTAATATCAATTTTCTGTGGGAATAAATCTGGCTGTTGCTTGATCAAACAAACATAGATACTAATCAACAGATAAAGGGACATTAGACTGAACCAGATGAGGTGTAACAGGTGTTTACCTCTTACTTTGCAGTTAAGCGATATAAATAGGGGCACTAAATAAGCAACTAGAAAAAAGTAAACTGAAGGGAAAAGTAGATTAAAGAATAAATAGGTTCGAATGACCTGTGGATTACGATCAGCATAATTAAGCTCGATGAACCTGATTAAGATTAAACTGACGATTGCACAGATAGGAAAAAAATGATAGCAAGAGACACGTCTTATCTGCATGTTAGAACACCTCCTTTTATCATAAGTTTATCATGAATAGCAAGTGTTGTAAACGCTTACTCACTAAGTGATGTGTGACTAAGAAATCATAAAAGAAAGACGCCTAGGTTATCCAAACCTAGGCGTCTTAAGGAGTTGTTATGAAAAATTTTAGGGATACGTTTATTATAATGAATAAAGCTTAAAATAATATTAAACGAGCATAGTATTGAGAAAAGAAACTACCTTGACTATCAGTCATTTTCTGATAATCAAAGTAGTAGATGGACTAATCATATAAAATAGCGGGCTTGTGCTTGACAAATATCCTGTAAGGGTTTACAATAACAATGTAAGTTTGTTCGATATACGAACTTTCTTGATTGACATAATTTAGATAAGTACTTTGTAGTAAGAAAGGGAAAAAGATGGCGTATGTACTGGGAATTGATTTGGGGACAAGCTCTCTAAAAGGCATATTAATTAATGAACAGGGTGAAGTTGTTGCAGAATCTAGCTATGACTACCCCATTTCCACACCAAAAATTGGCTATAGTGAACAAGATCCGAATCTTTGGATTGGTGCGGTAAAAAAAGTAATTGTCGATCTGGTTGGTCTCCAACCCGCTATGAAAACGGACCTAAAAGGGATTAGTTTTTCAGGTCAAATGCATAGTTTAGTCGTTTTAGATGAACAGAAGCAAGTCATTAGGCCAGCCATACTTTGGAATGATGTCAGAACAAGTAAACAGTGTCAAACGATCACTGAAAAAGCTGGAGATTTACTTCTTGACTTAACAAAAAATAGGGCGCTTGAGGGATTTACGCTACCGAAAATGCTCTGGATTCAAGAAAACGAACCCGAAAATTGGGATCGGGTACACTATATGATGTTGCCAAAAGACTACTTGAGCTTTTGTTTGACAGATATATTTGTAACGGATTTTTCAGATGCTGCTGGAACTTTGTTGCTTGATGTCTCTAAAAAAGAATGGGCGATTCCAATTTTAGACCTATTTGATATTCCAGTTGAAAGACTGCCGAAATTATTAGCATCACAAGATAAAGTAGGCAACTTAACAAAAGAAATGAAAGCATTTTTTGGCTTTGAAGTTGATGTACCAGTTTTCGCAGGTGGTGCTGATAATGCCTGTGCTGCTTTAGGTGCAGGCATTATCAAGGACGGTGCAGGTATGTGCTCAATCGGGACAAGTGGTGTATTTTTATCATTTGAAAAAGACGCTAGTGTAGATTATCAAGGCAAACTTCATCTGTTCAACCATGCATCAAAAAATGACTATTATTCAATGGGTGTCACTTTGGCTGCCGGTAACAGTTTAGATTGGTTTAAGAGAACATTTGCTAAAGATAAAACTTATTCAGAATTGCTACAAGGTATTTCTGAGATACATCCGGGTTCAGATGGTCTGCTTTTTACGCCTTACATTGTAGGTGAACGTACACCACATGTTGATAGCCAAATTCGTGGGTCATTTATTGGGATTGATACGCATCATACCTTAACACATTTTTCTAGAGCTGTACTTGAGGGGATTACATTTTCACTCAAAGATTCCCAAGTGATGATGGAAGAGATAGCAGGTCGAAAATTTGACCAAATCGTGTCTGTTGGTGGTGGTGCAAAGAATGCTGACTGGCTACAGATGCAAGCAGATATCTTTAATACAACAATCCTAAATTTGACAGTTGAACAAGGGCCAGGTCTAGGTGCTGCGATACTAGCTGCCATCGGTGCGGGTTGGTTTGAAAGTGCAGCAGAGGCTGCTGAAGTTTTTGTGCATTACAAAGATGAAGTGAAGCCAATTGCTGAAAATGTAGCAGCTTATACAGCAGTTTATAAAATATATAGACAAATCTATCAGGCAACACAAGCAATCAGTCATGATTTACTGGCCTTAAAATAAGCTAAAACATAGGATGGATAATAAACAAATGCTAGATTTCTCTTCAGAAGCGTACCTTTCAAAAGTTGATGCCTGGTGGCGTACAGCTAACTATATTGCAGTTGCACAGATGTATCTCAAGAATAATCCGTTGTTAAAACATGAGATTCAAAAAGAAGATTTAAAAAAACACCCCATAGGACATTGGGGAACAATTTCAGGGCAAAACTTTATTTATGCCCATCTTAACCGCGTCATTAACAAGTATGATCTGAACATGTTCTATATAGAAGGTCCAGGTCATGGTGGGCAAGTGATGGTAGCTAATGCTTATATTGATGGCACTTATACCGAATTATATCCTGAGATTACACAGGATGAGGCAGGGTTTAAACAACTCTGTAAAATATTTTCCTTTCCTGGAGGCATTGCATCACATGCAGCGCCAGAAACACCTGGCTCAATACATGAAGGTGGCGAATTAGGGTACGCTTTATCACATGCTACAGGTGCTATTTTAGATAATCCAGACGTGATTGCTGCGACAGTTATTGGTGATGGGGAAGCAGAAACCGGTCCGCTTGCCGCAGGATGGTTCTCAAATACATTTATTAACCCGGTAAATGATGGGGCTATTCTGCCTATTTTGTATCTAAATGGTGGTAAAATATCGAATCCAACGATCTTAGAACGAAAATCAGATTTTGAATTGACTCAGTATTTTGAAGGACTCGGTTGGGATCCTATATTTGTTGAGGGGACGGATGCAGCTGTACTTCATCCTTTAATGGCTAGTAAATTAGATCATGCAATTGACCGAATTAAGGAAATTCAAGCAGAAGCACGTCAAGGTAAAGCAGAAGATGCTGAGATGCCACACTGGCCAGTTTTAATTGTTCGGACACCAAAAGGGTGGACAGGCCCTAAATCTTGGGATAACGCCCCAATTGAAGGCGGTTTTCGTGCCCACCAAGTGCCGATTCCAGTCGATGCTGACCATATGGCAGAAGTTGATGCTTTGATAGATTGGTTAAAGTCATATCGTCCGGATGAGCTATTTGACGAAAATGGCACAATTAGAGACGAGATTCGTACCTTGTCGCCAAAAGGCAATCAACGCATGTCATCAAACCCGATTACTAATGGGGGAATTGATCCTAAACCATTGGTTATCCCTGATTGGCAATCTTATGCATTATCTATTAAACCTGGTCAAACTGTGGCACAGGACATGATTGAATTTGGTAGATTTGCTAAAGCATTAATTGTCGCTAACCCAGAAAACTTTCGTATTTTTGGACCTGACGAAACGAAATCAAATCGCTTGAACGCCATATTTGATGTGACAAATCGTCAGTGGCTGGGAACAAAGAGAGAAGACTACGACGAATGGATTTCACCAGTTGGTCGTGTGATTGATGGGCAATTATCAGAGCACCAATGCGAAGGCTTCTTAGAGGGCTATGTATTGACTGGGCGACATGGCTTTTTCGCAAGTTATGAAGCATTTTTACGAGTTGTTGATTCAATGATTACGCAACATTTTAAATGGTTACGTAAAGCTAAAGAGCAGCCTTGGCGTCATCATTACCCATCGCTTAACCTGCTTGCAACATCCACAGTTTTTCAACAAGATCACAACGGCTACACACATCAAGATCCAGGTCTCTTGACCCACTTATCAGAAAAAAAACCTGAGTTTATACGAGAATATTTACCAGCAGATACGAACACCGTATTAGCAGTAATGGCTGAAGCATTAGGGTCTGAAGAATTGATTAACTTGATTGTTTGTTCAAAACAGCCTAGACCTCAGTTTTACTCTGCAATTGAAGCTGAAATTTTAGTTAAAGAAGGCCTGAAAATTATTGACTGGGCATCCACTAATGCGGAAGATGAAGCACCAGATTTAGTGATTGCAGCTGCAGGTACGGAACCAAATTTAGAAGCATTAGCTGCCATTACTCTCCTTAAAGCAGAGAAACCAGAACTTAAAATTCGCTTTATTAATGTTGTAGACTTACTTAAACTACGTCATCCATCCGTTGATCCTAGAGGGTTAAGTGATGAACAGTTTGATGCATACTTTACAACTGATAAGCCTATTGTATTCGCCTTTCATGGGTATGAAGGACTAATTCGTGATATCTTCTTTGATCGACATAATCAGAATGTATTAATTCACGGGTATCGTGAAAATGGCGATATTACAACGCCATTTGACATGCGTGTCTTTAGTGAAATGGACCGTTTCCATTTGGCACAAGATGGTGCTAATGCTGTTTACGGTAAAGAAGCTGCGCCGTTTTCACAAAAAATGACTGACACGATCAATTTCCATCATAGCTATATCCGTGAACATGGTGAGGATATACCAGAAGTTGAAAATTGGATATGGTCATAAGAGACATGACCATATCGACATAAACTTAAAATGATTGTTTTAAAGTATGACAGGTGTAAACTGACAGTCAGCCAACTGCCAGTTATACGTCGATAATTGAGCCTCCTTAGCTAATTTAACCTGACATCTGTGATACTTTATTCAATATATTATGTTGTCTCGTTTTGAGATGACATGTAAATGATGCACGATCCCTGTTCGCCAGTGGGCGTGCATCTTTTTATAACATTGTGAGGAGAAGTATGAGTGTAATAATCAAAAAAGTCAGTCTAGGGAAAGACAAAACATCATCTTTAGTGATTTTAAAAAATGATGACTTGACTGTAGAGTTGCTATCTTATGGTGCCCATCTTTACCGAGTACTTGCTAAAGATAAAGTTGGTAAGAAAGAAAATATTGTACTAAATGTGACGCCGATGTCTGATATATCGCATGACTTGCAGTACTTTGGTGCGACAGTCGGTCCAGTTGCTGGACGTATTAAGCAGGCAAAAATTGGTCAATTGTCACTACAAGCAAATGAGAATGGTAATTCACTGCATAGTGGATCGCAAGGTTGGTCTTTTCAAGAATGGGAACTAGATTGGCAAGAAGACAAGAATAGCATCACGGTTAGCTTTAGCTATTTAGATGATAAATCTGGCTTTCCTGGTCCGATTAAAGCAGCCGTTATTTATAGATTAGCCGGTGATCAGTTGACCATCACATTTACTGGGGAGTCCTCTGTTGCCAGTTATTTCAATCCAACCAATCATAGCTATTTTAACCTTAGCGGGGACCTAAAAACCACTATAGAAGAGCAAAATCTTTATGTTTCAGCACCTCATATATTGGAGACGGATAACGCACTAATTCCTACAGGCGCCTTTATTGGCGTTTCGGATACACCTTATGATTTTACAAATCCCAAACGAGTGAATCAGGCTTTGCGTGATTTACCAAATGGTTTAGACACAGCTTACATTTTTGCAGAAGACTCAGATAGCAATACAGTTTTAGTATCCGATGATGTAAGTGGTAGAACGTTAACTGTAACGAGTAATGCACGAAGTGTTATTATATACACTGCGACTGGATGGCATCGGACAACTTACGTTAATCATCGTCCAATGGTGAAAAATTTAGGACTTGCAATAGAGTTTCAAGAAATCCCTGATACACCCAATCATCCAGAATGGGGAGATGTAGCACTTCTACCAGGAAAAAAAATAGTAAAAAGTATCAACTATAAATTTGGAGTGAAATAAGATGGTAAAAAAAGTCATAAGTATCACTGGTGATTTGTATCACCACAAATCAGATGGTAAAGATTATATTCAGCATGCCTTAGATTTATTGGATGAGTTAGTTAATTATGAAAATATACCAATTGAAAAATTGGCTGATGCAATTCTTGAGAATCCTGATTTGATTATTTTATCAATAGAAAATCAAGTCGTAGGACAAGAAGACAATGCTAGTGGATGGCTGACACCTGAAATTAGCAAACTGATTATCAAATATGTCGAGCATGGTGGTAGTTGGCTTTCCCTGCATTCAGGGTTATCAAATTATCCCCAAGATTCAGACTATGTCAAAATGATCAAAGGGTATTTTATCATGCATCCAGAGCAACTAGCGGTGACGTATCAATCATATATAGCAGAATGTCCAAGTGAGTTTACGATCATAGATGAGCATTATCAGATTGGCATGATTGATGCTTATACAACAATTTTTTTACGTAGTATTTCTAAGTATGGGGAGTCAGTTGCTGGATGGCGTCACTTTTATGGGAGTGGTAAAGTTGCAGGATATGCCCCAAGTCATAATTTAGAAGGGATGGAAAACGAGACAAATTTGGCTATTTTGAGCACGGTTATAGGCTGGCTACTTAAGCATCAGTCAAGTGTAAGGTGGAAACAATACTTGAAGTCTCAAGTCTAGCTAGGCTCTTTTAAGTGGCAAAAATAGGACGATTTAATAACGACAAAGTATCCCTCTTGTTAACTAGAGGGATGCTTTTTTTTATTTGTCTGTCTTATCTAGTACGTCTGTCATCATAAATCAATGATAGTTAAGGTAGTGAGAAATTGCTGATAATGCTAGTAAACAGATAAATATTGGTCTTGTTAGTCAGTTTCGAAAAATAATAAGTAAAAAATATAGGAAAAGTATTGACAAACTAGGTGGAAGCGGTTACAATGAGTTTATAAGTTAGTACGCCGAACAATCTAACTAGGTTTGGATATGAAAAGTACTTACAAAAAACATTTTAATTAACATCGTATGGTTAGGTTAGTTTATAATTTTTCCTAACTAATTGGCTCGTAAAAAACGAGTAGGAGGAAGCACAACATGACATATTTTCCAGAGATTGAAAAAATTCAATACGAAGGTGTAGATGCAAAGAATCCCTTCGCGTTCAGACACTACAACCCCGAGGAAGTAGTTGCAGGCAAGACGATGAGAGAACATCTCCGCTTTGCCATTGCCTACTGGCATACCATGACACAAGATGGCTCAGACCCCTTTGGTAGTGCAACTAATCAACGGCCATGGTTGGGTGAGACAGCCCTCGAAACAGCGAAAAATCGTGTTGAGGCTTTCTTTGAAATATTGGTCAAACTAGATGCCCCTTACTTTTGTTTCCATGATATCGACATTGCACCAGAAGGCGAATCACTAGCCGAATTCTTTGATAACTTAGATGTTATTACGGATCTGATCAAAGAAAAGATGGATGAAACAGGTATTAAATTACTTTGGAACACGGCTAATCTATTTTCAAATCCGCGTTTTGTCAATGGTGCTGGGTCATCAAATAACGCTGATGTCTTTGCTTACTCGGCAGCCCAAATCAAAAAAGGCTTGGATATCTCTAAAAAATTAGGCGGTGAAAACTATGTCTTCTGGGGTGGTCGTGAAGGTTATGAGTCCTTGTTAAATACGGATATGGCCCTTGAACAAGACAATATCGCCCGTCTCTTTAAAATGGCGATTGCCTATGGTGAGAAAATCGGTCACAAACCCCAATTCTTGATTGAGCCAAAACCAAAAGAACCAATGAAACACCAATATGATTTTGATGCCGCAACAGCGCTTGCCTTCATCTTGAAGTATAACTTGCAAGGGGACTTCAAACTTAACTTGGAAGGCAACCATGCGACATTAGCTGGTCATACATTTGAGCATGAGCTAACTGTCGCTCGGATCAATGATGCGCTTGGCTCTATTGATGCCAACCAAGGGGATGTCTTACTTGGCTGGGACACAGATGAGTTTCCAACAAACGTACTAGATACAACGCTTGTCATGGTTGAAATTTTAGAAAATGATGGTCTGGCACCTGGTGGCATTAACTTCGACTCAAAAGTGCGTCGCTCATCATTTGCGGCTGAAGATTTGTTCTTGGCACATATCGCAGGATTTGATACCTTTGCACGCGGCTTGAAAGGTGCAGCGGCGATTCTAGAGGATCGGTTCTTGTCAGATTTAAAAGCCAGTCGATATGCCAGCTATCAAACAGGCATTGGTGCAAACATTTTAGCTGACAAGGAAGACCTTGAGTCCTTGACTGCCTACTCGCTAGAGCATGGTGGGGAAATAAAAAATGAATCAAGTCATATTGAACTTGTCAAATCACACCTGAATGATTACTTGGTTTGATTGGTGTAAGTAACTAATTTGATACTAACTAGAAGCAATCCTCTAAAATAAAGGAAATAAGAAGGAGCATGAAATGAAAAAATGGCAAAAAGTGGCAGTGAGTGCTGTGACAATTCTGTCGATTGCAGCGTTAGCTACAGGGTGTTCGGCTGGCAAGAAAAAGGGCAATACGACTGAAAATAAAGGGGCTGTGCAAGTCAGCTTTAGTTGGTGGGGGAATGATGATCGGCATAAAGCCACACAAGATATGATCACGAATTTTGAAAAGGATCATAAAGATATCTCTGTTAAGGGAGAACCAAGTGGCTTTGGTGACTTGGACCAAGTCTTTACAACACGCTATGCAGGAAATACCCTGGCTGATGTGACGACTTTGCTATATAGTTGGGTACCTCAGTTTGGCCAAAATGGTGGCTTCTATGATTTAAACAAAATCAAGAGTCTAGATTTATCGACATATAACAAAGACTTTTTGAAGTTTGGTCAGGTTGACGGCAAGCAAGTTGCTGTGCCTTATGGCGAAAACACACTTGTCATGTATGTCAATAAGACTGCATATGAAAAAAATGGTATTGATGCTGCATCCCTTAAGACTTGGGATGATTATGCAACAGCAGCAAAAAAATTACCTGAAGGGTCCTTCATGATTGCCTCACCTACATGGCGCTTTCCAGTCACTGTCTGGTTGCAACAAAAAACTGGCAAAACTGAGTTTAATGCAAAAGGTGATTTGAACTGGTCAGAGCAAGACTATCTTGATGGCATGACTTGGTATAAAAAAATGGCCGATGCACGTGTCTTTGTTTCTCGTAAGGACTACTTAGAAAATGTTGGGACAGAACCGGTTTCATTAGCAACTAATAAAAAATGGTTGAACGGTGAATATGGTGGCGGTATTGGTTGGAATGCGGGTATTACATCAGATTATCAATCTTTAAAAGCAGTTGGTAGTGAGCTTGTCATTGTGGACTATCCGATTGCAGAGGGTGGTAAAAAGGTTAACCTCTTATCAAAACCATCTATGTTATTTGGTGTTAAAAAGAATGAAAAGAATCCTGAGCAAGTCGGGACATTCTTAAATGACTTTCTTAATGGTGAGAAAGCAAACGAGATACTAGGGCTATCTCGTGGTATTCCAGCGTCATCAGCAGCTGTCAAGTCCTTAACTAAATCAGGTAAGTTAACTGGTTTCATGAAGGATGGCTATGACTATGGACAAAAAGCAGTCAAGATGAACGAGACGCCTTTCTATGAAGATGGTAGTTTGACAACTATCTACACAACAGAGATTGAAGCTGTAGAACTTGGCAAAACTGATTTGAAAACAGCAGCGAAAAATGTGTTTACAAAGACAAAAGATCAAGCTGCTAAACTTGCAAAAGATTATAAACTAAAATAAGTCGTTCTAATCAAAGATATGGGAGCAAATATGTTAATGTTTGTTCCCATAATCATTTACTCGGCTATCCTATAGCGGTGTATTTCTAGCTGTTTTGATTGCTGTAAATGCTTATTCCAATTATTGAATTCCGAGGAGGGAAAAATGAGAAGTAAAAAAATTGGATTAATTTTTGTAACCCCATGGCTCATTGGGTTTATCGGTTTGACAATTTGGCCAATTCTATCATCATTTTATTACGCGTTGACGGACTACTCACTGGCACGTGTTGGACAAAAAGTTGCCTTTCTAGGGTTACAAAATTATATCAATTTATTCAAAGATCAGACCTTCATCGCCTCTTTAAAAGCGACGTTGATTTATACGGTGGCGACAGTACCACTTCAGTTAGGTTTTGCACTATTTGTTGCCTTCATTTTGAACTTTAAGTTGAAGGCGATTAATTTCTATCGAACAGCCTACTACATTCCCTCTATTTTAGGTGGGAATGTCGCTGTGGGTGTCCTATGGCGCTCTATGTTTCAACCTAAAGGGTTAGTGAATTCGTTTTTAGGGATATTTGGGGTACAGCCAATCAATTGGCTATCAACAGCAACTGGGGCAATGATCGTTCTTGTCATTTTAAAAGTTTGGCAGTTTGGATCAGCAATGCTCATATTTTTGGCGGCACTAAAAGATATTCCAGGTGAGCTATATGAGTCAGCTAGTCTTGAGGGGGCGTCTAAGTTGACCCAGTTTTTAAAAATCACAATCCCCCTAATAACGCCGACAATCTTCTTTAATCTTGTCATGCAGCTCAATAATGCCTTTCAAGAGTTCAATGGTCCCTATATTGTTACAGGTAAAGGCCCACTAAATTCGACGTATCTGGCATCTATGTATATTTATGATAAAGCCTTTAAAGAATTTGATATGGGCTATGCAAGTGCCGCAAGTTGGGTGTTATTTGCCTTGATTGTTGGGACAACGATTATCTTATTTTCTAGTCAAAGAAAATGGGTCTATTACTCTGATGGAGGTGGGAAATAATGGCTGTTACACCTAGTTTATCTGAAAATAGAAAACTGCAAAATCAAAAATTCTCTGCCGTAATGAGATATGTCGTCTTAACACTGGTTGCAGTGGTCATGCTTTATCCAATTATTTGGCTGGTAGGTGCGTCGTTTAAAGAGAATAATGAGATTTTCACATCCATTGGGTTTATTCCAAAGCGTTTAGATTTTCAAGCTTATATTGACGGTTGGAATACCAAAGGGGATTATACATTTACTTTATACTTCATTAATACCTTTAAATATGTCGTGCCAAAGATCGTTTTCACACTTTTGTCTGCGACGATCACAGCTTATGGTTTTGCTCGATTCGAGTTTCCTTTTAAGAAAATTATGTTTTCTTTATTGATGGCAACCATGTTCTTGCCTCAAGTTGTCACGCGTATTCCTTTATATTTATTCTGGAAAAATCTGGGTCTGTTGGATACCTACATCCCTTTGATTGCCAACTCAGTGTTTGCCCAAGAGCCCTTCTTTGTATTTATGATGATTCAGTTCTTGCGGTCGATTCCAAGAGATTTAGATGAAGCAGCAACGATAGATGGTTGTGGCGAATTTGGTATTTTATGGCGGATACTAGTGCCAGCCTTGAAACCAGCTTTGATCTCGTGTGTAATCTTCCAATTCGTCTGGAGTTTTAGTGATTTCCTTGGACCACTTATCTATATCACGTCTCAAGATAAATTCCCGGTATCCCTAGCCTTGAAGTTGAATATTGATCCATCGACGAATACACCATGGAATCAAGTGTTTGCCATGTCGCTTATCTCACTTTTACCTGCGATTATCTTGTTCTTTAGTGCCCAAAAATACTTTGTTGATGGGGTAACGTCTTCAGGTATTAAAGGATAATACGACGTATGATAAGGAGGAATCATGAAATTTAATTTTGATTTTTTGACAGATTGGACAGTTGATATTGTTAACGCTGTCTATCGCTTAACGATTCAGAGCCTGTATTTTATTTTATCGAATAGTCTGTTTCTGATGATGCTTTTGGTATTTAAAATGACGCTCAATAATTTTATCTTATTTCTAGTCCCTATTTTCCTAATGCTTATCAGCTTTTTAACACAATTTACCATAAATGAAGCGGGTAAAGGACCGCTAGCTTTTAAAGCATATTGTCGCCTGTATCAAAGGAATCTAAAGTCTCAGTGGCAAATGAGTGTCTTTTACACCCTACTAATCGCTTTTCTGGTTTTTGACTTTCGGATTTTAAGTGTGCTAAAAAATGGCTTGCTTTATGTGCCATTTTTGATAACAAGTGGTTTTCTCATCAGTAGTCTGTTTTTTATGATCTTGATAGCAACGGACGCAAGATCAAAGCAACTCAGCTTAGGTAGAAAATTTTTCTCAGCCTTGTTAATTGCTTATAGATTACCTTTAGTCACTTTGGTTAACATGATCTGTCTTGTTGGGATTGCCATTTCCTTAGTTTTATTTCCTATCGCTTATATCTGTATACTTGGTGGCTTGATCAATTATTTGATTTATCTAAATTGTCAGTGTCGGTTCTCAGTTAGCCTGTATTTTGGAGATGTGTCAGGTAAGATTGGCTTCTAGAACAGGGGTGTGAGTCTGATGTCAAAAAAGGTGGATTAGCTGTCTTTACTTTGTTAAGAAACGGGTGATAGCAGTATGATATCAATTAAAGAGGGAAAGAGGATAGCAAGATGAATTGGAAGCCGATTTTTGGCTACTTAAGTTCGGATTATCGATCGTGGCCAAGTTATTTACAAGCTGAGCAACAGGTCATTACATTAACGCTTGATGCCGGTGGGGCTAGTCTGCGTTTAGTGCTAGAAAATGAGTATGGCATTGAGTCTTTAATATTTAGCGAGGTAACCTTATCGCACCAGGGCGAGGTCTACCTAGTTCAGGTGCTAAGGCAAGATACGATTTGTGTTCGACCAGGTGAGCGGATTCAGACCGATCCAATCGCGGTAATGTTTGAGTCGGGGGATCAGATTGTTATCACGACACAGTTAGCTAAACCGACGATTATAACGAGTGGCATTGTCACTTATTCAGATCAAAATATAAGCGTTGAGAATAGGTACCAAAATCAAGTTGAGCCGCAAGAAAAAAGATTCAGAACAAGACAAGAAAACCCTGCCTTGCAGTTTGTCTATGGCTTTCAATACTTAGAAGCTGTGACGGATGCTAAAACGGTCCATTTCTTTGGAGATTCATTAACGCAGCAAGGTTGGCTAATGGATGGTTTAAAAAGTAGACTACGAGAGGAGCAGCTAGACGCGTTTGGTCTTGTTAATCTTGGTATTGGCGGCAATCAAATACTAGTTGGGACAGATCAACCTGCATCAGACGCTTATCTGCGTCATGGTGCTTCTGGTCTCTTAAGGTTTGAGAGGGATGTGTTTTCCTTAGCGGTACCAGACACAGTTTTACTATACCATGGGATTAATGACTGCCTGTTTGGGACTGCCAGTGCAGCAGTGATTATTTCAGGCTTGATGCACTACGCTGATATCGTCAAACGTTATGGTAGTCGATTAGTCGCCTGTACGTTGACACCTGCCGGAAAGTCTGATTTTTATCAGTCCTCATTTGAGGCTAAGCGACAGGCCGTCAATGCTTGGATTAGGGAGACGTCCTTATTTGACAGTGTATTAGATTTGGATTTTCTGGCACGAGATGCCGTATCACAGGTCAAGCTAGCGGATGAAATCGATCGAGGAGACGGCCTGCATTATAGTCGAGCTGGTGGTCATCTACTGGCGCAGCGCTTACCCAAAGTAACACTATTAAAGATATTAGGAGAATGAGACATGTCGAACAAAGACAGCTGTTGGTTAACTAAAAAAATCACAGATGACAGATACCAAGGCTATTATTTAAATGATACATCAAAGATAGCAACAACCATTGCTGATGAATTCTCGGACTTGTATACTAATATGCACAAGAAAAGCAATCAGGAAGATGCAGATATTGTGTTTGATCTTGTTACGGATGCACGTTTGGGACAAGAAGGGTTCAAAGTTGTCCTGGAAAATCATGTTATCACTATTTTAGCGAATCACTCAAAAGGCTTACTTTATGGGTTTTATCATATCTATACTGTTTTAGCACAGGGAGCAGATGTTGTCAGCCTCATGTCGATTCCTGATCAAAGTATTCGGATGATCAATCACTGGGATAATATGGATGGGTCGATCGAACGTGGGTATGCGGGAGATTCTATTTTCTACAAAGCTAACACCTTTAGGCGAGATTTTGAGTTAATTCGGCAATATGCACGCTTGCTTGCATCAGTAGGGATCAATGCCGTATCGATTAATAATGTCAATGTGCATCAAGTTGAAACCCGGTTAATTCTAGAAGAAAATTTACCAGATGTTAAAGAAATATCAGATATTTTTAGCCATTACGGCATTAAAACCTATCTGAGTGTGAATTTTGCATCTCCTAAACTCGTCGGTGGCTTGGCGACATCTGATCCATTAGCTGATGATGTCAATAGATTTTGGACGAAAATTGCCAAAACGATCTACCGTGCGATTCCTGATTTCGGAGGGTTTGTCGTTAAAGCTGATTCAGAAGGAGAACCTGGGCCCTTTACTTATGGTAGAGGACATGATGACGGTGCCAACATGTTCGCCCGTGCACTGTCACCTTATGGTGGTCATGTCATTTGGCGGTGTTTTGTCTATGATTGTAAACAGGATTGGCGAGATAGGTCGATAGATCGTGCGCGTGCCGCCTATGATCACTTTATTGGGTTAGATGGTAAATTTGATGATAATGTGACGCTACAAATCAAATTAGGACCGATAGATTTTCAAACGAGAGAACCTGTAACCCCTCTCTTTGGTGCCTTGAAAAAGACCAATCACATGATCGAATTTCAAATTACGCAGGAGTACACTGGCCATCAAAAGCATATTTACTATTTGGCCCCTGTTTGGAAGGAAGCGTTGGACTTTGATACGCAAATGACGGATGGCAAGAGTTTGGTGAAAACGACACTCAAAGAACATTCCGTTATACCCTCTCTTTCTGGGATTGCGGCTGTTGGTAGTGTCGGTATGGATAACAACTGGACGCATCATAAACTGATGCAGATCAACCTATTCGCTTATGGTAGGTTATGCTGGGATAACGGGTTGACCTCTCAGGAGATAGCCGATGAGTGGCTCAAGCTGACCTTCTACTTAAGTGCCCAAGCCAAGGCAAAACTATTAGACGTTTTATTAACATCTCGTGAAACCTATGAGTTTTATACGGCGCCGCTTGGGATTGGTTTTATGGTTAAACCGCAGTTGCATTACGGGCCTGATGTCGATGGCTACGAATATGATCGCTGGGGGACGTATCATTTTGCCGATCGTAATGGAATCGGTGTCAACCGGACGTCGATAGATGGTACAGGCTATACAGCTCAGTATGGTGCAGCGCTTGAAGCGCAGTACAATGATTCAGCGACATGTCCTGACAATCTAGTCCTATTTTTCCATCACCTTCCCTATACACACCGGCTTCAAGAAAGTGGCAAGACGTTGATTCAGCATATCTATGACACCCATTTTGAAGGTGTTGAACAGGTTGAACACTATATTGCTGTTTGGGAAGCACTGGAAGATGAACTAGATGTCGTCTCTTTTGAAAATGTCAAATTGCTTTTGGCCGAACAGTATCGTGTTGCCAAAGACTGGCGGGATCAGGTCAATACTTATTTTTGGCGTAAATCTGGTATTGCGGATGCGCACAGTAGACAAATTTATGATTGATATAATGATGCGCGTAAAGTAGGTGTCCTATTTGTCAATTTTTAGGCGCTAGCGATTAAATTAAGGAGTGTAGAAATGACAATCACCCATCAGGAAGCTCGAAAGCAAGCGATTGAAATCGTCTCACAGATGAGTCTAGCAGAGAAAATCAGTCAAATTGATTTCGATGCATCAGCTATTGAGCGCTTAGGCATTCCCCACTATAATTATTGGAATGAGGCGCTTCATGGTGTTGCTAGGGCGGGTGTTGCAACTGTTTTCCCCCAGGCTATTGGGCTTGCTGCGACTTTTGACAAGTCCTTGGTCCGAGTAGTAGCTGAGGCGATATCTGTTGAAGGACGAGCGAAATATAACACTTACTCAGAATATGGGGACCGAGATATTTATAAGGGCTTGACGTTCTGGTCGCCAAATATCAATCTCTTTCGAGATCCACGTTGGGGAAGAGGACAAGAAACTTATGGTGAAGATCCCTACTTAACTGCGCAGATAGGTGTCGCTTTCATCAAAGGCTTGCAAGGAGATGGTAAGTATTTGCGTCTGGCAGCCTGTGCCAAACATTTTGCTGTACATAGTGGACCAGAGGAAGAACGGCATTATTTTGATGCGGTCGTCAACCCAAAAGATTTAAGTGAATTCTACTTACCCCAGTTTGAAGCCGCCATTAAAGAAGCTGATGTAGAAGCTTTCATGGGGGCATATAATGCGGTCAATGGTCAGCCGGCTTGTGTTAATGAGCAGTTGATAAAAGAGATTTTGCTTGATAAATGGGGCTTTGAAGGCCATGTCGTTAGTGACTATATGGCACTAGAAGATGTCCACGAGAACCACCATTATACAAAAACTGCTGCCGAAACGATGGCGCTAGCCATGAAAGTTGGCACTAATCTTTGTGCGGGGAAAATTTCGGATGCCTTATTTGAAGCAGTTGGTAAGGGCTTAGTCACCGAGGACGAAATCGCGGCATCTGTCGTGAAACTCTACACAACACGTGTCAGGTTAGGTATGTTTGCGGCTGATAATGATGATGATCAGATTCCTTATGAAGCCAATGCGTCTAAGGCGCATGAAGCGCTGTCCTTAGAAGCTGCAGAAAAATCGATGGTATTGCTGAAAAATGACCACTTCTTACCATTAGAGAAAGCCAGGATTAGCTCAGTCGCTGTTATCGGACCGACCGTCAGAAATATCGGCGCTTTAGCAGGGAACTATGCAGGAACAGCGAATCAATACGTGACCTTTGATGCGGGGATTCGACAAGTCTTATCTGAAGATGTGCGTGTCACTTACGCCTTAGGTTGTCATCTTTATGCTGATCATGCCGAAAGTAGTTTGTCACGTGCTAATGAGCGCGAGAGTGAGGCAGTTATTGCGGCAGCCCATGCTGATATCGCCTTGCTTTGTCTTGGATTGGATCCAACGATTGAAGGGGAACAAGGTGATTCGGGCAATATCTATGGATCGGGTGATAAAGCAAGCCTGTCATTGCCAGGTCAACAAAAAAGATTGCTAGAAAAAGTTTTGGCAACTGGTAAGCCTGTCATCGTTGTATTGACCGCGGGTAGTGCTTTGAGTTTGGATGGCTTAGAGGGTCACCCAAATGTTAAGGCGATAATCCATGCTTGGTATCCAGGCAGTCATGGCGGTAGGGCGCTTGCTAATATTTTATTTGGCGACACCAGTCCAAGTGGCAAACTACCAGTTACATTTTATAGAGATACAGTCGGTTTACCCGATTTTTCTGACTATAGTATGAGCGAGCGGACCTATCAAAATACGCAGCTTGAGGTACTCTATCCATTTGGTTATGGCTTAACTTATGGTCAGTCAGTCGTTAAGTCAGTCATGCTTGAGGACTTGGCTTTGACGATAACGCTGTCAAATATGGGCGATTATGCGTGTGAAGAAGTGCTTCAAGTTTATGCTAAAATTGATTCCGAATTTGCACCGAAAAATCATAAATTAATTGCTTTTGAGCGAGTTTTTTTGCCGAAAGCTGAGGACGTGCAAGTAACGATTCAACTAAAAAGCGATAGTTTTAAAGTTGTTAACACACAAGGAGAGTGGGTTGTTGATGGATCAACAGCCATAGTGTCAATTGATTTTGGCCAACCTAATTTAGAAAGTTCAGTAGTAGAAGTTGCGTTAGCTGAAGTATTTGTTAAGGACTAGAGTTCTCTTACTATATGAAAAATAAGCCTATTCTTAAAGCTGTATTAAAAAAATGGAGATCGTTGTCTCCATTTTTTTAATAGGTATTTGATGCTTGTACTTCTTGTATATAGTCCCGATTGTATTTGAGATTTGGTATATCAAAGTAGTGTTGCACATTTAAAGCTAATGCGCCAAAGATTGCAGCACGATCATGAAGAAAAGAGTTACGAAGGATTAATTTCTTTGCAAAAGTACTTTTTAAATTTGTTTTGATCATCTCGCTAATTTCAGGCAGCTCCTTAAATAAGTCGCCATTTAGTGTGATGATTTCTGGATCAAACATCATGACAAGAGTATTAATAGAAATAGACAACATATCAACAATTTCTTTGATAAAGTCAAGTGTTTCAGGATCATCATTTCTAAAATATTCTCGAATAATAATCATATTTACAAAGTTCATATTTTTGATTTGACTAAATTGACGGTAAATTGCTGATAGGCTTGTATATTGTTCTAAACAGCCAGAATTTCCACAAATACAACGTAGACCATCTTTTTTGATTATCGTATGACCGACTTCACCAGCATTACCACTACGTCCTTTTTCAAGAACACCATTTTGAATAATACCTGCTCGAATCCCATTTCCTAAACTGAAGTTGATGAGATAATTGCTATGTGACGTAAAGGAATATTCGCCAAAAGTTGATAAGATAGCCTCATTTTCGATATGAATGTCAAAATCATACTTATCTTGAAGGATATGGAAAAGATCGATTTGGTCAATATTTGATCGAGGGGTAAATGTGATTTTCTTGTGATCAACTGAACCGTGAATAGCAATAGTTAAGCCGATGACACCAAGATCAGTCTCTGGTAGTTTATTTATGTTTTGATCAATCAGTTGCGTAATTGTTTCGATGACATTATCTTTTGTTGTGTTGACATCTGTTTGTTTGCTTTGGGAGATAATTTGTTGGTTGAGGTAACTAGCTGTGAATTTTAGATAACCGGCATCGATGTCTAAGAGAAGAGAAGTACCTGCTTTTTCATTAAAGTAAATCATGATTGGTTTTCTGCCGCCACTTATCCCCCCTTCTCCGGTTCCTTTCTCAAAAATTATCTTGCGATCAAGTAAATTAGCGGTAATTGCTGTAATTGATGTCTTATTTAAACCGGTAATTTTAGAAAGTTGGATACGTGAAATGCCATTTGACTTAATAATTTCTTGTAAGACAATAGATACATTTTGCTCCCGAACTTTAAATTGATCTGTTTTCATATGTTGCACGCTTTCTTTTGGATTTGACTGACTATATGACCCAGTTATTAATCCAGACTTTCCTTATATTATAGCAAAAACTAGCTTAAAGGGAAACTATTAGTTTCTATTGTGCGATTAATTGTTTTTTGATTTTATTTTTTGCCCTTTTAAATATTGAGTATAGAGAATTCCCTTAATATGAAAGAAATAGGCGTATTTAAATCTTACATAAAAAAAGATAAATAAAGCCTTGCAAAAAAAGTTGAAAACGATTACAATATAATTATCGTAAGTTAGTTAGTTTTAATTACTAACTATCGAAAAGTGATATTATATTATTATGAAATGTCAACTTGTATTAATGTTTATAAGGTGGAATGAGGCATGAGATGTTGTTTTTATTGATTGTTAGACTTTTATAGTTGGTAAGTATGATAATGATGTATTATAAAACTAACTAGATATGTATAAATGGAGGTAGTATGTTTATTGACAAAAATTTTTTACTAGAAAGTGCATTAGCAAAATCATTATTTCATAATTTTGCAGAAAATGCGCCAATTATTGATTACCACTGTCATTTAGATCCTAAGCAAATTTCTGAAAATGTTCGATTCACTTCTATTACGGAACTTTGGTTAGCTGGTGATCATTATAAATGGCGTGCAATGCGAGCTTGTGGGATACCTGAAACAAAGATTACAGGGGATGCGAGTGAGTGGGAAAAATTCTATGCTTGGGCACAGACCATTGAACGTTCTTTAGGCAACCCGCTTTATCATTGGACACACCTAGAATTGAAGCACTATTTTGGTATCACAGAGTTGCTTAGTACATCAAGTGCTGAGCGGATATTTAAGTCGTGTAATCATTATCTGAGTGAACATGAGGTCACAGCGCAGTCTTTGATTTTAGCTGCTAATGTCAAATATATTGGGACGACTGATGATATGTTAAGTGACTTAAGGTATCATCAACAGCTTGCGGCTTCAAATTTCCCTTGCAAAGTTGCACCAAGTTTTCGTCCTGATCCAGTGATTGGGATTGAGAAACCTGAGTTTAGTGATTATATACAAAAAATATCTGATTTTAGAGGCAGTAAAGTGACGGGATTTTTAGATCTGGTTAACTTTTTAGAAACTCGATTGCTATATTTTACAGAAAATGGTGGTAGTGTTAGTGATCATGGTTTTACAGCTGTGCGATATGAAGCTGCTACTCCTGATGAGCTAGATCTTATTTTTGAAAAAGCGATGAGAAAAGCACCACTTGATACGGTAGAGCTTGCTAAATGGCAAGGTCAGATTATGGTCGCTCTAGGTAGGCTTTATAAGCGATATGATTGGGTTATGCAACTTCATTTTGGTGCTGTTCGTGGTACCAATACACGATTATATACTGTAGCGGGTGCTGATAGTGGTGGTGACAGTATTTATGATCAAGCTGATCTCTCGCTACAATTAAACAAGTTACTAGATAAGCTTGATCAAACAAATGAGCTACCAAGAACGATTCTTTATAACACTGATCCAAGTCAAAACGATATGATTGTAACAACCTGTGGTAATTTTCAGCTGAATGATGATGGCATCAAGAGTCGCGTACAATTTGGTGCAGGTTGGTGGTTTAATGACACCTATAGAGGGATGATTGGTCAAATGGAAAGTCTAGCCGATAACGGCCTTCTGATGAACTTTGTCGGGATGCTAACAGATTCCAGAAGTTTTCTTAGCTATTCACGTCATGATTATTTCCGTCGTATTTTTGTCAATTATGTTGCAGATAAAGTGTCACATGGCTTTTATCCGGATGATATGGCATTACTAAGTCAAATGATAGTAGATATTTGTTACAACAATGCCAAGTCCTATTTTAAGTTCAACTCCCTAAGTGAATCAGACAAATAGAAGAGGAGCTACCTAATGAAACTGACAGATAACTATCTAACGCATAGCGAGCTGTTTGCACAACAAGCAATCACGATACCAAAATATGATACCTCCCTTGTACGACAAAATACGCTAGACAATCCGGAGTGGGTTCATTTTGGTGGTGGTAACTTATATCGCTGTTTTCACGCGCAAGTCGCACAAGAGTTGCTAAATAGTGGGGATATGACGGCAGGTATTGTGCTTGTGGAAACTTTTGGTAAGGATATGATTGACGACCTTTATCACAGATTTGATAATCGGTCCTTGACTGTGGTGATGAAAGCAGATGGGACATTTGATAGAGAGTTGGTTGCATCGACTGCTGAGAGCTTGTTTGCGCACGCCAGTCGGCCAGCTGATGTGGCGAGATTACGAACAGTCTTCCAAAATCCCAGTCTAAAGTTGGTCACGATAACCATTACCGAAAAAGGCTATATCATCAAGGACTCATCCGGTAAATTATTACCAAAAGTTGCTGCTGATACGCAAGCAGTCGTCAAGTTTGAAAATATGCAACATACTATGTCTCAGTTAGCTTGCCTTTTATATGAGCGATTTATAGGTGGCGCTGCCCCGCTGGCTGTCGTATCGACTGATAATTTTTCCCATAATGGGGATAGATTGAAGGCTGCGATCCTTGAAATTGCTGACAGCTGGCTGATAGCAGGTTATGTGACACAAGCCTTTATTGAGTATGTCAGTCTAGGAGATAAAGTTAGTTTCCCCTTATCGATGATTGATCGCATTACGCCACAGCCGAATCAGGAGATTGGGGAGGAGCTAGCTGACGCAGGGATTGACGACATGCTGCCATTTATCTCGACCACACAAGGCATGCGCTTATCAGCTTTTGTCAATACAGAAGCAGTCCACTATCTGGCAATAGAAGATGACTTTCCAAATGGTCGGCCAGCGCTTGACAAGGCTAGTGGGGTGTTACTAAGTAACCGTGATACGATCAATAAGGCAGACTTGATGAAAGTATGTACGTGCTTGAATCCCTTACACACAACGCTTGCTATTTTCGGGTGTTTACTTGGCTTTGATCGCATCTACAAGGAAGTCAATGACAAGGATTTATTAAGTTTGATTGAACAAATAGGGTTTGTTGAAGGCTTGCCTGTGGTAGAAAATCCAGGCATTATTGACCCGGTTACCTTTATGAATGAGGTCATTTATCAACGCTTTGCTAATCCAAATATTCCTGATACACCGCAAAGAATTGCTGCTGACACCTCTCAAAAGATTGGGATACGCTTTGGTGAAACGCTAAAAGCATATGTCTTAGCACCTGATAAAGAGGTGCAGGCATTAACCTTCATTCCCTTAACAATTGCTGCATGGTGTCGCTATTTACTAGCGGTTGATGATCAAGGTCGGCCATTTGTGGTCAGTTCTGATCCCTTGCTTGATGAACTCCAATCACAGCTATCAAGTGTGGCCTTGGGTGATCAAGTAGATATGTGGCCTGTGCTAGCACCGATTTTAAGTAACAAACGCATTTTTGGTGTTGATCTGGTCGAGATTGGCCTATCTGATAAAATATCAGGATTTTTTGCCCAACTGATAAAAGGTCCTGGTAGTGTAAGACGTGCGCTGAAAGAGACCTTAGCATCTCATGCTAAGGTGATTGAAAAATAATAAAGAAGAGAGAAATAAGATGAAAATGACGATGCGTTGGTATGGTAAACAAGATGATCCAGTTAAGATTGACTACATTCGACAAGTCCCTGGTATGACAGGGATCGTCGGTAGTTTGTTTGATGTCCCAGTAGGCGAGGTTTGGCCAGAAGATAAAATTTTAGCACTTAAAACAGATGTTGAACAAGCAGGGTTAACCTTAGAAGTAATCGAATCAGTAAATATTCATGAGGACATTAAGTTGGGCTTGCCTTCACGTGATAGATACATAGAGAATTATAAAGAGACGATTCGCCGTCTGGCAAAAATTGGCATTAAAGTGATCTGCTATAATTTTATGCCAGTCTTTGATTGGATGAAAACGGAAATGGCCTATCCACTAGCAGATGGGTCGACAACCATGGCATTCTTCCTAGAAGGTGTCCAAAAAACGCCGCAAGAAGTTGCTGATGATGTCATGTCACAAAACGAAGGGCTAGCCCTACCAGGATGGGAACCAGAACGTTTAGTAGATATCACAAAACTGATCGCCCAATATCAAGATGTAACAGAAGCAGACCTGAGAAACAATCTCACCTATTTTCTACAGCAAATTATCCCGGTTTGTGAGGCAGTTGATATTAAAATGGCTATCCACCCAGATGACCCACCCTATTCTATTTTTGGCTTGCCGCGCATCGTTAAGAACCGTGATGATCTAGCCTATATTTGTGAGGCAGTTGATTCACCCTATAATGGGATTACCATGTGTACAGGCTCTATCGGTGAAGATCCTGATAATGATCTTGTGGCGATCGTGGCAGAGTTTGCTAAACGAGATCGGATTCCTTTTGCCCACGTTAGAAATGTCAAATTTATAGAGGCTGGGGGGCGTGACTGCTATGAATCTGCCCACTATAGTCCCTATGGCTCACATGATTTATTTGAGGTCATGGCAGCCTTATACGATAATGGATTTGATGGGTATATTCGACCGGATCATGGGCGCATGATTTGGGGAGAAACAGGTCGTCCAGGATATGGGCTCTATGATAGAGCCCTTGGTGCTATGTACTTGACAGGCCTGTGGGAAGCATTAGAAAAGAGACATGTTTGATGAGGTGTATCATGAAAAAACAAGTTATTTTAAATCAGATTGCATCGGCTGGTGTGATTGCTGTTGTTCGGGGTGACTCAAAAGAGGCGGCAGTAAAGGCCGCAAATGCCCTTGTTTTAGGTGGGATTGTTGGTCTTGAGATAACCTATACAGTACCCGATGCTAGTCAAGCGATTTCAGAGTTGCGTGCAGCATATCAAGATCATGCCGGCATTGTGATTGGTGCTGGGACAGTCCTGGATGCCATAACTGCAAGGCTAGCAATCATGTCTGGTGCAACATTCATTGTCAGCCCAACATTTGACATAGAAACTGCTGAAATCTGTAATCTCTATCAAATTCCTTATCTACCGGGATGTATGACGATTACTGAAATGAAAACTGCACTTAAGGCAGGGGTAGACATCATCAAACTTTTCCCAGGTAATGTCTACGATCCTAGTATTATCTCAAGTTTTAAAGCCCCATTGCCACAACTTAACATCATGCCAACAGGTGGGGTGTCCGTAGCAAATATGGCAGACTGGTTTAAAGCGGGCGTGATCGCTGTCGGTGCGGGTGGTAATCTGCTAGCCCCAGCAGCTAGTGGCGATTATGCTGGTGTCACAGCGATGGCAAAACAATATGCTGAAAAATATGCTGAAATTTCTCAGAAATAAAAAGTGGGTAAGCGATGAAAATATTAACCTTAGGGGAAATCATGTTACGTTTGTCATCAGCAAGCGGGCAACGTCTATCAAATACGTCATCTTTGAGCTGCCATTATGGAGGTGGTGAAGCTAACGTCGCCATTTCTTTAGCAAATTTTGGTCATGACGCCTACTTTGCCAGTCTGGTGCCAGATAACCTATTAGGTCTAGGAGTCAAACAACACTTACAGTATTATGGGGTGCATACGGATTATTTGCTATTTGGTGGCGAACGTTTAGGGACTTATTATCTAGAGACAGGTGTCAGTCAGCGCGGGAGTCAGGTCATATATGACCGTGCATACTCAAGTTTTTCTCAAATCTCAAATGATATATGGCAAGATGCCACGCTGTTTACAGGGATTGACTTGTTTCATATCTCAGGGATTACCCCAGCCTTATCTGAGGACTGGCAAGTTTTGACCAAACAACTCATTCAAAAAGCCAGGCTAGCAGGGTGTAAAATCAGTTTGGATATCAACTATCGAGGCAAACTTTGGACACAAGCAGCTGCAGGTCTGGTTATTCGGGAGTTATTACCACTAGTTGACTATTGTTCGGCAGGTGAGCTGGATGCCAGATACATTCTAGCCTTATTTGATGACAAAGCGATATCAGTTGACTTGCTAACTTGCTATCAGAAAATGGTAGCGACCTATCCGAATCTTGCTGTCATTTATTCGACCAAGCGTCAAGTCAGATCGGCTTCAGAAAATGACTTACAAGGGTTTATTTATAGGGATGGACACTTGAGCATGTCTCAAGCATATCACATCAGCCCGATCATTGACCGTGTTGGTAGTGGGGATGCTTTTTCAGCTGGTATCTTACATGGTATTTTAAAGGGGTGGGATGCACAGGAAATCATCACATTTGGGACAGCGGCATGTGTCCTCAAGCACACAATCGAAGGGGACCGTAACCTGTTTACTGAAAGAGAAGTACTAAGGTTTCAAAAGCAAGGGTCTGGAGACATCAAGCGTTAAGCTAATCTTGCTTACAAAAGTTCGTTGACCCAACTAACATATATTGGTATAATAAAAAAAAGAGAGAACAGATGTTAAAGTTAAGTTAATCTAATGAATAGATGAAGCGCATGACATACTGAACTAGGGGTGAGTGAAATGGCAAAAAAAGCAAATCTTGATGTTGTTCGAGAAAATAATCGTAAGCTAGTCCTACAAACGCTATTTAATGCCGATAAAACATCTCGAAGCTCAATTTCTAAACTAGTTGGCCTACAAAAGTCAACAGTCTCTTCTATTTTTTTAGATTTGGAAGCTGAAGGGTTTGTTCAAGAACTGGGTATTGGCGAATCGTCAAACGTTGGTGGTAGAAAACCGAGTATGATCCGCTTTAATCGGCAATACGGCTATGTCTTAGCTTTTGATTTTGGGGTTAGACATTTGAGATATACCCTCAACCATTTGAGTGGCGAAACGATTCGTGATGGGGCAATCGCCATTAAGTCAAAGCAAGTTGGGCCAGTCTTTGAGGAGATGAAGAAAATCATCGATACGATAGCGATTCCTGATAC
This sequence comes from Pseudolactococcus piscium, assembly GCF_002441695.1. Classification (GTDB taxonomy): domain Bacteria; phylum Bacillota; class Bacilli; order Lactobacillales; family Streptococcaceae; genus Pseudolactococcus; species Pseudolactococcus piscium. Next base: position 153,715 of record NZ_JXJW01000001.1, read on the forward strand.
AATCAATGGCTTGGTTGGTATCGCTATCGCTGTACATGCCCCTGTCTTTAATAATCAAATTATTTACAGTCCTTTCTTTGATTTTGATGCCTTCGACTTAGTTGGGGAATTAGAAAAATTGACAGATGTACCAGTTATCATGGAAAATGAAGCAAACCTTGCTGCTATTTTTTATCGAGATTACCATGTGTATGATGAGACGATTGAGTATCAAGACTTTATTTCACTCAATATCCATAATGGGATTGGCGTAGGTATTATCTGTAACGGGCAAATTTTTAGGGGTGTGAATGGTCTGGCAGGAGAAGTAGGGCGGACGATTATGTTTGATCCCAAGTCAAGTCTGACTGCGGGAGAACCATTACCGAGACTAGAAGATTTGTATTCAGAAAATGCGATTATTAGTCGCGTTGCAGCCAATAAACAGATTCCTCATCTATCACGTAAAGCATTTCTTGACCTACTAAGAGAAAAAGATAGTAGCGTCATGCCCTTGATGGCAGAGTGGCAGATTGCGATTGCAACGTTCATCTATAATCTCAATCAACTTTACGCACCACAAGCGATTTTTATCTCCTCAAGAATTTTTGATAATTTTCCAGAAATCACACAAGCTACCTTGACGATTGTTGACGAGCTTGACAGTGTCCATAAGCCTGACTTGATTATTTCAGATTCTTCTGTCCATGATGCGTCGATGCTAGGCGGTGTCGCCTTGATTTCACGTAAAATATTAGGCTTATCCGATTATGTGCTAACATTTTCTTTATAGAATTAGGTAGAAGTGAGTCCTTAACCTATTCAAGTGAAATAGAAAAAATACGACAATTTGATCTGTCGTATTTTTTTCGTATGATAAGTCTATCCGATACGGTTGCCTCTAATTCTCTATTTAGTCAACCTTATCTGCAATCGCAGTTTTGCCTGCGATACGACCAAATGTGAAGATGTCTGTTAGAGAGTTACCACCTAGGCGGTTACCGGCATGGATACCACCTGCTACCTCACCTGCAGCGTAAAGACCTGGAATGATTTGGCTAGATGCATCTAAGACATGCGTTTTTGTATCAATTTTCAAGCCACCCATTGTATGATGCACGGCTGGTTTTCTTGGTGTTGCGTAAAATGGTGCCCGCTCAACTTTCAAGTCAAACACATCCTTGCCAAATTCTGGATCTTCTCCCTTATCAACATAACTGTTATAGTTGTTGATTGTTGTGACGAATACAGTGGGATCAATTGCTAATTTTTCGGCTAGCGCTTCAAGAGAATCCGCTTTAAATAGTGTCCCGTTTGCAACTTGACGATCTATTTTTTCCTGACTGGTATTATAGGCTGTATTTTTGATGTTTTCATCAGCAATCAAGTAGAACAATGACCCATTATCAATCGCAGCTTGGGTTAACTGGTCACGACTGCCATATTCATTGACAAACCGTTTACCTGATTGGTTGACCATGACGAAGTTTTGTGGTGGGACTTGAAGACCACTAAATAAGGCACCAGTCTCAGGATCAGAGACGGGCATCATTTGAGAAAATCCCATGCCAGTTAAATCAGCTCCAGCACTTTGTCCGAGTACAATACCATCACCTGTAATTGCTGGAGAATTAGAGGTTTTGATGTCATCGGCAATTTCAGTCCAGTAGGTATTATAGGCTTTCAGCATCTTAGTATTGGCACCGAATCCGCCTGTTGTTAAGATGACAGCTTTGGCATGAACAGTGACTTTCCCACCAGCTAAACCAGTGCCTTCAATCCCGCTGACTTGCCCATCTTTGATGATGAGGCTTTCTACTGGGGTATCCGTAATGATTTCCCCCCCATTTGCTTCAACAAAGGTTTGTAGCGCTGAAACAAAAGCATAGCCTTCACTTTTAAGTGGTTTATGACCACGGCGCCAAAGGGCACCAACTGGCATTGACACTTCATCTGGATCAAATGCAACGCCAATCTCTTCTAGCCATTTAACAGATTCTAAAGCACGGTCTGTCAGGATTTTGACCAGATCATATTGACCATAAATCACATTGCCGAGTTGGTCAGTCCGTTTGCCTCCCAGATAGGTTTGTAATCTATGGAAAATAGCTGAATCAAACAAGTACCCCTGTGTCCCCTCGATATCATTCAGGTAGGCTGTGACTTGGGCCTTAAAAGATTTAAAATCTGCTAAATATTCAGGGTCTATTAGACTTTCATCGATAGCTGCCATTTCTTGTAGGGTATGGCTCTCTCCAAGATTAGCCGCAAATGTATTTTGCCAAGTAGGATCAGCCGCATTCATAGGGCCGCCAGTTCTGACCGTATTTCCACCTACGGCTGGGAATTTTTCAACGACGATGACTTTTTTACCTGACTGCAAAATAGTAGCAGCAGCAGCTAATCCAGCGCCACCCGCCCCAACAACGACAACATCAGTCTCATATGTTTCGTCGCCATGATATTGTGCGCTTGCCGCTTTTGCGCGTTTTCTAAGCGTATCAGGATTAGCACCAGCTAGTTTAACCGCTTTTGCGACACCATCAAGCACCCCATTACTTGTTACTGATGCACCAGAAATAATATCCACATTTAGGGTTTGTCCTTCAATGATTTGTGTTGGCATTCTAGTAAAGACAACGTCAGCTATCCCCTGTGATTCACCAGACGTATCGATGTCGATTGTTTTAATACTATCTTCAGTAAATGTGACAACCATCGGCAGGTCACCGTTATGACCGACAGTCGTTACCGCATAGTCACCGGGTTCAAAAACAAGATCCTCAGGCACATTTAACAGATTAGCGACTTTAGTGAACCTCATGAATCGTAAGAAGCAGCTTTCAAGGAAATTAATGGTCCCTTCAACTTTTAATTGACCAGCTGCATCAAAGGCAAGATTTGCCTGTCCAAGTAGAAATTCATAACCAGGCATGACTGCTGCATTAACGCCGGGCGCATCTAGAATTTGACGCAAATGTAATTGCGCGCGTGATGAGCCTTGGACATCTAGTGAAGCCCCGACGATCATCACTGGTTTCCCGTCAAGTGGATGTAAATTAAACGATAACCATTCAAGTAAACTCTTTAAACTAGAGGGGATGGAATGATTGTATTCTGGCGTTGCGATGATCACACCATCAGCATCCGTTATTTTTTGATTAAATGCTTGAATGAGAGGGGAATAAGAGGCATCTTTTGATTCGTTAAACATGGGCACATCTTTAATTTCGAGAATCTCTATTTCTGCTTGCTCACTAAAGTGATCTTTCATAAAAGTTAATAACAAGCGATTGTATGATGCTTTGGCATTTGTGCCTACAAGTCCGATAAATTTCATTTTGCCACACCTCCATTTACGTTTTCCCAAGCAAATTTTCGTTTACTTGCTGCCTGCTCAGGATTTTTTTTGCTAATCTCATTTGTCATGTCTGCAAATGATAAGAATTCAGCGAAATCTCCCTCTAGTTCAACTACCTTATCTTGATTAAGCAAGGTAGGCGTCTCATCAAAGGCTTCAAGAGATCTGCCTAAGAAAAATTCTGATCCTGGTAAAATTCGCGCTTTCAGCTCAGGTGCATCTAGAATCTGACGCAGATGAGTTTGTGCGCGAGAGGTGCCAAGTGAACCGTGTGAGGCACCAACAATCATGACTGGTTTTTCGATTAAAGGGCGTGTTGTATACGACAGCCACTCAAGCACGCTCTTCAAGGCAGCAGGGATGGAGTGATCGTATTCTGGCGTTGCGATGATAACACCGTCAGAAGCAGTGATTTTCTCAGATAACAATTTGACTTCAAGTGGCGCTGTTTTGTCATCTGGCTCATTAAAAGCAGGGATATCAGCAATTTCACAAATTGTAATTGTTGCTGATGGGGCAAAGTGTTGCTTCATAAATTGGAGCAGCTTGCGATTGGTTGAGCTGTCTGCATTGGTGCCGACGATTCCGATTAGGTTCATGAGTTTCCCTTTCTGAGTAACTTTGAATTCGCTTTCAAAGTTTGTGACTTAACTAACTTAAGTTTAATCCTATCCGTTGAAAATGTAAAATAGTTTTATGGTTATCGGGTTATAACAATTTTGTTATAATAAGTAAAAAGGAGCATAGCATGGCACAACTTTATTCTCAACAAACCTTACATTACTTGGATATCTTGTTAAAACATGGTAACTTTACCAAGGCGGCCAAGGATTTATATGTCTCACAGCCACATCTGACACAAACAATCAAACGGATTGAAATTGAACTGGGGGCAAAAATCATTAATCGAGATGTTACCCCATTGCAACTGACAGCAGCAGGAAAGGTCTATCATCAGTATTTAATGACTGCTGAAAATAGAAAGGAAAAGTTTCGGCAACAGCTGTTCCAATATACCAATCCGGATAAAAAAGTCATACATATCGGTATTTTATCCAGTCTAGGCTCATTTTTACTGCCCTTATTTTTACCAGAATTTATGCGGACCTTTCCAGATGTCAAAATAGAGTTGCATGAAGCATTGCCTGAAATAAATGAAGCAAAAATTCTAAATGGGCAGATTGATTTTTTCATCGGTCAAAATCCTGAAACCATTTCCCCGAATCTTAAAAAGATACATTTTGGCAACCATGGTTATTTTGCCTTGATTCCCAAATGTTCTACGCTTTATCAACCAGGTCACTATCGCATACCAGACCAGGCTATCCCGCTCAAAACGCTTTTAAAGGAACCCTTAATTTTGACTAAGAGAGGGTCAGCGATTCGCAGACAAGTGGATTATCTCCTGCAAAAATATAAGATACAGCCTAATATTGTCTTAGAGACCAATAACATTTATACGGCGATTAATCTCTCTAGAGAAAATGCAGGGGTAACCTTGTTTGCTGAAAGTATCAAAGTGGTTGATCAGCATCAGGCATTTAACATCTACAAACTGCCACTATCCTTGCTGTCCTTAGACTATTTTATTAGCTATGATACAAAAAAAATTCTCGATCCAATCGATCAAGAATTCCTTACTTATTTTGAAAAGGCCAGCGCTAAACTAGGGTAACTGATTTTTCATCGCGTTTTGACTAGCAGCCATCTGATTATCTTTTGTGATGACAATCGCTTCGATACCCTCAATCTGGTTGACTTGTTTGATGATAGTAGCGGCTGGTTTACCAAAAAGCTGAGTTGTCCATATTTCCCCATCTAATGATTGTTTTGAGATGATGGTTAAGCTTGCTAGGTCATTTACGACAGGATACCCTGTTTTACTATCAAATATATGATGGAAAATATGCCCATCACGTTTTAAGTTACGTTCATAGATGCCACTCGTCACGACGGATAGGTCGTTTATTTTTAAGACAAGGACATTGTTGCCTCTCGGGAGAGCAGGATTTTGAATGCCAATGTGCCATGCATCAGACGTTTCTCTAGGCGACTTACCAAAAGTCAGAACATTGCCACCTAAGTCGATAAAGCCAGCACTTGCCTGCTCACTTTTAAAATAGGCCATGATTTGATCAGCGAAATAACCTTTGGCTAGGGCGCCTAAATCAATCTCCATTCCCTTTTCCTTCAAAAAGATCGTCTGCTGTTCCTCATCTAAGATGATGTTGTTAGGATCTACAAAGGGTAAGGTGCGATTAATGCTATCCTGACTAGGCTGCTGCGCGTCTTTAAAGCCAACATGCCAGAGTTTGATTAAGGGACCAATCGCAATATTTAGCAAACCCTCTGCTTTGAGGCTTTCCCTCTTACCGATTTTGATGAGGTCGAACAAGTCTTGCGGCACCTTGACTGCTTGTCTACCTGCTTGTCGATTAATCTGCATTAAGTGTGAGCTAGGATCATTTGCACTAAATATATGTTCATACTCCCTTAATCTGTTAAATGCTTCATCTAACAATGCCTCGTGTTGTGGATGCGCAACACCACACCTGATGACAGTCCCCATCAGGTTGCTACTTTTTTCTGTGAACATTTTTGCTTCCTTATCATGTCTCCGATTTTGATAGTCTCATTTTAACACATTTTTTTCAGTAACAGATGCTAAACTTGTTGCATTAGGAAAAGAACTTAGTTTACCTATGTAAAATAGATTCGTATTTTTCTGATAGCCTTAAGCATCTCGTCCAAATAGCCCATAGTCACAGTAAACCGTGGACTTAGAGACCAGTTTTGAGCTATAATTTAGGTAATAGCGATTTCCTTACTGAGTTGAACTTTAACAAGCAAGCGTAAAATAATCGCCATGATATGGCTAAGTATAGAGCAGGAAGTAGATGAGTATGACAAATGTATGGATTTTCTTAGGTATTTTAGGCCTACTTTTTATCATCACAAGCTTGATAACTTGTGTTGAACGTTTAAAACTTAGACGGGAAGTCCGTCGAAACTGGGGAAGACCTGCCAGACGAACTAGAAAAGACAGCGAAGCAAGTTTAAAAGAGGCTTGGCAGATGGCACAGAAATATACAGCATTTGATGCCCAAGTCGATGAGTTAACCTGGTATGATTTAGATTTATTTAGTGTTTTCCAAAACCTGAATAGTACCCAGTCTAGTATTGGCTCTGAAGCACTTTATCAGAGACTACGACACTATAATCTCTCTTCAGAGGATAATGCGCGCCTAGAAAAACTCATTCTTTTTTTTGAGGCACATCCAGATAGACGTGATCAGGTGCGATATCACTTCGCCTGCTTAGGAAAGAGAGATCATAATTTTGTGGCCCAGTACCTATCTGAGACCAAGTCGCAAAAACTACCAAATTTAACCTTTTATCTGGCTTGTGCTTGCCTACCCATCGTGTCATTGATCTTGGCGATTTTCCAACCTGTTCTTGGGGTATTGCTGCTGATTGGGTCTCTGGTCTTTAATATTTGTTACTATCAGTTTAAGAAGGTTGCTTTAGAAACCGAGCTAAATAGTATGAGTTATTTAGTACAGACAATCGCAGTCGCCAAAAAAGTTGCTAAAATCCAGACGCCATTTCAAACTGCCTTAGTCGATAATCTTAGACCGATTCAAGCCATTTCAAGAGTTGGCTTATCTTTTCGGGTTAAAACTGGGTCAGAAGGAGAAGTGTTTTTTGACTATTTGAATGCGGTAGTGATGTTACCCTTTATCGCCTATAATTTGGTCATATCAAAAATTATGCACCATGATCAGGAAGCCAAAAAAGTCTGGGAATTGCTTGGCGAACTTGAAGTTGCACTGGCCATTTTAAATTTACAGGTAGCAACTGATACCCCCATCTGTCAGCCCGTTTTTACAAGCGATTTTAAGGTATCAGCTACTGACATGACCCATCCCCTTTTGGAAGATGCTGTCGCTAATCCTGTCAATTGGCAAAAGCATATGCTTGTCACGGGATCAAATGCCTCTGGTAAATCATCCTATGTGAAGGCACTGGCGATTAACTGTATCCTGGCGAATGCCATCAATCGGGTTTATGCGACAGCTTTTAGTCTGCCTAGAGCACATGTCGTGACATCAATGGCTATCGAAGACAACATTTTTGAAGGGGACAGTTATTTTATAGCTGAAATAAAATCTGTCAAACGGATTCTGGACTTAGTGTCAAACCAGATACCTTGCCTTTGTTTTGTTGATGAAATTTTAAAGGGAACGAATACGATCGAGCGGATTTCTGCGTCTAGTAGTTTGGTTCATTGGTTGGCTAACTATCAAGAAGTGTTAAGTATGGTGGCAACACATGATATCGAATTGACTGAAATTTTAGCGCATGATTGTGACAATATCCATTTTGAAGAAAAAATCACTGAATCAAATGGTGTCACCTTTGACTATCGGTGTCAAGTGGGACCAGCTAAAACAAGAAATGCCATCGCTTTATTAGAGGTCTTACATTATCCAGAGGCGGTAGTAGCAAACGCGAGTACCATGGCTGAAAACTTTGATAAGACTAGAAAATGGCAAGTATTAGAACAAGAGACAATAGTAGCAAGTAACTAAAAGTCACAAAATAGGCCCCATCAATTTGATGGAGGGCCTATTTTTTATTGCTAGATTTGAATCAGTTTAGCTTAATTTTGCGGGCTTTAAATCGATCAAATTAGGTGCCTTTATTTTTTCGATGACAGCGCCCGAAGGAACCATTAAAATATCACTAGCATAATCTTTAGCAGCAGATGAAGCCATTGCACCTGAACTTCTCATTTGTTAAAAGTCCAGTAGAATCGTTGAGATGACATGTAATACTTTTTCAATCCAAATAATGACATATAAATCATCACCTAGTTTTAAGAAGGTCGCATAGTCAGTATCTGCTAATCCTGCTTCGTTACCTGAGAAACAGGCCCAAGTAAATAAGTTGACTGATGGTAGTAGCTAGGAGTGAACACTATTACAAGATGATACTTACAGTCCATAAAATATCGATATTTGACAATAATAGTTAATCAGATTTATAAAGAAAAAAGTGTTGAGCCCTTTAAAATAGGCTCAACACTTATTGATACTCTGAATAAATCATGTGGACTATTCTAAAGAGGATATGCTAGTAACTATCCGAATTAATAGTCGTTAATTTACTTTGTTTTAAAACCAGATGTATCCAATTCTTTTCCATTGATTGATGTGATTAAAAAGGATAGACCATAACCAATTTCATCTCCATACGCTTTGACATTAACTAATTTTGCAGTGAAAGATGGTATAACAGTTCCAGAAGTAAGTGCATGTGATACATCTATTGATTCAGCGTAAACAGGTATAGTTGAAGAAATATTGTTAGGATCACACAATCGTACAAAATGATTATTTATTTTGTCGCTCCAGTGATCAGGGTAATTTTTTCCGGATTTTGCTATTACTCCTGCATTGAAAGTGTATATTTCTCCTTCTGCCAGTTGGTTACTATTAAATTTATCCATCAGCTCAGCAAATGTAATTTGTATGGCAGGGGGAGTAGGTTTTTTTTTTTCTTGTGTAGCAGATGTTGTGGTTGCAGCCTTACTTTCTTTTTCTTGACTAGCAGCACTAGCACCACTGGCTTCGTATGATTCAATAATTTTTTGATTTTGTTTTAAGGTGATTGTTTTGGTAACTTTTTTATCGCCTATTGATGCAGTTACTTTAATACTGTCTGTTTTTAGACTATTGAGCATGTCATATGAGAGTATGAAGTCACCTTTTGAATCCGAAGTTGTTGAATCTCCTATAATTCCCATTCCGATAGTTACTTGGGTATTTGGTAAAGATGTACTACCTTTAATTTTAACTTTTCCATCTTCATCTGCGACCTGGTCATCAGTGATATTTAATGCTAATTTTTTTTGATCCATTTTTTTATGCACTATACTTACATCGTCCATTTTTTTAATTTCACTTAAATCAGTATATGAAATGTTATATTTTCCTGATGTTCCCGAAGTACTTTTGACTTTAATTATCACGATATCATTTTTAGCAACTTTAGGATCTTTTTTAGATTTAAAAGCTAGATTATTATCATTACCTGCTAATAAACTATAGTTACCAGATAGGATATTATGACTCGTTTTTTCAACGTTGAAAACGACAGTCTTATCTGTTAAATCTTCACCATTGTCAAGTGCAGTTTCAAATGAGCTAATATTATAATCAGCACTTGTTTGAGTTGTTGCATTCTTGCCACAAGAAGCAAGTATTGCTAAGCATAATAAGCTAAAGCTTATGAAGATTAATTTTTTCATGGTAAAACTCCTTAGATTCTTGATATATAGGTATAAGAAATAGGTAATTACAGATAAGTATTCTTGCCCCCTGACTCACTCCTGAATCTGTGAGTAGGATACTATGAGAATAGTACAAAGATATAATTATTATATCACGCTGATGCACGATAATCAGTAAAATTATATAAAAATGGCAAAAAAATTACATTAATTGATGATATGTAGCTTAATACAAATATAGGTTATCAGCATAAAACCTGATAACCTATATTTGTATTAAGTAGTTTGTCTCACTAAAGGTGAGGGCATTATGCTAACAGCAGAGCATTACTGTAAGTCTCCTGTTAGAAAGTCATAGAGATACTGATCAACTAGTGGGTTGCGTTGATGTAATTTGCTGTGTTGTGCTTTATTGTTAGTGATTTTTTTCTCTGTGTAAGATTTAACCTTGTTCTCAACGAGGTAGCTTAAGGAGCGTGAGGAATTGATAGGCACGACCCCATCAGAGCCATCTCCTATATCACCAAATAGATTTAAGATACGTGTATTCTCGGGAAAATAGGCGCGATTATCGTACATGGCTTGATAGAAATCAACCATAAAACTTGGCTTGCCACCTTTGTCGAGCGTTAGGGGCTTACCATCATGTTGGCCACCCATTCCCCTAAACCCATTAAAAGGACCAGCGAGTGTTACCAGCCTTGCTAACTCAGGCGTTTTATCCTTGTCAGCAGTCACGGCCCAATTTACCCAAGCATTCGCACCAGCAGAATGGCCCACAGCATTAAAACTGCTTATCTTATAGTCTTTTTTTAAGTTGATGAGTACTTGATTTAACTGGGTATCGTCTGGTTTACCATCTTTAAATACAATGGCAATGATGGGATACTTGATGTCAGGATCCCAAGTACCACTAGTCGTCAGTTTCCCATCAGGCGCAATCGTATACTTTAGCACCTGCTTAAACTCCGAATGCTGACTAAGTGCTGCGATCATATTTTTTTCTGATCCATAGTTACCACCATAGCCATGTACAAATAAGGTTGGGGCATGGTAAGTTTGATTTGCTTTAAGTGGCACTATTTTCTGTCTTGTCTTTAATAAGAAAAAACCTAAAGTGACGAGTATAATAAGTGCCAAAACGGTGATTATTTTTTTCATTTATATGACATTCTAGTCTAGATGACGAGGTGCAGTAGAAGAAGAAAAATTTTTCTATGCAATTTTCATAGGCTATGCTAGTTTTATTATATCATGCACCAGGTTAGTTATCGGTAAAGGCATCTCGCTAATTTTTAGTTGCACATTTGTCAAATAGCATGTCATATCTGATTGTTTCAAGAGGTAAAGACAAAAGCTGTTAACACTCGCTTTTTATTGTTAACAGTTTTTGCTTAATTATCTTTTGGTAGGCTAATAGATTAGCAGGTTGACAGTCAAGTGCTTTACAGATGGTATCTAGCATAGAGAATCTAACCGCACTGACTCTTTCATTTTTCAACTTTGATAAATTAATCGTTGTTATCCCAACTTTTTTTGAAAGATGATTTAAAGATATTTTTCTATCTGCCATGACACGAGCCAATCTTATCACAATACTCATACTGTTCCATCAACCTCTTTTTGTAATAAAAGGCTATATGCAAAGATGAGAGAAATAGCATAAATAATAAGTGTAAGGACTATCCGACCTAAATCAAAGGTAAAAACTCCAAATTTTGTGAATAATATCAAAACGATACCTTTTAGAATTGGAAGCAATAAACTTGTCACGACTAGTAAAATACTTATTTTACTTATTTAAGTAGTAAGACTGAGTGTGAAAGGTGTCCGACCGATTGCGCATTTTTGAGATCTTTTTGATCAGTTTTTCTCTATTCATCATTAACGTCTCCTTTTCTTCCTAATTTCAGTATGGCACATAAAACAAAACAATAATTATGTATCGGTTATCGATAATATATCGTTTTTAAGGGGGCGTATGTTATTTTTTAAAAAAATGTTGACGCTTACATTTTTTTGTGATAGAATGAATTTAGTTAAATATCAGGTATGTAACTGTATTACAGGCATGGCCGAGTTAATGTAATCACGAACTTTTTTTGTGATTGTATTAATTCGGCTTTTTGTTTAGTCTTGATCACATTAAATAAATGCCCAACATCTGGAGGAATGAAAATGGAAGTACAAACTATTGCCCAAAAAATATTGGCGGCTGTCGGAGGATCAGAGAACATCTCTCATCTAGAGCACTGTTCTACAAGATTGAGATTTTCACTAATCAATAATCAAAAAGTTGATAAAGAAGCACTTAAAAAAATACCTGAAGTATTAGGTGTTAATCAAACAGTACAAACCCAAATTATTATTGGTAACGCTGTAATAGAAATTTATAATGAATTAGAAAAACTGTTATCAGGAAAAATGGCTGCTGCTTCCAAAAAAGAAAAGCAGCCACTAACAGCAACTATCTTAGATTTTGTGATTAGTATCTTCCAACCACTAATTCCAGCTATTGCTGGTGGTGGTATTCTAAAATCACTTTTAATGCTTTTAAACTTAGTTGGCATCTTAAGTAAAACAACTCAGACTTATCAAATATTAAATTTTGTTGGTGATGCACCGCTTCGCTTTTTACCTATTCTTGTCGCCGTCACAACTGCCAATAAATTGAAGGTTAATCCATTAGTCGCACTTTCTGCTGTTGCAGCTTTATTGACACCTGATCTAACTGCTATGATCGTATCAGGTGCAAAATTCTTTGGCATTGCTTTACAAAATATTAATTATGCTTACCAAGTATTTCCTGCTATTCTTTGTGTACTTTGTTATGCACAACTAGAAAAATTTTTTACTAAAGTATCACCGAAGGTCATCAGAAGTTTCTTTGTACCTATGATGTCCTTAATGATTGTTGTGCCGTTCACACTTATTGTTTTAGGCCCTATTGGCTATACATTTGGTGAAGGATTTGCTGCTGTCATCATGTTTATCTTCGGAAAGGTCGGATTTATTGCTGTTGGTATTTTGGCTGCGTTCTTACCTTTCATGGTCGTTACTGGGATGCACAAAGCGATGATTCCTTATGTAATTACAGCACTTGGTAAAACTGGAAAAGAAGTGATTTATTGTGCAGCTTCTCTAGCTCATAATATTTCTGAGGCAGGTGGTTGTTTTGCAGTTATGTTTAGAACGAAAGATAAAACATTACGGGCTACGGCTTTATCTGCTGGGATTTCAGCCTTATTTGGTATTACTGAGCCAGCCATCTATGGTGTAACAATTCTACATAAAAGAGTCTTATATGGTGTGATGATAGGTAGCTTGATAGGGGGGACATCTTTAGGATTAATGGCAGTTGAAGCCTACGTTGCAGTAGGCCCGGGATTAGCTAGTCTATCTATGTTTATTTCAGAAACGCTACCTAATAACTTGATGTACGCAGTAATTGGCCTGATTATTTCGTTTATTGCCTCATTTATCTCTGTATTTGTACTTTGGAAAGAACCATCATCAGAAACAACTACCGTTGAAAATACTGAAGAGACAGAAGAGACAGTGACTTTAGTAGCCCCTTTAGAAGGGAAAGTCATTCCCTTAAGTGCAGTTAAGGATGATGTTTTCTCTAATAAAATGTTAGGTGACGGAATTGCCATCAAGCCAAGCAAGGGAGAACTCTTTGCGCCCACTGATGGTGTAATTGAAATGGTCTATAACACCAAACATGCTTTGGGCATGAAATCAGTTGATGGTGTAGAAATCTTATTTCATATTGGGATTGATACAGTCAATCTAAAAGGTGACTACTTTGATGTGCTTGTTTCTGAGAAACAGAAGGTTGTACAAGGTCAGCTACTCGTTCGCTTTGATTTAGAAAAAATCAAAGCAGCAGGATTTGATACAACAACCATGATTGTGATAACTAATCCTAAACATGCTAAAATAGACTTAAATCCAAAAACTGAAGTGATCCAAAATGAGTTTCTAATGCATATAGAAGGAGTGGTATAATGAGTTTTAAACCTGATTTTTTATGGGGTGGTGCGATTGCAGCAAGCCAAGTAGAAGGTGCATGGGATGTAGATGGTAAGGGGCTCTCGGTTGCTGATGTGGCGATGTTTAAGCCTGATTTAGACGTGAGTGATTACTCTGGTCATAATAAAATGACGCTTGAGAGCCTTGAGACTGCCAAGAATGAAACAGATACCACGTTTTATCCAAAACGAAGAGGTATTGATTTTTATCATCACTATCAAGAAGATATTGCCCTTTTTTCAGAAATGGGATTTAAGACGCTCCGGCTTTCAATTGCTTGGACACGTCTTTTTCCGACAGGCGAAGAAAGTGAGCCTAATCCAGCAGGGATTGCCTACTACACCTCCGTTTTTGAGGCACTTAAAAAACATAATATAGTGCCAATCGTGACGTTATCTCATTATGAAATGCCATTGGCACTTGCCATAAAGTATAATGGCTGGACAAACCGAAAACTTGTAGACTTATTTGTCAATTTTGCGTCAGTTTGTTTCAAAGCATTTGGTAAATATGTAACTTATTGGTTGACCTTTAATGAAATTGATAGTGTTGGTAGACATCCGTTTATTACAGCAGGTATTGTTCCAGATGCGCCGCAAGAAGTTGACTTAGAAACAAGTATATACCAGGCCTTGCATCATCAATACGTTGCGGCAGCAAAAGCAACTAAATTATGCCATGAGTTAATACCCAATAGTCAAATGGGTTGTATGTTGACTAAGCTAACGACCTATCCAAATACCTGTAATCCTTCTGATGTTTTATTGTCCTTAGAAAGAAATTTGGACAATCATGCTCATGCTGATATCCAGATTTTTGGGGAATATCCATTATTGTACCAACAACATCTCAAGAACAAAGGCATCGTTATTGAGATGGCAGCAGATGACGCAGCTATTTTAAAATCGGGAACAGCTGATTACCTAGCCTTTAGTTATTATATGTCAAGAACTGAATCTGCTGATCCAAATAAAGAAAAAGCTGCTGGTAATACCATCATGAGTGTTAAAAATCCTTATTTGGCGTCTACTGAGTGGGGCTGGCAAATTGATCCGATTGGTCTAGAAATTTCACTCATTGAGTTATATGATCGTTACCACGTGCCACTCATTGTTGTTGAAAATGGGATGGGAGCAAAAGACATTGTTGCTTCAGATGGTAGTATTAATGATGATTACAGAATCGATTATTTTAGGTCTCATATGGCAGCAATGAAGCGCGCTGTTGAGCGAGGTGTTGATTTATTTGGCTATACAAGTTGGGCGCCGATTGATGCCATTAGTGTATCCACTTCGCAGATGAGTAAACGTTATGGCTTTATTTATGTCGATCAGGATGATTTTGGTAAAGGGACATTAAAACGGTTGAAAAAACAATCCTTTTATTGGTATCAAAAAGTCATTAAGACAAATGGCGAGGATTTAACATAGAAATGAATTAGGAGTAGTCTGATGTTGATTAAGAAATCCTTGAATGACAACGCGGTGATTGCCGTAGATAAAGATGATAGTGAGTTCATTTTATTTGGCAAGGGAATCGGTTACGGGAAAAAGGTAGGAGATGTCGTAGATGAGTCCGTTGTCAATCAAACATTTATTCCTTTAAATGACTCAGCGATTAAAGATTATATCAGCTTGTTGGCATCAATTCCGCCAGTGATTTTAGAAATTACGCGATCTACCGTTGAACAGGCAAAAAAAGTACTCAAGTGTTCATTAAATACGACTGTTTATTTTATGTTAAGTGATCACTTAAATTTTGCTATTGAGCGTCAAAAGAATGGGATCATTATTCAAAATCGTGTTTTTTGGGAGATTAAAACTTATTATCCAGATGAATTTGAGATTGGTCAGTATGCATTAGCATTGATAAAAAAAGAGCTAGGTATTACGCTAGCTGATGAGGAAGCAGCAAATATTGCCTTTCATATCATCAATGCACAATCTGAGGATGGTGTCAAAAAGGATAGTATGAACTATGCAAATCTGATCTCAAGTGTGATTAGTATTGTTCGCCATAGTATCGGTCGTCAGATTTATACAGAAAGTATACATTATCAACGCTTTATTACACATCTCAAATTTTTCTCAGAACGATTTTTTTCAGATAGCATGCTGACGGAAAAAGATGATTCACTATTTGAACAAATTGCGATAGCCTATCCTAAATCAACAGAAATTGCCTTCATGGTCAAAGACTATTTAACAACTGTTTACGACAAACAGATTCCTAAAGAAGAGATTACTTACTTGAGTGTTCACATCAATAGATTGATTAAAACCCAAGAAATCGATGCAGAAAAAAATACACCTCTTGCGTCTGGAGATGAGCCTGACGTTCTTGGTGCTAAGACATGACGACAATGATTAACTCAGTTTATTATGATGGCTTATGCTATTTAGCAATAGCATAAGCAGATGATAGTATAAATGACCATGAAATCTCTGTTTTTCATACAGATTTCATGGTCATTTTATTTTTCATTATTAGTAATGCGTCGTGTCGTTTAAACAGGCTATTTTAGACGCATCATTTGCTAAAGTTAAGATGCTTAATGATGTCGGATCCAGGTCAATATGATTAAATAACGCTTTATCTTGTTGCAGAATGCTAATCAGCATCTTTAGTGTGATTCTATGAGAAACAATGGCAATATGACCAGTCATGCTTTTAATTTGTTCGTGATCAATAAATTTTTTGAGTCTCTTTTCGAGGTCATCAAAACTTTCACCACCTTTTGAGGGAGTGTAACTAAAAGGATCTTTAAAAAAATTAAACCATTCCTTAGGAGATTCAGTTTTAATTTGGGTATAGGTTTTTCCTTCCCAATTCCCCATGGCAATTTCTTGTAGGTCATCTGAATGTATGATCGGTTGGTCATCAAAAATAAGGTTAGCAGTTTGGCTCGCCCTAGTGGCAGTACTTGAAAATATTTTATCCAAATTGAGTGATGCTAATTTGGTAGCTAGTTTTGTAGCTTGTGATTTTCCTAAACTTGTTAACTCAGAGTTGAGACTACCTTGCATTTTTTGCGATAAATTCCATTGCGTTTGTCCATGTCTGATTAAATATATATGTAACATCGTTCACCTCTATTTTCATTATATTGTATTTGCGAAATCCCCACAAATACAATATAATGAAGTCATATATAAATAAAAGTTATGAGTTGACCTATGAATATACATCATCTAGAGATTTTTTTCCATGTTGCTAAGTTTTCATCCATATCAAAAGCGTCAAAATATCTATTGATCAGCCAACCAGCAGTCAGTGCACAGTTAAAAAAACTAGAGCAGACCTACAATGTAAAGCTAATTGAAAAAGCGGGTCGGGGGATTAAATTAACCCAGATAGGGGAGCACCTATATGGCTTGATTTTTAGTTTTTTTGATACGGCCTTACCAGAAGTAGATGCTTTATTGACGCAATCAACGGCCATTAAAGTCTATGGCAATTATTTGATGACGCAGTATATCGTACCAGAAGTATTAGCCAACCACCAAGTGACCCAAAATCAAGATCGTATGTTAATCAAAAGTATGCCATCATCTAGCGCCTTGGCTAAACTTGAAAAAAATACCTGTGACCTCATCTTGATAAGTGCCATGAATGCTCCCTTACTGCCAGCAAACCTTGTCGTTACAAAATTATTTGATGATGAGCTTGTCTTGATCAGCAAGGCAAAATCCGTTGCTGACATCGCGTCAATCATTATTAGTGAGAGTAAAAAAACGAGTCTTGATAGCGTTTATGAGACCCATCATACTTTTGCTAATCTCCCTGTATTTACAGTTGAGTCAACGCAGGATGCAATTGCCAATATTCGCGTCAATCATAATAGTGCGACCTTAGTTTCTGCACGATTTTTAACCTATTTGTCTGATGAAATCATCTGTATTGCAACGGCTATAAAAAGTCATTTTTTTGCGGTACACAAACAAGAATCACCTCAAAAAAAGATGATCAATACTATCATCTCTGAACTTAAAGCTAATCAAGGGTGAAACTAGTAGGTTTAGTATGTGAAAATATTGTTCCCAAAAAAGTTAGACATTAAGACAAGATCATTTCTTGTCTTTTTTGTTACTTTGCATCAGTTAATTATCGTTTATCAGGCTTATCCAGATCGATAACTGCTTAATTCAGTTACTCAAAGTAAGGTGATAGGTGATTAAAATGAGATTAAGACCATTGACATTTCAATAGTCAATTGTTAATATACATATAGGGGGTATGGGTATATGAGTAAGAAGAAGGTAAAAAGAGATGCAGCACTTGTTAGCGATTTAACTAGACGGACTAATCGTATAGAAGGGCAAATTAGAGGCATTACTAGGATGGTCAATGAAGATGTTTATTGTGATGATATCTTGCATCAGATTATTGCTGCTAAAGCTGCCTTAAATGCTGTTAGTAAACTATTACTGAAAAATCACATGCAAACGTGCTTGGTTGATGGGATTAAGGATAATAATGAAGCCATTATTGATGAGGTGTTAGCTACAATTGGGAAAATGATTAAGTAAAGGAGATCAGTAGATGAATATTATTGAAGTGAATCAGTTAACAAAGACATACCATAAAAATAATGGGGAAGCTTTTGATGCAGTCAAAGCCATTAATTTTACAGTTAAATCTGGTGAGATTTTTAGTTTTCTTGGTCCAAATGGAGCTGGAAAATCCACAACCATTGGGATGCTGACAGCTCAAATACTGCCTACCTCAGGCAGTATTAAGATTTTTCAAAAAGCTTTAGATGCGAATGTTACTGAGTTAAAATCTAAAATTGGTGTGGTAACGCAACATAATAATCTTGATAGAGGGTTGACGGCTAGAGAAAATTTACTTTATCATGCCCATTATTTTGGGATGCATGGTGAAGCGGTAAAGCAACGTGTCGACTTTTTACTTGAAAAATTTGGGTTAAAAGCGTGGGAAAATGAATTTGTTAAGCATTTTTCAGGTGGTATGATTCAACGGCTGAAAATCGCAAGAGCGATTGTGCATAAGCCAGAACTATTATTCCTTGATGAACCAACAACAGGATTAGATCCCCAATATAGAGAAATTCTTTGGGAACAAGTGCTTGACTTAAAGCAAGAAGGCACAACTATTTTTCTAACAACGCACTATATGGAAGAACCTGAAAGGTTTTCAGATAGAATCGCCATTTATGCTAAGGGAGAAATTAAAGCGATTGGGACAGCGCAAGAACTTAGAAAGCTGATACCGGGACACCTGATTGCGAGGTTAACGGGAGCTAATATTGAGGCGAATCAAGTTAAGGTGTTACAGGACTTATCTTTCGTTGAAAAAGTTGACTTCACAGATCAAGCTATCGTTTTCTATTTAAAAGATGGAGATCAATCAAAAACTGATTTTGTAACCTGGTTAATAAACTCACAAATTAGGTATGATAATTTGACAATATCAAGTGCAACATTAGATGATATATTTATTCAATTGACATCTGAGCAAGAGGAGAATGGGGGGGATGTATGACTAGACAAGACTTTCGTGTTATGAAATTTATGATTAAACGAGATTTACTAATTCAACTTCGAGATAAATACGAGTTTATTTTCCGAGTGGCGATGCTGCCATTTATCCTGATCTTAGTATATGGCTATGTCCTACCCAAATCTGGTATCTTACCTGAGACATTTCCTCAATATATGTTCCCTGGGATAATTGGGATGAGCTTACTGCTAACAGGTATTCATGGGACGGCAATACCACTCACGATGGATTTTAATATGTCACGAGAAATCGAGGATAGGCTACAAGCGCCAATTAAAACAAGTTACATTGCTATCAGTAAAATGATTGTCGGGATTATTCAGTCATGGATTGGTGCGCTCATCGTCTTACCAATTTCTCTCTTGTTCATGCGACACTATATTGTTGTTTCAATGACTAGCGGTCAAATAATCGGGTTTTTCTGTGTAATATTTTTAGCGTCCTTCACATCAGCAGCTCTAGGACTTTTGGTGGGGACAATCGTTAAGCCAAATCAAATCGCAGCCATGTTTCCCGGCTTTTTAATGCCAATTGTATTTACAGGTGCAATTTTCTTTACTTGGGATTCTCTGGCAAAAACACCACTTATTCAAAAATTAGTGTTAATCAATCCGCTCTTGTACATTAACGAAGCCCTAAGGTCGCTAATGATTCCAAATGCACCATCAATTCCTATTTTTTATAGCCTATTAGGGATTATTGGGTTTACAATTTTAATGGGTGCTATCGGATATAAACGATTTAAAAGGTTAGTTGTAAAATAAATATCTACTCAGGTTTCCTAAAAGAATAGGCATGAGCAGATATTTAATGATCTAACTAGATGTTTTTGACAGAACAATGAACAAAAAATGTTAAAAAACTAGTGATTTACAAAAGGTTTGAGGGACTTTTTAATGAGAAATTTTGTAATTGATAAAAGTAATTGACATCGCTTTCATGATATGCTAAAATAAAAATTAATAAGGGCTTGTTACCGTAATAAGGGCAATACCTAAATATATGTGTCATCTTTAACGGTGTTTTTCGTATATTTTGGGGTATTGTTCTTTTTTGTTTGGAGAAAATAATGAAAATCAAAAAAGTGCTAAATAATAATGTGGTGATTGCTTCGGAGACAGAAACGGGGCAAGAAAAAATAGTGATGTCAAATGGGTTGGGTTTCAATAATAGCATTGGAGATGAGATAGACAAAACAGACAGTCAAAAAATATTTGTTTTGTCTGATGATGTCTATCAAAAGTACGTCACCTTAACACAACATATTGATCCTAAGGCATCCGTATTGGCAGAAAAAATTATTTCTTATGCACAAGAACAGTACCACATGCCGTTAAATGAAATTATTCATTTAACGCTTACTGACCATGTCGATTCTGTTTTATCACGAGTTGAAGTTGGTCAATTACTGACCAATAAATTGACATTAGAAATCAGTAGAATATACGAAAAAGAATTTCAAATTGGCCAATATGCTCGCCAATTGATTTCAGAGATGGTTGGAAAGGAGATTTTAGCTGACGAGGCAGCATTTATTGCCCTACATATTTTGAATAACAGAATTGATTTAGATGAAAGTGAAAAACAAACGAACACAACGGTGAAATTTATTTCAGATATAGTAAAGGTTGTTGAAACTTATTTTCAGTGTCAGTATGATGAAACATCTTTTTCCTACTATCGATTCGTTATGCATCTAAAAGGATTGGTCAAAAGGTTAGGCTCTAGTAAGTTTAAGGATGATAATACCTTATTTGAGACGATGGTCGTGACTTATCCAGAGGCTGCAAAATGTGCAATAAAAGTTGAAAAAATGATTTTTCTAAAATATCATAAGGGCATCGGGTCGGAAGAGAAAGCTTATTTGATTTTATATATTGAAAAGTTAAACCGTGAAAAAGAATAGTACTCATGCATAGTAAATCGATCCGATTTATTATGCATGGGCATACGTGAAAGAATTGATTGGAGAAGATATGGATTACTCAAAAATTGCATCTAAGATTTTAGCAGGTGTTGGTACACAAGATAACGTGGGGTCGTTAACACATTGTATGACACGTCTGCGTTTTGTTTTAAAAGATGATAGTAAAGCTGATGACGACTTAATTGCTGACCTAGAAGGTGTTGTTGCAGTTAAACGTCAAGGTGGTCAATACCAAGTCATTATTGGTAATGAAGTGGCTAAAGTTTACGATGAAATCAATAAAGTTGGTGCCTTTTCAGATGCTGGTAATAGCAATGTGAAAAAAGAAAAGCAAAATATTTTTTCAACTATTATTGAGTTTATAGCTGGTTGTATGTCCCCTTTATTTCCAGCACTTATTGGGTCTGGTTTAGTAAAAGTGGTCTTGTTAATTTTAGGGCCTAGTATTTTCAAACTGATTACGGACACGAGTGATACTTATATCATTTTGAATGCCCTTAGTGATGCAACATTCTATTTCCTACCTATTTTGGTAGCTGCAACAGCAGCACAACGTCTAAAGACAAATATGTATATGGCGATGACCATTGCGGCATTCCTAGTCTATCCTGGCTTAATTACGCTATTAGGTGGTGATAAGGCAACGCATTTATTTAATGTCTTCCCTGTCGTGCATGCATCATATGCGTCATCTTTATTGCCAGCTATGCTGTCTACTTTACTCTTGAAACATGTTGATATCTCAGTAGATAAAGTAACACCTGAGTGGGCTAAAAATTTCTTTAAACCACTTGCTACATTATTCATTACAGGGTTACTTGCCTTGGTCATTTTAGCGCCAGCAGGCGCTATCTTGGGTGACTGGCTCATGGTAGCAGTTGACACGCTACATACTTATGTACCTTGGCTCACAATTCCTTTATTAGCTGCATTTATGCCTTTTATTGTTATGACTGGTATGCATTGGGCATTTTTACCAACAACAATCATGGCTTTGAGTAACCCAAATATTGGTTTTGATATGCTTTTACTACCAGCTATGTTTGCATCAAATATTGCCCAAGCAGGTGCTGTATTCGGCGTCGCTTTGAAATCGAAAAGTACTGAAGTTAGAGGGATGGCTATCCCTGCGGGTATCTCTGCCTTACTTGCGGGTGTAACTGAACCTGCCTTGTACGGCGTTAGTTTAAAAAATAAAAAAGTACTCTATGCACAAATGCTTGCGGGTGGTGCTGCAGGTCTAATAGCCGGTATCTTTTCTCTAAAATCATTTGCGATGGCAACACCAAGTTTGTTGTCAATTCTACAGTTTATCGCGCCAAAAGATGGTAACAATTTCATCATTGCGTGTATCGTTTTTGTTGTTTCCTTTGTTGGATCACTTGTTGGTGCTTACTTCTTGATCAAACCAAATACGGTTGCAGCAAGTACATCAGATCATGACGTGATCAGTGAAGCAGAGTTGACTGTGAGAAATCCGATTGAAGGCAATGTCATTGCTTTATCAGATGTTGAAGATGCGACTTTTGCATCTGGCGTTTTAGGTAAAGGCTATGCAGTTGAACCAAGTGAAGGCGTTGTGAAAGCCCCGTTTTCTGGAACAGTCGAGTTAATGATGAATTCATATCATGCGGTTGGCCTAAAATCTGATAGTGGTATCGAATTATTGATTCATGTCGGCATTGATACGGTAGAACTTGCAGGCAAATATTTTACGCCGAAGGTAAAACAGGGAGACCAAATTAAACTTGGTGATACATTATTAACTTTTGATATTAAAGCAATTAAAGCAGCAGGTTATCCAATTGTCACACCAATCATTGTCACTAATACGGATGATTTTTCTGAAGTGAAAATTGGTGAATTGGGTGATAAATTACTTTTAGAAACAATGATTGAATTTAAGAAATAGGAGATAGGACATGACAGCAGTATTTAAAGAAGGGTTTTTATGGGGCGGGGCCATTTCTGCCAATCAAGCTGAAGGTGCTTGGAATGTTGGTGGTAAAGGTATTTCAACATCTGATATTTCAACAGGTGGTAAATTCGGTCAAAGTAAGACGATCACGCCTATCATTGACGAGAATACATTTTATCCCAGTCATGAAGCGATTCAACATTATGACCGATATAAGGAAGATATTGCACTATTTGCTGAAATGGGATTCAAAGTATTTAGATTCTCAATTAACTGGACAAGAATATTTCCAAATGGTGATGAAACTGAGCCCAATGAAGTTGGCCTACAGCATTATGAAGATGTGATCGACGAGTGTTTGAAATATGGTATAGAGCCATTAATTACGATTTCACATTATGAAGTGCCATTTGGGTTAACTAAAAAATGTAATGCTTGGGTTAGTCGTGATATGATTGATTATTTCTTGAATTACTGTCGTGCTATTTTCACGCGCTATCAAGGTAAAGTGAAATATTGGTTAACGTTTAATGAAATCAATTCTGCGACTGAGCCTATGGGTGCCTTTCTTAATCAAGGGATTTTAAATGATTTAGAAAATCCAACGGCGTTTATGGCGCAGCCAGATATCCCACAACAACGCTATCAAGGCTTACATCATATGTTTGTGGCAAGTGCTCTAGCAGTTAAAATGGCCAAAGAAATTGATGCCAATTATCAGATTGGGAACATGATGATTTACATGGCAAGCTATCCATTGACATCGAACCCTGATGATATTTTGCTAAATCAAGCTTATAATCAAGTCAACAACTATTTTTGTACCGATGTCCAAGCAAAAGGTCGCTATCCTTTTTATGCAAAAAAATTATTTAAAGAAAAGGGTATTGAGCTTGTTGTAGCACCAGAAGATGAGGCGATTTTACGAGAAGGGACAGTTGACTTTATCAGCTTTTCATATTACATGTCAACTTGCCAATCTAGTGATCAGTCTA
Organism: Pseudolactococcus piscium; assembly: GCF_002441695.1. GTDB lineage: Bacteria > Bacillota > Bacilli > Lactobacillales > Streptococcaceae > Pseudolactococcus > Pseudolactococcus piscium. Next base: position 177,748 of record NZ_JXJW01000001.1, read on the forward strand.
TCGAAAGTGGGGAAGGTAATATCCTGGGTGGCGTTCTCAATCCTTACTTGACAGCTAGTGACTGGGGCTGGCAAATCGATCCTAAAGGGTTGCGCTATGCACTAAATGACTTATATGAACGCTATGATCTACCGTTAATGGTAGTGGAGAATGGTCTTGGTGCTAAAGATGAGATCGCAGCTGATGGTAGCATTAATGATGATTACCGGATTGATTACCTCAGACAACATATCCAACAAATGGCTGAAGCAGTCAAAGATGGGGTAGATTTAATCGCTTATACCCCTTGGGGCTGTATTGACCTTGTGTCAGCATCAACCGGAGAATATGCTAAGCGATATGGTTTCATCTATGTAGAAAAATATGATGATAACACGGGAGATTTTGCAAGATTGAAGAAAAAATCATTTGACTGGTATAAAGACGTGATTGCCTCAAATGGTGAAATCTTATAAGGATTATCATACAAAAGAAAATGCGTAGGAAATGATTTCCGATCGCTTTTTCTTTTGTAAGCTATTTTATATCCGATAGATGATGCCTATCAAAAACGAATCTAACAGAATCATTAGGTTTTAGATTATCACAAAAAATGACAAGCAAGAAGCAAAAAATGACCTAGAGATTATAGTTGAAAACGGATACAATGAAAGTATGCAAAGTAAATGAAAGAGGTAATGCAATGAAAATTCAAGAAGTAATTGATCGTTTGATGGCCTACCATCCAGATTTAGGTGATGCAGAAACGTGTGATGGTATTAAATTTGGCGATGCACAAGTAGCCTGTACAGGTATTGTCTCGGCTTTGGTCCCAACAGTTGAGGTCATCAAACAAGCTATCTCATTAGGCGCTAATCTTTTAATCGTTCACGAGCCAACATCATATCTGACGCCTGATTGGTCAGAATGGCGCGCAGATTTTGACTGTCAAGTTTATGATGAAAAAATAGCCTTAATTCAAGCGCATCAACTTGTGATTTTTCGAGATCATGATCACATGCATGCAGATCAGCCAGACCAAATTTTTACAGGTGTCTTAAGCTATTTAGGGTGGCTACCTTATTTGACGGATACACAAACTGTTCCTTTTGGATTTACCATCGAATTTCCAGAGTCAAAAACACTTCATGCGATTAATCAAGAGTTGATGATGAAGATTGGGATGAATGGCTTACGCTATGTTGGCAATGGCCAAGCTAGGATTAAAAAACTTGCATTTGTCGGTCATCTTTTTCCAGATGCTTTTATCCCACAACAGGAAAAAGAAGACGGGACTTGGACAGATTATGCAACAGAACTCATAAAAAGCATGGCGCAGGATGGCATCGAGTGTATCATTCCAGGTGAGGTGGTAGAGTGGACAGTGCTATCTTATATTCGTGACGCAAATGCTCAGGGAAAAAATCTTGCTTGTATTAATCCAGGTCATTTTAATTGGGAGGAATTGGGGGAAAAGTATGCAGTAGCATGGCTTAAAGAGATTACAGACGCGCAAGTACCTGTGACCTATGTGGCATCTGGGGATCTTTGGCAATACGAAATTAAGCAATGACTAGCATGCAGATTGTCTTAAATATACTTATGGTGCCATAAAGTCATGACATAACTAAACCGGAGTTGCATCTCTGGTTTTTTAGTGGCTTAAATGAGCGAAAAGTGCAAAAAATGACAAGTATTCTGAAAAGAAAAGGAAAGATAGCTAGAAAAGAAAGCGCTATCATTGTCTTAGATATAAAAATAACGAAATTACATAGGAGGCTTTACGATGAATGAAGTAAGTCAAAAAATGCCATTGTTGGAGAAAATCAGTTATGGCGCAGGTAATATGGGGATTTGTCTAAGTACAACAGTCATTACAACATTTGCCATGTTTTTCTATACCAACGTCATTGGTATCAATATTTTACAAGTAGGCACGATTTTACTATTTGGTGGTATTGTTGATGCCATCTCAAATGCTTTTATGGGTGTGATCGTTGATCATACAAAATCACGTTGGGGAAAATGTCGACCTTATTTGATTTTTGGTGCCATTCCAATGGCAGCAGCTTGTTTCTTTGTTTTCCATGTTCCTGATGCAAGTGCCTCAACAAAATATATTTACGCACTCATTACCTATATCATCTATACTTTGGCTTGTGCCGCAGTCTTGATTCCACAAAATGTCTTGATGGCAGCAATTACAGATGATCAAGATGATCGCTTAGCCACTAATATGTTTGGCTCACTAGGCACTAACTTTGGTCAGCTGATTCCAAGTTTAATGACCTTAGGCTTGGTTGCATTCTTGGGGAATGGGTCAGACTACAAGGGGTTTAACTATGTGATTCTAATCTTTGGTGTCATCGGTGCAGCATTAACCATGATGGCTGGTTTCAATACAAGAGAACGGATGAACATGTCCGCAATTGGCCAACAAAAAATTTCAGCTAAGGATACCCTTCGATCTTTTAAAAATGGGCCATGGCTACTGGTGACACTGATTACCTTATTTATCATTGCCCAAGTTGTCGTTAAAGCATCAACGACGGTTTATTATACAACCAATGTCCTGGGTAATCCTGGGGTTTCATCTGCCTTGCTATCGATTTTAAGTATTATTGGTGTGCCTATCACACTCATTATTCCGATTATTGCTAAAAAAATCGGGAAACACAAACTTGTCCTGATGGGTGCAGCCATGGGTATTATTGGGAATATGGGCTTACTTGTTACTAAGGGCAATATTCCTGGTGTGATTGCTTGTACAGCCTTTGCAGCAGCAGGATCAGCCTTTATTACTGGGATTGTATTTGTCATGTGTGCTGAAACAGTTGACTATGGGGAATGGAAGACTGGTATTCGTGTACAAGGCTTTCTAATGGCCTTTATCGGTTTTGCAGTCAAGGTCGCTAATTCTATCGTACAACTGTTAATTTCAGGGATTCTTAATTCTGGTGGCTTTAATGGTCAAGCAAAAGTTCAAACTGCGTCGGCAGTTAACGCCATTGAATTCTGTTATGTTTGGTTACCTATTATCTTTTTCGCAGCGGTTATTATCTTGAACTATTTCTACAAATTAGATAAAATATACCCACAAGTTATAACTGATTTGGAAGCCAGACGTGCAGCTTTATAAAAATAAGACATGTGGCGTCAAGTGAGACAAACATGTCTGATGATAACTTAAAAAGGAGAACATTATGTCAATATTTAGAACTTCATTTGCTTCAGCTTCCCTGTTTCGGACCGTCAATTTAACGGTCATTGTGCCGATTGAGTCTTACGGTAATCCTGAACTTGAGGCAAATAAACCCCAAAAATTTAAAACACTTTATCTTTTACATGGGTTTGGTGGCAGCCAAGATGATTGGTTGGATTATACTAATTTGAGAAGCCTGGCTGAACTGCATAACTTAGCGATTGTCTTACCAGCTGCTGAAAATAGTTTTTATGAAAATATTGGCGGTATCGGTGGTGATTATAGTGATTTTGTCGGACAAGAAATCGTTGACTTTACACGCCGTGCTTTTCCTCTCTCAGACAAGCGAGAAGATACTTTTATTGGCGGCTTATCAATGGGCGGATTTGGCGCGTTAAGATTAGGTATGCTGTATCATCAAACATTCAGTAAAATTATTTCTCTATCCGGTGCTTTTATTATCGATAATATCACAGATATTAAGCCAGATCATCGTGACATGATTGCTGATTACGCCTACTACACAAGGATTTTTGGCGATTTAAAACAATTAAAAGGTAGCGATAAGGACCCGCTTTATTGTGTGGATCAAGCAATTAGTTCAGGTCTTGTGCCAGCAGTTTATCAGGCAGTCGGTACGGAGGACTTTTTACTAGAAGAAAATCATAATATGCGTGATGCTTTAACAACACGTCAAATTCCCCTAGACTATCATGAAAGTTCAGGAATTCATGATTGGCAATTTTGGAATACGTATTTACCAAAAGCCATTGATTGGCTGTTAACCGAATAAAAAATGGCGTATACTGGATTTGTGACATAAAAAATTGTTAAAATTGACTCAAAAGATGAATTGCTAACAAAGGGAGCGCATATGCCAGAACTCTATGAGACTGAAGAATTTACCAGAGATCAAATTCCGATTCGTATATTTAATCACTATTTTGAAGGAAAAGACATTTTTACACCTGCGCACTGGCACCAAAATGTCGAATTCAACCTCACAACTGGTGGTTGTATTCAACATATGGTAGCTGGTGAGCTATTTGAGCATCAACCTGGTGATGTTGTGATCGTGAATAGCGGTGTCCTGCATAGTAATCATTGGATAGCCCCAACAGATTATTTTGAAGGGGTAACGGTTCAAGTCTCTAAAGCATTTCTTGATCAATGGCTGAGCAGTCGCTTATCATTTCAGGTTCCTGATAAGGCTTATGAACGTGAGGAGTTGATCGCAGTCTTACTGAAGTTTGGTCAATTAAAAAGCCAACTTGGTGATGACACGCGTTATGATGAGGCTGACAAAAATGAAGCGATGACACAATTGATTCAGTTGCAATTGATGGCAACTCTCTTTCAACTGTTATCTGTGTTAAAAGCCTATTGTTCAGTTGAAAAAACAATTGATCACCAGCGCGATATTAGGTCATCCGAGACTTTAAAAGAAATTGTCAACTATATTGATGGTCATTATCAAGAAACGGTTTCGTTGGCAAGTGTTGCGGCGGCCTTTCACTATACGCCCGCCTATTTATCACGGATTTTCAAATCACGTATGGGGATGAAATTTCATGATTACCTGCAATATAAACGGCTACATAGCTGTATTTCGGTTATGAGAAATCATCCTGACCGTCAACTAGCGGCTCTAGCCCTGGATAACGGTTTTCCAAATGTCAAATCCTTTATTGAAACCTTTAAAAAACACTTTGATTGTACCCCATCAGAGTGGCTGAAAAAAGAATAGGAGTAGCTAATGGCTTATCTTGAACTACAATTTGCATCACAAGCAATTTCAAAATATACAACACTTAAAGTGTACTTACCATCAGATGGGACTAGTGGTACACTTTTTGAACCACCTTATAAAACAGTATACTTTTTACCAGGATTTAGTAATGACGCGACTGCTTTGATGACTTATTTAGGACTTCGAAAAGAATGTGAACTCAAGGGCATTGCAATCGTTATCATTGATGGTGACAATTCATTTTATGTTGAGCAGGCTAACCATCAAGCCAATTATTCGACTTTTATCAGAGAAGTTGTTGAGGTCACTCGGAAACTCTTACCTTTGTCAGAAAATCGTAATGATACATTCATTGGTGGTATCTCAATGGGTGGCTATGGTGCCTTACTGAATGGCTTACGTTTCCGTGATATGTTCTCTAAAATCGTTGCCTTGTCACCAAGTGCAGACTGCTATGATTTGATTTGCCACCACGATATGTTGTTTCAAGAAGCCCTGTTTACCACGACATTTGGAGATAAAGCCACTTATTATGCTGAGGATACAAATCTGGCAAAATTTTATGGAGAAGTTGATCAAGCTGATATGCCAGAACTTTTTATTGCTTGTGGCGAACAAGATGATCTGGTCTTAAAAGGTGTGACTGACTTACGTGACAGCTTGATAAAGGAAGGGATTTCATTTGTCGATAGACGTGGCACAGGGAAACATGAGTATGCTTACTGGGAAAAACAAATGGATCCAGCATTTTCATTTTTAGCTGACATCCAACCTGGCACACAAGCTGACCTTATTTTGAAATTTTAGCAGTGAGAGGAAGTCCTATGGTATCAAGAGCACTCATGACGCAGTTCTTATCTGCCTGTCCGATTTTACCCCCTAAAGATAATGTGTTGGCTCAAGAAGCAGATGAAACTGGACAAACCTGGCTTCAAGTTAAGGCTGACCAAGCAAAATCAGTCCAATTAGCGATTTATGATCAAGTATATGATTTCAAGAAAAATGACGCAGGTATTTGGCGCTTAGCCTATCCCATGTCAGATGGGATTACGATGGTACAGTTACGGATTGATGAGCAAGACGTGTTAACGCCCTATCTTCCTATTGGCTATGGCTATAGTAGGCCTTATAATTATGTGGCTCTTGATACAGATGAGGCTAGTTTTTATGGCTTAGCTGATGTCCCCCACGGCACCATTCATCACGAGTACCTTAAGTCTCAGGTCACTGGTAATTGGGAACGCTGTCTCGTTTATACACCGCCCGGTTATGAAGCACAGACAGATACAAGCTACCCAGTCCTTTATCTACAGCATGGTCATGGTGAAAATGAAATTGGATGGACCAGTCAAGGAAAAGTCAATTTCATTTTGGATAATTTACTTGCCAAAGGCACATGCAAACCGTTTATCGTTGTCATGAGCAATGGCATGGTACAAGTCACGGATGCGTCTGGTCAAACCGTTGTGGATCATACCTTATTTGAAAGCTACTTACTTAAAGATGTTATTCCGACGATGGAAGGTAAATATCGGATCATCGGTGACCGGGACAATCGTGCGATGGCTGGCTTATCGATGGGGTCAATCCAAACCAGTATCGTCACCTTTAATCATCCGGAGCTTTTTAGTCAAGTCGGCTTGTTCAGTGGCTTTCTACACGATTTCATTCAAGGTCACGCCCTCATGGATATGGTCAAACGTGATCCGTCTGACAACGCACATTTGATGAGGTTAACTGATGCCAATAGGTTTTTAACTGACTACGATGTCTTTTTCCGAGCAATAGGCGAACAGGATATTTTTATGGCAGAGTTTGAAGCAGATAATGTCTTACTTGATAGCAAAAATATTTTGGATCAGCGTAGTCTGTATAAAGGTGGTCATGATTGGAATGTATGGCGCAAGTGCATCAGAGACTTTGCGTCTCTACTATTTCAAGATAGTACCCATAAAAAAATATAAGGAAAAGACAGAAGAGAGAAGCAGCAGGTTCATTCAAAATATTAACTACAAAATAAAGCCTTAACTCTAGTTTGGTCGAGTTAAGGCTTTATTTGTTAATCATGTTTTTGATATTCTAATAGATCACCAGGTTGGCAATCTAATGGCATCTAAAGTTAAAAATTTCTTCACATTTTTAGGCGGAATACTGAATTAACTAATAATAAAATTAGACAAAAAATGAGAGTATAAGTCTGTCAAAGTTACCCTACAACCCTTACGTGCCATAGAAAACGGCTTCAAAGGCATCAGCTTTTATTTATATAACTCTAACTATATTACGAAAGCGCTTGCATAAACTAAAATCAAATGGTAATATAATGCTGTAGGTGATTTGTATGCGGTTTCATTTATCTAAACAAATTATCGACGCATTTATTTATTGTAAAAATTTATTTAAAGATAAAGGAGACATATGGACGACGCACAGATGGCAGTTATTATGCCGTTGATTATGTACGGGGGAGAGGCAAAATCTTCAGCGGTAGAAGCAATTCGCGCAGCTAAAACAGGTGATTTTAAAACCGCTGACGAACGGATCGCAGCAGCAAGTAAATCAATTATTGAAGCGCATCATAGTCAAACTGAATTGTTGACTAAAGCAGCAAATGGTGAGGATGTACCTGTATCTATTTACATGGTACATGCGCAAGACCATTTAATGACAGGCATTGCTTTCGTTGATTTGGCGAAAGAAATCATTGATTTGTACAAGGTGATTAAAGCTTAAAAACAAACCCCTTCGTGTCTGGTTACACCTAACCAAATAGAAGGTTGATGTTTAAAGGGGAGAAAAAATTATGAATGCATTACAACAGTGGATGGAGAGACACATCGTCCCAATCGCAGCTAAAATTGGGTCGCAAAAACATTTAGTTGCCCTTCGTGATTCGTTTGTCGGCATGTTACCAGCAACGATGGTAGGGGCTATGGCGACATTAGTCTCTGTACTGATTGGTACTGTACCCAGTGCGATCCAACAATTAGTTGAAGGACCTACGAAAGCCGCAGCAGCAGCTGCTGCAGGCAATGCTTGGACATTGTCAAAAACACCTGTTTTTGAACAACTTGCTGGCATTTCAGGACTCGTGAGCCAAGGGACATTGACAATTATTGGTCTTATTTTTGCCTTTTCATGGGGGTACAACTTATCAAGAGCCTACAAAGTTAATGAACTTGCAGGTGGTATCGTTGGGGTGGCAGCGCTAATCGCTGGCCTACCTAATATTTTAAGCGTTGCGACAGCTGGCCTTTCTGAAAAAGCGATGGCGACTGTTAACAGTAACATCGAAGCGCAAGGTATTGCGACTTGGAAAATGGCCCTTTCAGTTGGTCAACTAGATGCGGGTGCTTACTTCGCCGTGATGATTATGGGTGCGCTTGCCGTTATCATCTATGCAAAATTAATGTTGGCAGACATTACAATCAAAATGCCTGAATCAGTACCACCAGCAGTATCTAAAGCTTTCTTAGCGATCATCCCAACAATCGTTGCAGTATATGCAGTTTCGGTGATCTACTACTTCATTAAAGTATGGACTGGCAGTGACTTGATTTACTTGATTGGTAAATACATCGCTGAACCATTCCAAGCCTTGTCACAATCACTTGTTTCAGTATTAATCGTGACCTTCTTCGTCTCTCTCTTCTGGTTCTTTGGTATCCATGGTACTAACGTTTTAGGTCCAGTACTAGATGGTATCTGGGGTCCACTTCAATTGGCCAACATGGACGTTTATAAAAAAGTTGGTTTGGCAGGCGTTAAAGAACTTGTTGCCAAAGGGGCAACAGATAAAGCACACGCCGTTGATGGTAGTTTTGTTACCCTCTGGGTACGGGGTTCTTGGGACGCTTATGCTTGGTTTGGTGGTACTGCGGGTACGATTACACTGATCATCGCTATTCTTTGGTTCTCTAAACGTGAAGACTACAAAACAGTGGCAAAACTATCAGTTGCGCCAGGTGTCTTTAACATCAATGAACCAGTCATGTTCGGTATGCCTTTGGTATTGAACTCACTCTTCTTCATTCCACTTTTACTAGCGCCAATGGTATCCGTAACCATTGCTTATCTTGCAACTGCAGCACACTTGGTATCACCGGTTGTCTTGCAAGTACCGTGGGTAACACCACCATTCCTTAACGCTTACATGGCAACAGGATTTGACTGGCGTGCAGTGATTGTAACCATGGTAACCTTTGCAGCTTCATTTGCTATCTGGTTCCCATTTGTTATCGCATCAAACTCAATGGAAGAAGAAGTTTAATCATTCCTCCTTCGTTGGGCAGATGCTCAAAAAGACGGCGGAAGTCGTCTTTTTCTATTAAAAAATGATAAAATAGGGACATAGAAATAGCTTAAAAATAGGAAGAGGTAACGCATGTTAGTCGTGAATATGGCAATGAAGCAACAAGATGTTATTGCAGTTTTGGAAGCAAATGGATATGAATTTTTAGAAAAAAAGGGCATTCGCCTATACTTCAATACTGCTGGTGACTTGGCGGAAAAAGCGGCAGAGGCTAAAGCGCTAATTAAGGCACAACCTTGGGGAGTCGCCCTATACTTTAATGTAGAGGTGGTAAAATAATGCTACAAAAATGGGGATGGGCTTTTATTAGCTTGGCACTTTTAATCTTTATCTCAACGCTACAAGGTGCTGGTGCCTTCCTAATCTTAAGTATCTTGGTTTTCATCCTTGGTCTTGGGATGGTCATTGTGGGCGGCAAAAAAGATAAAGCAGAGCAAAATGGGGAACCTAAGGTATGAAAATAGTAAAAACTTTGGCTGTACCTCGCCAATTTGTCTTTGAAAAAATTCTTGAATCGGGTCTGTATGATATTGAAAAAAATACTGGTAAACGCCCTAAAACAGCTAGTTTATCTGGATTTAAGTACAAGAAAAAATTTGGTGCCAAGCAAAATCAAGCAGGTGAAATCGTTATTGATGAGGTCATCGAACCTGCTGTTTATGCCTTTACAACAAAAACGGTTAGAAATACTTACACCACACGTTGGGAAATGCATCGGATTGATGACAAGCTGACAGAAGTAGTGATTTCAGAAGATATGATCTCACACGGTTTTTTCCAAAATTTGAATGATATGATGATGCAAATTGGTCTGGGCTGGGTGAAGAAACGACAGATGACAGCCATTTTAAACAGTATTTCAAGCGCCTATAACGGACGCTAATCAGTCACTAGTTTCATATTAAGCAATTAGAAGTATTAAAAAACACAGATTAGTTGCCTCTTTCTCGGATAACTAGCTATTTTAATTTAAGCGTATAGAAAAGGGGTAATATGGAACATGAACAATTAGTAGACTTTCCTAAAGCATTTCTTTGGGGAAGTGCATCAGCTGCCTATCAAGTAGAGGGTGCTTATAACGAAGATGGCAAAGGGCTATCAGTTTGGGATCATTTCGTTCGTATCCCTGGTAAGACCTTTAAGGAGACGACTGGTGATGTCGCGGTTGACCACTATCATCGCTATCAAGAAGATGTCAAACTCATGGCTGACATGGGGATGAAGGCCTATCGTTTTTCAATTGCTTGGACGCGTATTTTTCCTGAAGGAGTCGGTCAAGTCAGTGAAGCGGGACTCAAATTTTACAGTGACTTGATTGATGATCTCTTAGCCAACGGTATTGAACCATTAGTTACGATTTACCACTGGGATCTACCACAAGCACTGCAAGATAGGTATGGTGGCTGGGAGTCACGTCAAATTATTCCTGACTTTGTTAATTATGCAGCAACCTTATTTAAAGCCTATGGTGATCGTGTTAGCTATTGGGTGTCATTAAATGAACAAAATATCTTCACACATATGGGCTGGCAGACAGCGACTCATCCACCGGGAAAAAAAGATCCTAAATTATTTTACCAGGTCAATCATCATGCCAACTTGGCCAATGCGGCTGTGATTAATAAATTCCATGAGATGGGAATTGACGGTAAAATTGGACCTTCATTTGCCTACACGCCACAGTACGCGATTGATTCAAACCCTTTAAATGTCTTGGCCGCTGAAAATGCCGAAGAAATGATGGCGCATTTTTGGATGGATGTCTATGCTTATGGCGAGTATCCAATCGTTGCCCTAAACTACTTGAAAGCAAGAGGATTAGCACCTGAATTTGCACCTGGTGATGCAGCATTACTCAAATCTGCCAAGCCTGATTTTATGGGTCTTAATTTCTATCAAACTGCTACTAACGCTTGGAACCCAATCGGTGGTGGCGTTGAAAATAAAGACAGCTACCAGATGAACACGACAGGCAAAAAAGGCACTGCAAAAGAGTCAGGTATTCCTGGTCTACAAAAAACAGTTCAAAATCCTTATGTTGCCACAACAAACTGGGATTGGACGATAGATCCAACTGGCTTACGCATCGCATTACGCCGCATCTCATCGCGCTATCGCTTACCAGTCCTCATCACTGAAAATGGTCTGGGAGAATACGATAAACTTGAAGCAGGTCAAGTTCATGATGACTACCGAATCGACTACTTGAAAAAACATGTACTAGCGATTAAAGAGGCGTTGACTGATGGTGTTGAAGTACTGGGCTATACGACATGGTCCTACACTGACCTCCTCAGTTGGTTGAATGGCTACCAAAAACGCTATGGCTTTGTCTATGTTGATCAAGATGAGACCATGACGGGTTCCTTAAAACGCATTACAAAAGATTCTTACTACTGGTATAAAGCTGTTATGGCAAGTAATGGAGACGACTTGAGTCTGTTGCAGTAAGTCTATAGCCAATGACTCTTGACGACTTGAAAAATTAGGACATTCGATACTGCATATCAATGCAGGTGTTGGGTGTTTTTTTGAAAGCCGATTTTAGATTTGGGATGAGAGCCGCTAAAAATGAATAAATAGCAAAGTAGTAATGAAATAGATTAATTAACTAAAAATTTATAAACTAATAAAATATAATTATCGATTAAATTGGTATAATAGATAATAGTGAATTAAAATAACGCGCTAGCGGGATCATTTTGAGCGTCATAAAGTCATCTGGCAGTCTAGATGACTGATCAAGGTACTTTATTATGACGTGGTTATCAATTAATCACTTTAACATGACGCAATTAAATATGAAGTAGGAGATGTTGATGGACAACTATAATGAATTATTTTATCTTATATTTCAGCCAATAATAGAAATAAAAAAGGATAAATCAGTAGATATTGTGGAATATGAGGTATTACTTCGATCTTATGAAAATGATCGGTTTCCGAATCAGGCATTTAATGACCTATTAGTTGTACCTGAAAAACACAAGTTGTTTATGGCCTGGTATGCTGAAAAAATAAATGATATATTAAAAGAAAATGGAACGATATATTTGGCAATTAATATTCATCCAAAACAGTGGGAAGAACCCGCAATTTTTGATTTTTTTAACAAGCTAACCCCTTTTTCAAACAGGATTAAAATAGAGTTAACTGAACATAAAGACCCGATGACATCTAATATTTGCCAAAGATTTGAGTCAGTATATGCTGAATTGGCTAGATTTGGGTATGATTTTGTCATAGATGATGTTGGTAATGGCGTTAATGATATCGACTTTGTCATTGCGCATATTGAACAGATATCCAGTATAAAATTTACCATATTACCCTTTAAAAAATTAAAAGAAGAAACGTTACTATTGTTTATTGATGCCTGGTTTCAATTGGCAAAAGACTTTAACAAAGCCTTTATTGTTGAAGGGATAGAGTGTCAACCTTTTTCTTCACTTTTACTAGATAAGGGCATAAACTTGCAACAAGGCTTTTTATTTGGTGAAGGCAAGCGTGACCTAGTAACGACTGATGGAAAATGATTTTTTAAAAGATGTCATTGTTTTATAGATAGGATGAGTTAGATGTTTATTAGTATTTTGGCCAATATGAGCATTTTATTAGTTTCTCTTTATGGTTATTTAAGTTATTATGCGAATTATGGCAAGTTTCATTCTTTTTTTAAAGCGAATGAAACAGTTATCAATTCAGTTTTTGTGACGATAGTGGGCACACTTTTATTATATTTTGCGATTGTGATTGGCGGTGCAAGATATGATTTACGTTTCCTTTTACTCGCATTTACAGTGAAATATTTTGGCGCCAAGGTTAGTGTGATAAGTGCGACATCATTGATGTTTGTCAGATTATTCTGGGGGGTAGATCATCATATTTCTATCGCGATCATCTATAGTTTAATGTTAGTCATTATGCTACCGTTATTAAAGGTTTTTGTAAGTAAAATAAAAAGTGACATCATTCAACTATTGATTTTGAATTATTGTTGTTTAGCTATTGGAAATTTTTTGAATGTCATTATCCTTCATAATCCATTGAAAGATATACATATTTATATATTTTTATATCTCATCAGTACGATCATGATCTTTATTTTTTACTTTATGATTAATGATATCAGAAGGATGCAAAAACAATCTAGTCATGATTATTTGACAAAAATGAAAAATCGGAGTGAGTTCCAAAATAAAATCGACATGCTAGTGAAAAAAGAAAAAGTCTTTTCTCTCGCTATTTTGGATATTGATTATTTTAAACTGTTCAATGATTCATTTAATCATCTGGTCGGGGATTTAATGTTATTAGAAGTAGGTAAGGTTTTTTTATCTTTCGAAACGGATAAAATTAATTGTTATCGCATTGGTGGAGAAGAGTTTGCCTTTACTTTCGAACAAACTGAGTTTCATGAAGTTGAAAACAGGTTAGAAAAAATTAGACTGACAGTCCAAAAAATAAAAATTAATACACTATTATCACATGAAGAAATAAAAGAGGTCACTATTTCAATAGGTGTGACGCATGTCAGCACTTTTTCAGATGTTGACAACTTTATGTTGCGTGCTGATGAAGCACTATATAAAGCAAAAGAAGCCGGAAGAAACCGAGTAGTGGTTAGTGATTAACTACTATAAAAGGATATGTCAACAGATTAATAGTGACATCATGCACTAAAGTGAACGAGTAAAGGGAAAAAATTGGAAAATTATTTATATTATATTTTAGCGTTAAATGTTACGTTAATTGTCATCTACTTTCTATCAAAAAAACAGTTGATTTTTAGGAAAATATTGATTAGTTTATATATCATAAGCATGTCAATTTACATTCTGTGGCGTGCTTTTTATACGCTACCCGATAGCTCGATTATCAGTATGCTCTTAGGTCTAGCACTATTAATAGCCGAGATAGGCTCTTTTATTTTATCACTTCTCTTTTATTTTTTATTTTGGCAAAAAAATACAAAAGAAGAAAAAGAATTAGTCGCACTTTCCCCTAATTATCCGACTGTAGATATATTTATTGCAACCTATAATGAGTCTGCTGCCATATTAAAAAGAACGATTGTTGCGTCAAGTAAAATTAGCTATCCTGATTTGCAAAAAGTACAAGTCTATATTCTGGATGATGGAGATAGAGAAGAGATTGCCTTACTTGCTGAGGAATTACAGGTTAACTACATTAGAAGAGATGACAATGCACATGCAAAAGCCGGTAATTTAAACCATGGGTTGACTAAAAGCAAAGGCGAGTTAATTGTCACTTTGGATGCGGATATGATTCCTAGGGTAGACTTTTTAGAAAAAACGATAGGCTATTTTGAGAATCCCAAGATGGGCTTCATACAGGCCCCACAAACATTTTTTAATAGTGATCCCTATCAATTTAATTTATTTTCTGAGAACAACCTTAATAATGATCAAGATTTTTTCATGCGTCGTATTGAAAACCAAAAAGATATCTATAATTCAGTCATGTATATTGGCTCAAATGCCGTTTTTAGAAGAACGGCGATTGAAAGTATTGGGGGATTCTCGACAGGGGTCATAACAGAAGATTTAGCTACCGGCATGTTTATTCAAGCTAAGGGATGGGAAACCAGATTTGTTAACAAAAATTTGGCAAGTGGTTTAGCTCCGGAAAATTTTGCGGATTTAATCAAACAAAGAGATCGTTGGTCAAGGGGGAATATTCAAGTAGCCAGAAAATGGTCCCCATTAAAAGTTAAAGGCTTAACTAAAGTTCAAAAGTTTTTATATATGGATGGGATTCATTATTGGTTTTCAGGCATCTATAAAATGATTTTCATGCTTGCGCCACTATGGTTTGTGCTTTTAGGGTTTTATAGTTTAAATGCGACACTTAGTGGTATTCTGATTTTTTGGTTCCCATCATTTCTTGCTTCACAACTTGCTTTTAATCGCGTGAGTCAAGGGACCCAAAGTATTTTGTTAACAAATATTTATGAAACTGTTATGGCGCCATTCATCAGTTATGCTGTGATTAGTGAGGCAGTATTAAAGAGTAAAAAAGGGTTTTCAGTCACTAACAAGGGCTATAATACAAGTAAAAAGTATTATAATTGGCGCTTGTCCTTGCCACTGTTAATCTTACTTACTTTATCTGTCCTTGCCTTAGCTAAATCATTATTAATTATTTTTGATGTGTTACCGTTTGCTTCAGGAAAAGCAGCGCTCTATATCAATGTGTTTTGGTTAATGTATAATGTTTTTATTTTAATTTTTGCGGTTCTTGTTCCTTTTGAAAGACCACGCTTTAGAAAATCGGAAAGATTTGTAAGCTCCGAAAAGGCGCGAGTGCTTGATGAAAGTGGTCAGTTAATTGATGTATGTACCATGACTGATTGGAATGAATTAGGTGCTGGAGTGGTGATCGATCACAGTGAGCAATCTGACATAAAACTAGGACAAAAAGTGCTACTTGACATAAATGGTTATCAGCTTGAAAGTGTTGTTAGAAGAGTTAGGCCAGGAAAGGAAAATCTATATGTTGGCTTGGCATTTGTATCATTAACCTATGACCAATATGCTCATATCATTACTCAAACGTATGCCATCGCATCAGATAAGTTACCAATCAAAGAAGAGAGACCTAATAAAATAGCAAAGGTTTTACTGGCACTTTTGAAGGGACACCTTAGTTTTAGAAAGCGATACTAAGTAAAAAAATAAACGCCATCAACATACCTGTTGGTGGATTTTATTTTGTATGAAAAAGATGACGATAAAACTACTGGAAACTAAGGACGTACCACAAAAGAATAAACAGGTAACTCATAACAGTCTTATAAAATGGTAGACTGATGTTAAAAAAATTAGCTAGTTTGGTCTTTTAAATGATTCTGATAGCGTATATTAATGTATAATTGTATCATAATGCATCTCTTACGATACATAAGATGCTAGCGTCATTGTGCACCTATAAATAATCAGATAGTTAGATTTGGAGTAATATGATCAATAAAATAATTGAGCGTACTGTAAAATGGGATCAGGGTGTCTTAAAATTACCTGCTTTTAACGCTATTTTTACAGCAATGCAACAAACCCTACCCTTACTTACCATTAGTGTTTATTTACAATTAATCATCAACTTATTTTTAAAGCCGGATGCATTTTTTATTAGACTATTTCATCTCTCAATAAAGGTTCCGATGTTAATGCAGTTGCAAGACCTGTCTTTACTGCTTGATCTTTTAGTTTTAATGTTATTTTCAGCAATATATACAGGGACGTATCTCTCTTCACGTCATGTTTTTCAAACAACATTACCAATTATCACTAATTTTTTGGGTACATTTTTTTTATTACTAGGTAAAGATAAACTGCTCAGTTATGATAGCACGCAATATTTATTACTTGTTATCATCGTAACATTGAGCAGCGAGAGTTTTGTACATTATCAAAAAAAAGTGAGTCGACCTAATGTACAACCTTTTGCAATGCGTTTTCTATTATGGGCCGGCATCATTTTAGGTGTTAATATAGGCTTACAAATGGTGTCACCCAGTACCTTCATTTATCAGGCTATGAGCAGTTTAACCGCTCATGTATTTTGGACTAGTTTTCTTGGACTACTACTCATTAGTTGCTTGATACCTCTATTTTTTTGGTTAGGTATTTCGATACCCAGAGAGCTAGTGACGGATCAAATTAATATTCCTGCAGTCGTTAAAAATTTAAATGTCGTCATAAAAAATGAAAATGGTAGCTTACCTTATCCGACTAACTTGTATAGTGTCTATCATGCGTTTTCTCAATTTGGTGGTATCGGCAATACAGTAGTGCTGAGTTTTTTATTATTATTCGCAGTTTCAAAGAAGCGTCAAAACCTAGGTTTGCTATCACTTGTTCCAAGTCTTTTTAATCAAAACCAATTACTTTACTTTGGCTTACCCATCTTTTTACGGCCGCTTATGTTAGTGCCGATGCTCGCAACAAGTGTAGTGGGGACTTTAATTGGGTATATAGCAATTATGACGCATTTGATTAAACCGGCTACTTTGGTGACGCCGAGTGGCATGCCTAATCTTTTATTAGCCTTTTTAGGCAGTAATGACGGCTGGTCTTTACTTGTTGTTGCTATTATTTTCGGCTTATCAGTCATCATCTATATGCCATTTATTAAGATACAGAACAGTGAGACTATCTATGAAAAATAAAATCATTATCGTTTTAAGTCTCCTACTCATGATTGTCAGTGGCTATTTTGGCCGTGAATGGGTTATAAGTACCAATAATAAGCAAGCAAAAATTCAAAATTCACATCTCAAACCAATTATTTTTATTCCTGGATCAAGTGCGACGATTGACCGTTTTGATAGTTTAATTTCTACACTAAATAGTAAGGGGACTAAGCATAGCGTCCTAAAAGTTCAGGTCAATACAGATGGTCATCTCACCTATTCGGGTCGTATTCGCGCCAATGATCAGCAACCATTTATTATCATTGGTTTTCAAAATAACAATGATGGCTATAGTAATATTAAAAAACAATATAACTGGCTAAATATCGCCATGAATAGTTTACAAGCGCGCTATCACTTTCGAAATTTCCAAGCCATTGGTCACTCAAATGGGGGGCTGATTTGGACGGGTTATTTAGAAAATGATTACAGTGAAGACCAATTTCATATGTCAGTATTGATGACTTTAGGGACACCTTATAATTTCTCAGAAGCTTCTCAAACACGTCCCACAGTTATGCTTAAAGACTATATGGAGAGTAAAAATAATTTACCAAATAGTCTATCGGTTTACTCAGTAGCAGGTACAGAAGATTATACCGATGATGGCGTCGTACCAGTCCAAAGTGTGACAGCTGGGAAGTATATTTTTCAAAATCAAGTAAAAACCTATACACAAATCACTGTTTCTGGCAGTGATGCGGAGCATTCTAGTTTACCTGAGAACAGTGAAGTGATCACATTAATACAAGAATATTTACTTAGTGTGCCAAAAGGGGGAGAAAAAATAGTACCTAAAAAGATTACCAGTGATATTAATTAATGACTCTCTATCAGGACCTGTATAAGATATAACTAACACGTTTAGCCTATGATAAACAGGATTCAGATAGGCATACTGAGCTTTCATATGATGTGACCGCTAAAATTTATCTTTTGAAATCAAGTATTGACTGCTTGATTTTTTTTGTTAGTTTGATAATTAAAAAAATAAAAAAGTAGGTAATGCAGTAAGTTAAGAACTGCTTTGAATCAAATTCCATAAGTAATGTATATAGTTAACCAGTTGACTTTATTTGCAAAACGATATATACTTAACTGGTAAACTAATTATCGAAAAAGATAGGAGAATATGTTGGCTAAAAAATCCAAGATCGCAAAATTTGAGAAGCAAAAAAAACTTGTTGAACAATATGCAGAACGTAGGAGAGAGTTAAAAGAAATAGGTGATTATGAAGCACTGCGAAATCTTCCTAGAGATGCTAATCCAAATAGAATGAGACTAAGAGATAATTTGGATGGCAGACCAAGAGCCTATATGCGAAAATTTGGCATGTCTAGAATCAATTTTAGAAGATTAGCACATGAAGGCAAGATTCCAGGTGTAAAAAAAGCAAGCTGGTAAAACGGCTTGGCTATAGTGAGGTATAATATGGAGCGAACTGATTTATCTAGTGCATATCGTCGTTTAAAAAGTGCGAATATCAAGACACGTAAACGTGCATTGAAATTGATAAAGGCAGAAAAACGTAAGAAAAAATAGGTTAAATATAGATTAAAGTCTATCAGTGAATGATGGACTTTATTTTGTACTCAAAAGGCCTATGCATATTTAACTGCAAATATCCGTAGCTATTTGGGCCTTTTTCTGATAATAGATATAGATATAGATATAGATATAGATATAGATATAGATAGTTGTAGGAGAATAGCCAATTAAATCTGCAATTTTCCTTATTGATAAGTTATCAAACCCATCTTTATTAATGATCTTAATACTAGCATTCAGAATTTAGTACTTTATTTTTTCTTTTTCTATTGAACATCTCTTTTTGATAGCCATTGCTACCCTCTTTTTTGGTTAACGTCGTTAAGTATATTTACATCGTTATCTCATCGCTATTTAAACAGTATGTCACCTATTTTATAATAACTAA
Organism: Pseudolactococcus piscium; assembly: GCF_002441695.1. Classification (GTDB taxonomy): domain Bacteria; phylum Bacillota; class Bacilli; order Lactobacillales; family Streptococcaceae; genus Pseudolactococcus; species Pseudolactococcus piscium. The sequence continues at coordinate 197,143 of NZ_JXJW01000001.1, forward strand.
AGTAAAATTAACCTATAAACTTTTAATTTAAAGGCAAAATGGCGTTTGAAAACAAGTATAGATTGAGGAAATATAAGAAATCAGTGGGGGATTTCTATTAATGTAATTAATGTTCACTACAGTAGTCTTTGATTTTTAGACTTCAGTAATGGCAGACCTATTCCTTGTCGATTTATGATATAATTTGATTATCTTATGTAAAAAAGGAAAAACGATGAATATAATATTTTCAGATATTGACGGAACTTTTCAAGACTTAGGCGCTGATGTACCGCAAATAAACGTTGCTGCTATCAAAGCGTTACAAAAACATCAGGATAAATTCGTTTTTGTGACAGGTCGAGGATTGGAAATGGTTGAAGAATTGCAAGAAGCTTCAGGTTTAGCGTGTGATGCAATCTTTGCCAATGGTGCTGGACTAAAAAAAGTTGGACAACCAGCAACTTATCAAAACTGTCTTTCTATTGACACATTAAAGGTGATACTGCCTATCTTAGATGCAGAGAACATCCTATATTTTGTCCATACGACGCATGAAGTCTTGATACATCCCGTTAAGCAATATCATAAAAATCTTCAGGATTTACGTGAAAGTTTGACCTATATGGGAGAGCAAGGCATCTCATTAATGGACTATAAAACAAATTATTTTGAAGAGAGCTGTTATCATGTAACAGATATGATTGCATTTTTAACACAGCATCCTGACCGAGCTATTTTAAAAGTAGAATTAATGGAAGCAAGTGATATAAAACATCAATTGCTTCGAGAAAAGCTAAAAAGTCCATTAGTAAGTGTCTTTACGTCTTTTGTGAAAACATTGGAAATTGTCCATCCACTAAGCAGCAAAGGGAGTGCGATACAGAACTATTTAAAAGACTATACTAATGTGACGAGTTTTGGATTCGGTGATGGCGAAAATGATTTACCAATGTTTGAAGTTGTGGATGTTGCAGTTGCTGTCGAAAATGCGACTGAACATATCAAACAAAGCAGTCACCACCAAACAGTCAGTTGCCAAGAAGGTGGCGTAGGGAAATTTATTTTTGAAAACATACTACCTAAATGAGTCATGATAGCTGTGATTTAAAGGTACGATAATACGATCTGACTTGCGAGCAAGCGTCTTAGTATTTGTGATGTTTATAGGGAGCGCTGCATATACTATTTGTCCAATTTTTATAGAGCATCATTTTAAAAGAGGAGAGAATTATGAATTGTCTATTAATAGGCTTAGGATCGCATGCTAAAAAAATTTATTTAGAGTTTCTAGAAAAAGAAGCGTTTATCAATAAAGTTATTATTGTTGATTTAGTGACTGAGCATGACAGTCTAGAAAGTATTTTATCGAAAATAAATATCAACTATGACTTACTACTATTTGATAATCTGGTACGACATACCAAGTCACTCCCACCAGAATATGAAAAACTTTTAGAGGAGAAAGTCAGAGAAAATGATATAAAGAAAGTCATTATTTCAACAGAGCCACGAAGTTATAAACTATATATCGACTTTTGTTTGAAACATGGGTTGGATATCATGTGTGGTAAGCCTATAACGACTCCTTTATATGCAGAAGCAGGTAGTGATGGAGAGATTAAGGGTAATCAAATAGGTGGGCTGACTCACTTTGAAATTTTAGTTTTGGGAATAGATGATAGTAAGTATGATTTGGTACAAAACGAAGTTGCAATGTTTGATAGGCTGAGAGATTTTTTTCTTGACAAACACGCCTACTCAAATATAAGAAGACATAAAACATCAGTTTCGTTAGTATCGGAACTGCAATATAATATACCGCCACACCCCAAAAATGAGAATTTTCGATTTGCTGTGGAGCTTTTAATTAAGCATAATGGCAAGTACTTATTGTGTAAGAGAAGTTCAGACGCAAAGATAGCGCCTGGAATTTGGAATATACCTGCTGGTAAGGTTAAATATAATGAGGGAATAGAAGAAGCCTTAATAAGAGAATGCGAGGAAGAAACTAACCTTAAAGTCAGTAATGTCTGCTATCTAGACTGTAATTTTATAAATAAAGAACATAAAAGAATTGTCTATCTGTATGTTACGGAAGTAGCAGATATCTCAGATTTAAGAATTGATGCTGGAGAGTTCGATGAATGGGAATGGATTAAAGCAGAAGACGTTGATAACTATGAATCAGTAAATCTCTATATTAAAAGATGGCTATCTGAACTAGGCTAAGTGTGTGGTTTTTATGAAAATTTTAGTGTATAATATTCAGATAGCTGTTTGAAAATCCAATCAAAAATGGTGAGATTAGTAAAATGATAGGAGAATTAGGGAAATGTTGACTCTAAAAAAAGATAAAAGCGGGATAAAAAAGGTAAATAGCATTGCTATATTTGTTGCAATTATTGTGGTAAGTGGTCTTGTAGTTTATCAAATGGGTCGAAATAAGGCGGTGATCTATACAGTAGTAGCCCTTCTCTTTTTATTTGTTTTGTCTTTTTTAGTTGCTGTTTTTATTAAAAAGATGTCTAAAAACGCGGACAAAGTGGTGCCGTTTGTGATGCAGGTTAATGAGGATGAGTTGCGCTATTATCCAATAAACGATAGCAGTATTGTTTATGCTATCGTCTTAAAAGAGATCAAAGCTATTCATGTGTTATGGTGGGGGAATGGCGCTAATAGCGTTAGAGTTGAATTTTTAGGACAACCCAATAGGTCTTCACGCATAGAAGCAGATGAAAAAAAAGTGATAGAAAAGACCACATTATCGTTTGAGCGCCTTGATGTCAGCTATAAGGACTTTCATCAATTCTTTAACGCTATGAATGATAGTGTCTCTTTTCCTATTATTTTTGATAGGCGATAAACTACTGCTGTTGTGCCCCCGAAACTTTGAATTGTAGTGCGCCCATAAACTGGACAAATGCTCGAATGATTATTGGAAAGGTTATAATAAACTAGACACAAAGTTAATAAAAATCGTTGAAGGGTTTATTAGGACGAGAAGAAAATTCGATAAACAATTTAAATACACCGCAGTAAAACTCATTCTTGAAGAGGGTTACTCTTTTAAAGAAGTTAGTCAAGAACTTTATGTTCACGCCAATAGTCTCTATCGTTGGGTTCAAGAAGATGAAAAATATGAAGAAAATGATCGTTAATGTACTAATAAGCAAAGCAAAAAGTTGATAAAGCTTCCCGAAATACTGAACAAAAATCTGAGAGATAACAAAATGGTGTAGCCGTAGTATCGGAGAAAGAAAAAAATCCAGGTTAAAGTTCTTTAAGTAACTTTATTATGCTATAATCTTGATATCATAATAACTTAGGACAAGATAATTAATGTTAGATACTAATAAAATTGGAAAAAATATAAAGGCACTCCGTGAAGTATATGGAGAAACCCAAAAGGAGCTTGCTGCTGCACTTTATCTTAACGTCAATACAATTTCAAAGTATGAACGTGGTGAAAAAGTTGGAAGTGGTCAAAAGAAAGCTTTTGACTATGATTTACTAAAGAATATTGCCAAGCATTATGGTATTGCAATAGAATGGATTGCCGAATCGGACTTATCAGATATAGAGTTTCCTGAGTATTTCAATCAAGAAAATCCTGATATTTTAGATTTAAATAAAAAAATCTATCCTGTCTTGAAACCAAAAACTAAGGTTGAAAATCAGGAATTTTATCGCGCCTATCATGCTCACCTTAATTTTTTTGAAATAACTCCTGACACCTCGACTAAAGAATTCAATCAACTTATCAACGATATTTTTGATGGTTACAGAAATAGTTGTGAAAATACCTTAGTATCCTGGATTAATTTAGCGAGCTTTATGATTTATCTTCGTGTGAATTATAAAATAATCAGTCAAGCTGGAGAATTCTCTAATATTAAGAATCCAAAGTTGAAAATCTATTCAAAAATTAATGCTTTATCTGAAAATGAAAGAAAAATAGATTTAGAAGACTGGGCTGATTTCCAGGAAACAATTTTTGAAATTTTTGCAGAACTAAAGAAAAAACATTTTTGTTCGGATTTAGTGGATTATTTTATTGCACAAATGTATAGTAACCAATTGATTGAAAATGATTTAAATGAAACCAATTCAATAGTTGGTCTCGAAATGATGAATACTTTAACATTACTCAGAAATCCCTATGCCGTACGTTTTATGAAAATTATGTTAAATTATTAGATGATTGAATGTACACAAAATATACGACTAAAAGCTTGCCATAGTTAACGATAAGCTTATTTTTTTATGTTAAAATATCTTTATAAAGAAATTTGTGGAGGTAGAAAATGAATAATGAAAAAAAAACTAACTTTTATCAACGGCATAAAAGAGCAATTTGGATTATTGCTGGAGTTGTAGCTGCAAGTTTCGGAGCAGTCTATATTTTTAAAATAATAAATCTAGATCCAGAAAATGAGGAATCTTCATTTTCTACTGATACAGGTAGCATAACTAATGCTACGATTGATGATTTAAGTATTATTTCAGATAATTCACCTATTCAAGAACATGTTTCAGTGAGAGAACACTATAGAACTCTCCCTGAAGGCTGTCACCCTTCTGTAGAAAAGCAAGCAGAAGCTGAAAGTCTCGGAATTCCTATTCCTGAAGGGAAAACCTTTGTTAATGCTTATATAAAATAATTTAGAGTTATTTACCTTTTTATCCATTGCTTTGGTCTTTACTTTAACAAAGACTGCAGATTATTCATCTTGAAGATACTGTTGAATATAAAGTTATATAAACTAAAAATACGGATGGTGATTATACCATTAACCAAGTAATATTAATCAAATAGAAAGAATAAAGTTATGTCTATAATTTATACAACCAATGAGTGGAACGGCTATGGTAAACAAAACTATTATTGGAATGAATATCGAGTTGAAGGAAATCGAGTATTTAAATACAAATGCCACCGTCAGAAATTTTTTGATGGAGACGAGAATAATTGGGAAGAGAGCGAAAACATAGAATGCTCTTGGTCATTTGATGATCCCAATATTCCAGACTGGCTAAAACAAAAAATCTAAAATAATGAATAAAAAGAAATTAACCTACAAATATTTTTGTAAGTTAATTTTATTTGCAGCTAATTTTCGTATTCAAACTCCCTCAATCACTTTTTCAGCATAACGTTTGTAAAATTTACAGAAAAACTTAGTGGATTGTTCCATTCTGACAATACGCGAGTGTTCCAGTCTGATTTTACTATTCTTAAATATAGAAAATATTATTTAATTTATTTATATTGTACAGTTTTTTTATTTATATGATAGAGTTGACCAAATTTTGACCAAAACTATTTTTTTATTATAGAAGTAGTGTTAAATTCACTAATTTTAATATCGTCTAAATGATAAGGTAGATTTAAAGTATTCATTATATTTGGAGTAGATTCTTGTTTCAAACCTTGGTGTCTACTTTATTATAATCTTTCCAAAGAGTGTTACTGATAAAAATAATTTAGTTCATGATAGGTAAATCAAATTTTACTTTATCATTAAATAATTTTGAAATAAATATAAAAGAAATTTTTTTACTAGGTGTTACTAATAAGACTGTTGATGTAAAAACTTGAGTATCACCATCTTGAACTTCATAGTTTTCTTTTTTTGTTTTAAGTTCGCTGTCTAATTGGTATGAACCGAACTCAGTAGTAGTGGACCTCTCATCTTTCCAGCCTCCTACATTGTTTATACCTGCATCATCTTTAATTTTTACATCATCTAAATAGGGTGCTCTTATAACTTTTCCGCTTGAATTTGTTATCTTTATTGTAACTCTAACAGCCTGCTTTCCTTGATTGGCTGAATAGAAATTAAGATAGTTTGTATCATTCATTAGTTTATTTTTTGCATTTTCAGTTACGTCCTTAACTTCGGTTACTTCTAGAGTATATGCAACTTTATTATCGTTTTTGATGAAAGCCTTAGAGTTTAAGGTTGTAATAACTGGTACTTTTTCTGATTTGCTATTTTCTTTTTTAGATCCCTCAGTCTTGGAAATTGAATCAGATTTTATAGAGTTTTTATTGTTGTCTTTTATTTTAGAAGAGCATCCAGCAAGTAAAAAAACTGGTAAGATTATTATCAAAACTGTAATTTTTTTCATTTTATTTCCCTTTACTTCTCATTTAATATTATTTCGGTTGGTTTCAAGTAGTTCAAAAATATAATTCATAAAAATAATCTGGATCATAATAAGTCTCAATTGCAAATTTATTTGATATGATATCATGAAATTCATCAACAACTCTATCAAGATGATATGGTGATTTAAATTTTCAATAACCTGACTATTTTTTTATTTGGAGCAAATTCATATTTTTAATGTAAGGTTTTTATGTATTAGATATTTTCAAGTGACAGATATACTTAATAGATAAAGTATATCCTATATGCTTAACTTAATTTAAAATCTGTCTCGTTAATCATTTAATTGCCTGTATCACTTACTGACCATTTTCTTTTCTGACATGACTAATTTTACTAATTGTTCAACCATATTTTTTATTAATTTTTTTATGCTATTACTGAATTCTTCGCTGGACAGGTACTTAATTATTTGAGCTGTAATTAACTTCATAACAGCTGTACCTACTTTAATTGCTAAAGTTGCAACGGCTTTATTTATCATTTGCTCTCCTTTATTAACTCTTTTAATATTTTTTTTAGAAATTTATTTTTAGTATTTTTTTCTAAATAATTATATGCTGATATAGTTAGTTTTTTTTCTGACATGTGTTCATCAAGTTCCAACTCAGATTTCAAGGCATAGTATAAGGCCTTAGGTTTTAAATCAATATCATTATTGAATTCTAATATTTTTTTATCAACTTCTTTTTGAATTTTAACATCCAAATCCTCTGTCAAAATTTCATTAGGTAATGTTTTTCTATATAATGATATTTCTTTATTAATATTATTTTTAACGATAGCAGTATTATCTGCTTTGAATTCTTCTATGTTGTTAATTACAGTACTTAGCTTTTCATTTTCCATTTTATGCCTCATCAATCTATACTATACAATCTATTAGCAAATAGTATTGTAGTACATTATATTATTTACCTGCTCTTTTATTTTGGTTAACCTTATTATTTGTGAGACCACCTAATTTTATTTTTATAGCATTAGAACAAACCTCTGTTAAAGATATTCCAATTGCTTCTTTATAGTTGAAACAAAGCAACTGCATAGTTTTAGGGTATCTTTATTTAGTAATGCAATGAATTAGTCCATAGATTTGGTACTCTCTTTATCTTCATTACCATTAAATGCATTTAGTAACTGTATAGCCTTTTCTAGAGTATTATGTAAATAGTCAATATCATCATCTCCAATGCTTACTTTTTCGTATTCTGCTTTAAATGAAAAATCAAAACAAAATATGAGAAGTACAAAGAGGAATAGTTGAACTTTGAAAAAAAAATCAGAATCGTTATGATAATGACTTATATTCAGTTGTAATGGTACCTAGACACTACTATCATAACTGATTGTAAAGCTGTTGTCAAAACGATGATGACCGTTGATCCGTGTAAGCACACAGGGATCTGTAGAAATCTCAGAACACTGCATAGATTTAGTGGACAAGACCTTTAAACAAGTGAGCCACGAACAAATCTCGGTCTATGTAGTGACCCTTTCTAACAAAGGAATGCATGGCGCCCGAAAAATAACTAAAATTTTTCATATAGGTAATATGTAAGCTGACTTATGAAAGTATTTCAGCCTCATTTAAAACAAGTACAAACGGTGATAGGTTCGATTTTTCCATGTCTTGAAAATGAAAGACTAGAGATTATATTGACTATAAATGAAACATAAAATAAAAGGTATCAGCTATGCTAATCCTTTTAAATTTTCAGATAGAAAGTGAAAACTGAACATTATACGACATGAATGTGCTTGTTTCTATTAAGTCAGGAAAATAAGTCAGGAAAACAATTGTCAATGAATGCCAACTTCGGTATGTTTGTTTCCTGTGAAAATGACAATAGACGATCCTTGTCTGTTGTAAACTGCTTATAAGTATTTTCCCAACTTTTCTTATAGGTAGTTTAGAGCAGATAATTTCAATCACTAACAAATGAAAACATTCGCTAACGTTTTTTGCTTATTTATAGTATAATGTAGCTAGATAAGGAGGATTAGACATGGCAACTATACAGATTTCTACAAGAGTGGATGATAAAATTAAAGAAATGGCTCAAAAAGTATTTGAGCGTCAAGGTCTTGATATTTCTACTGCGCTAAAAATGTTTATTACTAAGACTGCTTATGAACAAGAGGTCCCGATATCTTTAAAGAATAGTGAGGATACAATTCCTTATCCTGCTGGTTGGTTTAATGAGGAATGAGTGAAAAATAGGCAGAAGATAACTGATTTAGCCTTTAAAAATACTCAAGTTCAGAAATTAGATTTATCTAAAAAGGAAGATGTAAGGGAATTTTTTAGTGAATAAAGATATTAGAGAACATAGTATCATGATTGCTAATTTGGCATATGACGAGGGCAGGGAATTTGGTTCAAAAACTAGACCTGCTTTTGTTTTGAAATTTGATAATGAGATTATTAGTTATTTCAATATTACAAGTCAATTTAGATCAAAGTCTGATTATTACCAATCTAAATATTTTGAGATAAAAGATTGGGCATATTCTGGTTTGGATAAGCCTTCTTGGATCGATACTTTCAAGATTAGACGGGTAGAGGAATCATATGTCATCATTAATTTTGTTGGTTATTTATCTTCACAAGATGAAGCAAGAATGATTGATTTTTTAGCAGGCGTCAAATAGGATCACTCATTGTTTTATACCTGCCAGTGTCATAGAATCTAGTAAATTTAGAGAATAGAGGGGGGGGTGTACTATGGAAGAAGTCTACCTGACGAAACCAAGTTTGGCATTTGAAAAGGAAATTTTGACTTATCGAGATGAATTTCATAATCCTGATGATCATGTTCCTGGGTCAAATATGTTGGAACATTTTAATACTGTCGAAGCGTGGTTAAATAATATAGAGTTGTCTGTGAGTTACGCAATGCTTCCCGATAAAAAATATGTACCGTCTTATGCATATATTTTAGTTAAGAAAAGTAACAATAAAATATTAGGCATGTCAAATTTAAGACCAGAGCTAAATGATTATCTACTAAATTTTGCTGGTAATATAGGGTATTCAATCGCACCTTCTAAAAGAAGAAAAGATTATGGAAAAGTCCTTTTGAAAAAGACATTATTAGAAGCAAAAAAAATGGGATTGGATCGTGTTCTCTTAACTTGTGATGAAGGAAATATCGCTTCTGAAAAAAATATTATCAATAATAATGGTATTTTTGAAAATAAAGTATATGATGAAGATGATAAATACAAAGGATATGTAAAACGTTTTTGGATAGCACTTATATGACAGCATTTGGACTTGAGAAATCAGGTCTTTTATTGTTGTTAAATGATTGACCTGAGCAAGTCATAAACTGTTTAGCTATATTAAAATTAGTGTTCAGGCTGACTTTATCAGTCGAGACTAGAACAGGGTTTTAAAAACTGTTTAATCATTAAATAAACTGAGATTAAAAACAAGGTGTTGCGTATCATATTATTTTGTGACTGTCGTCTGGTTGATGAGATCTATTAACTAAGTTACGTTTTAGATTCCCTGTAACTATTGGGGTCAATTCCTGTTGGCCGCATAAAATAAAATATAAAGAAATAGTGGGATAGAGAATGGTTGCTGATGTAAAATAGAAAGATTGACGTTCTGTGTAAGAAATAAATCAAATAAACAATTTGATTATTTCTCAGATATACGGTCATGTAGTTTTTGTGGAACAAGTCAAGGATGATGGATCTGTCTTGATTTCAGAAATGAATGTGACAGGACTACCACCACTTACAGTGTCTTATCGAACTTTTTCGGCTGATGAATCTAAACAATTTTGGTATGTAGAGGGGAAATAAGTTTGTTTATTATTTTTAAATGAGATATAATCTTGTTAGAAGATAAAAACACATCTTGGTTGGTAGTCCAAGAACGCTAAATCGTAAGTAACCCTCCTCCTAGGTTGTCCGTTCTTCAAGTAATACATTAGGAGGTATTATTTTGAATACAATTAGTGTCACACTTACAATTTTATTTGAGCCACCATTTTGGGTAGGCGTTTTTGAACAGAGGTTCGATAATAAAATTGAAGTGGCTAAAGTGACTTTTGGCGGTGAGCCTAAGGATTATGAAGTTTATTCATATATCTTAGATCATTACTATGAGTTGCGGTTTAGTCCACCGATTGAAGATGAGGTGTTTTATAAAAAGAAAGTAAACCCAAAACGTCTTCAAAAGTTAGCTAAAAAGCAGATGATTGAATCTGGTGTTGGTACAAAAGCGCAAAAAGCATTAAAGCTTCAGCAAGAGCAAGGTAAACTAAAACACAAAAAATTATCTCGTAATCAGAGAGAAATTGAAAAACAGAGACAATTTGACTTGAGACAAAAGAAACGGAATGAAAAGCACAAGGGACATTAATAATGTCGTCTGTGTTTTTTTATTTAAAAAATATTACTGACTATATTAAAAGGAATGATTTGAATTAATTACTGAATATTTTTTAGAAAGAAATGGAGGGAAATAATCAATGCACTCAACAGATTTTATTATCCGTGAAATGAATGATGAAATATGAAGCACAGATTGATTTGTTGTGTCAGGATGCCAAACAGATGATATAAGACAAGATGCTAAAAATCATTTTAGCAACAATGGGGAATCATTATGAAAATGATGAAAAAACAGTTGCAAGTCAAATTAGTGTAATGCGTAAAAATCAAGCTTATCTTAGCACTAATTGTTTCAGACTATCAGGAAGAGTTTGCTTACAAGCGTTTGAAAAATTTTGATGGCAGTAAAAAGAAGCATTTTAAGATATATACCATCAAATAATAATTTAGAAAAAAGACAAATATAGTGATATAATTAGTAGTAATTGCTATCTCTATTCTTTTTTATTTTACAGAGATAACTAATGTGAGACATGAAAATAGATAGCGTCTGGCTTGGCAGATAATATGTAAGAAAACCTTGTTGGCTTGATAGATAATGAAATAAAAATAGCATCCCAATCAATAAAATGGGTTGAGATGATTGTTACAAAAGGAGATAACCGGTGGCAAAATTATATTTTAAATATATGATATAGTCACATTAAGCCTTATATAGCAGGTTCCAGAGTTTATTAACTAAAATTCTGGGCAAAATCTGGGCAAATGTTTTGAGAATAGTCATTAAAAATTGAATACAGAGTAAAGTTTATCATCATATAAATTGGTAAACTTTATTTTGTATTTTTTATCTAAAATTTTTATAACTTCATGGATCATATATTTATTTGTTTCATACTCAAAGTTATAATTTTGTAAATGTTTAACAATATATCTTATACAATCACTATCAAGGAAAACTGTAGTCTCATGTAATAGATACTCCAGTCGAAAAAGTTTTACTCTAAATATAATTTAATGGAACCGATGGGCGGGGTAGACTCCGCAAATGTATTAAATTTTTCTCATCTCCCTTTTTAAACAATGATTATGATAAAATAGTAATCATGAATGATATTTTACAAATAACGATAATACTTGCTTTTTCTTTTATTGCTACCATTATTTCTAGACGCATACAAATACCAGAAGTTGTTGGTTTAATGGTTATTGGTGTGATATTATCACCATCTCTTTTAGGATGGGTAACTGGAGGCCACACTATAGAAGTAATATCCGAAGTAGGTCTGATATTGCTCATGTTCTTGGCAGGTTTAGAAAGTGATATAGAGTTATTAAAAAAATATTTAAAACCCTCCTTACTTGTAGCTTTAACTGGTGTGTTTATTCCGATTTTAATTTTTGGGGCAGTATCAATTGGTCTGGGACATGATATATCTACCAGCTTCTTTTATGGCATTGTATTTTCAGCTACCTCGGTTTCTATAACAGTACAAGTCTTACAAGAATATGGTAAGTTATCAACAAAAGCTGGGAATATTATTTTGGGTGCTGCAGTAGTAGATGATATACTTGCAATTTTGATTTTATCAGTCTTTACAAGTGTAAAAAAGCAAGAAGGCAATCTCTTATATCAATTTATGTCTGAAATAATTTTTTTCATCTTTTTATTTTTAGTTTACAAGTTTATTCCGCACTTTTGGAAATTAGTAAATAAACTTTCTGTACCTAAAAAGCATGTTATAACTGCTTTACTGATTTGTTTAAGTTTAAGTCTGTTGGCAAATAGTGTTGGTATGTCTGCTGTTATTGGTAGTTTTTTCGCTGGTCTTGCCATTGCTCAAACAAAAGTATCTGATCAAATAGAAAGTGCAATATCTGAAATAGGTAATATTATATTTATCCCTGTATTCTTTGTCTCTATTGCTATATCTATTGATTTAAAAAGTTTATTGACTGCGCCTATGCTTATTCTTTGTTTTACTATTTTAGCTATTCTAACCAAATTTGTCCCAGCATATTATGCAGGAAAGTTATTTAATTTAGATAAAGAGGAATCGCTTTTAATAGGTGCTGGTATGGTATCACGAGGGGAAATGGCACTTATTGTCTCACAAATAGGAATAACTAGTACAATTATTAATCAAACGGTCTACTCAGATCTGGTAATAGTTATTATTTTGACAACGATTATTGCACCTTTTTTAATCAAATATATTTTAAATAAATAAAGAACTGTTAAAGTCTAAGGCTTTTATTGTATCAATAATTTTAGAGGAACTACCTATTTCGACTGTTCTAAAAAGATCCTTTTATTCATAGAAATAGTCTGTTTCATAATAGGGGGCATGCCAAATTTGTCAGCTTTAACGTTGTTAAATTCATAAATTATTATGCTATCCAGATGATAACGAAGTTTTTAAATTTCTATGATTGTGTAATAATTTGTGTCAGGTGTAAATTCATTTTTGTCAGCTAATTATTTTGTGATTCCTTATATCATGTACTTTTTTTACTTCAAATTCTATGTTATCACTATGGATTTGAGTCAAGTTTATGGACACTTTTTTGTAGAATTTTCTCTTGAAATAATCAAGCCCCCTGTTCGACTTGATTTGGTGTAAGATAGTTGATTCTACTGTGGATCCTATTTTGGTTGTACCAGCCTTCAATATACCGAAAAAGTTCTTGTTTGGCGCTTTCAAAGTCTGGATAAACTGTTTGATAAACCTCCTCTTTCTTCAAAATAGCATGAAACGACTCAATACTGGCGTTATCATAGGGATACCCTTTCTGACTGTACGAATGAGCTATCCCAAGCTCACATAAGCGTTCCTCATAGGCTTTCAAAAGATATTGACTGCCTTGTCCGTTTGTAAAATCAAGCCATCGTTTACTCGATAAGCCACTTTCTCTATGGTCTGAAGTACAAGCTCTTTTTCCATCGTCTTTGAGAAGTCCCATGCGATAATTTTCTTTGAATACAAGTCCATAATGCTTGAGAGGTAGCACCACTCATCTTTAACAGTATGAATATAAGTAATATCAGTTGACCATTTCTCATTAAGTCTGCTTGCTATAAAATCTTGTTTAAGTAAGTTTGACAAGTGTTTTCGATCAGAACTAACGGGTGTTTTCGGCTTCCATTTCTTTCGAGTATTAGCTTGTAAACCCATCTTTCTCATCAATCGCTGGACTCTTTTAAGAGAGCAGTTGTTACTTGATTGGATTAATTTCTGATGGATTTTAGATGCGCCATATCGCCCTTTAGCGTTTTGATATTCCTTATGAATTTGGAAAGCCAATCGTTCTTGTTCGACTTGCGTTTTACTCTTCTTACGATTAATTTGAGCATAGTAAGTTGAACGAGATAAACCAAGTGTTTCTATCACTGTTGAAACTGAAAAGCCTGTGATTAAGTTCTGAATCAAATTTTGGTCACCTTCAGGTCCTACTTTGTCGTGAAGATGACAATAGCTTTTTTAGGATTTCATTTTGTTCCATAAGCTTGGCATTTTCCCGTTTAAGCTGTCTGAGTTCGTCATTAGAAACACCAGAAATAGTATCTTTTCCATATAAATCAAGCCATTTGTACAAAGTACCAGAAGCAACGCCAAAATCTTCACTTAGCTCTTTAACTGATTGTCCTGATTGGTACAACTCTACAAGCGTCTTTTTAAATGATAAGTCATATTTTTTAGTAGTCATTTTTTTAGTTTCCTTTATAGAAATTCTACCAAATTCTGTCCATCAAACTATACTAACACCAACTATGATCTTGTAAATAGTTTAAAGTTAATAATTTTTAGATTGAAAATCTAAAATATCTGAATCGATAATTTCCCCTTTTTCTATGATAGTTGCTTTATTTAAAACTTTATTTTCAGTTTTAAATATTAGATCATTTAGAAAGGGCGAAATTGCTTGAGAAATACTTTTAGATGCAGTTCTATAAAGTAAACTGGGAGTATGATCAATAACATAGTGGTTGATTTGGTCTAGTTTATATAAAGGCTTGTTCATTGTTGTGATATGAGAACTTTCGATACCACCCCCAACATCAGCAGAAATATCTATAATTAAAGTTCCAGCATTCATTTGTGCTAAATCATCAAGAGATATCAAATGATCGTGTCTATTAACATCCCAAAGAGCAGCATTTACAATAACATCATACTCATTAAGGGATTTACTTAATAATTCCTCTTGATTATGTTTGAATACCGTAATGTCGGCACCAAGCCCTTGTAAAATTTTTATTGCGCCGAAAGCAACATCGCCTCGACCTATCACTGCAACTTTTGTATCGTAGGGCATTTGTCCTGTTAGGAGAAAGGCATGCATGATTGCTGCCTCACCAGCAAGTTCATTATTACGCCAAAAGATGTGTCGATTATCTAAATACATTTCTTCCCAAGCAATGGCACGAACCTTGGTTTCTACAAGTACACTTGTAATAGATTGACTTTGTTTTGCATGAAGCCATCCAAAAACAGTCTGATGTTTCTGTAATTGATATAAAAAATCAGCATCACCAATCTTTGGATCACAAATAATATCTTGTTCTAACGTAATATCTCGAGATACAATATGTGCACCTAAGACTGTGTAATCACTGTCTGAAATTCCTAAATCACTGCCATAATTCTTTTCTAAATAAATTGAATTTGGGTCTGTTAATTTAGATAATTCCTGAGGCAATAATGCGATACGACGTTCATACTTTTTATGACTCTTTAAAAAGCCAATTGTATTTTGGTTATTCATGTTGCTCGATTCATTGAGCGACTATTAATGTTTTCTGACAATCGTTCTAGTCTCAGTATAACACGAAAACGATTTCATAAACAAAAAGATTAATAAATACTGTACGACTAACAACAAGAAAGTAAATATAAAAATATTAGTTGATTGATTTGGCATTTTTTAATGGTACTAATGTGCAAATTTGGTATACAATAAATGCAGTTGATAGGGGAAATTTAAATATTTTCAATCCTATACAAAAGCTGATATTTTTTATATTAGCATTCTTAAGACCTGCTTTCAAAAATACTCGCTTATATAAATTTCAAAGAGCTTTAATTTCATGGTTTCCTTGAATTTTCAATGTTAATAATTTCAATTGATTTTAATTGATTTCAACTAAACAGTGTGTATTTTACTCTAAAAATACATGAATTGAGCTGATTAATACTAAAAATTAACACCATTGCTTAGTTGAATATTAATAAAAATATCTATTTAATGAGAGGACATACCAAATTTATTAGAAATGATGTTGTTAAATTCATCAATTATAATACCGTCTAAATGATAGAGCAAATTTAAGGTATCGATTATATTTTAAATATATGGTACAGCCATGATAATCGTTATATGGTAAGCTTCAGAGTTTATTAACTAAAATTCTGGGCAGAATCTGGGCAAATATTTTGAGAGTAGTCATTAAATTTTTGTATTTAAAATTATTTATATAATGTAAATAAGCATTAGTTGTCCAGCTATATTTTGAGTAAATTTTCACTTCAAATCTTATCAAACGTACAAATCCTTGATAGATAGGAATGATTAAATATAAGAAATGAAAACTGGGCAATTTAAGTCAAAAAAGTAATCAATATAAAATCATTAGTGGAAAAAAATAATAAAATAAAAATTACGGAAAGACTTTCCAAAAAATCTAAATTTTTCAGACATAGATATTAATTGTATTATTCCAATATCTATAAATCTACCCGAATTGCTAGTTGATTTCAATACAAAATAAATAAGCCGTGCTATTCTAATCTTAAACACCTAAGATC
>NZ_JXJW01000010.1 GCF_002441695.1 Pseudolactococcus piscium
AAATTTTAAAATATGTCGACATCAATGCTACCTAAAGACTAATCAGTTGATCATTATGGTATGGAGGCAATGACTATTTTGAAATTAGAAAAGACCTTCCTTTTTGGAAAGTCTTTCTGATGCGGTCTACTTCAAAGTGCACACTACCCCTTTATTTTATAGGTATTGATGATTTGTGCAGACTGTGACAAACGAATGGAAGATATCCTAGTACATGCCCATTTCTCAAATCAAGAAAATGATTGCCGTTTCCTTATCAGAGTATGATATTAGATTATACGACATCATAAAAAGGAAAGTGGCCAATACCAGCTTTCCTTTCATCATTTCTTATCGTTCTTTATAAATCCCTAGGCTAGTCGTCAGCTGTTTTTTTCTCACTATTTACCGTTTCTTGAAACGCACTTGAAAAATCTCTATCTAGGTTATCAAATTCAGAAACCTTCACGTCTTGAACAAAGTGTAGCGCTTTTAGCTTAGGTAGCACAGATTCGAGCGATGCGGTATCAACATATAAAAGCGCATATCTTGCTTTTTTACTGCTATATACCATCTCGCCAAATCGGCTGAGTTGTCTCACGTGCTTGTAGCTACTATAGAAGATGTAAACAGCTGTCCTGCCAACAATTTCAAGCGTCGGCACATCAGCATTATCCACCGCAGGTATGCTTTTTGCCATGGTGTCCTCCTTTCTTCAGCGGGAGATGTTCATCTACAGAAATATCGGCAGAAATCACCCCTGCAATTTTGATAACGAGCTCTGAAAGTGCACCTTGCACGTCATTTTCAGCTAGTTTAAGCTGAAAAATTTCATCAGTCATCATAAGTTCTTTCTGTAACGACCTAATTTCTGGTCTATGGGCGATATAGGCTTGATTCTCCGTCAAAGTCCGTAATTTGCCCTGTAAAGCATCATCAGAATCAAAAGCTAATTTTTTTGCTGTATATGCCTTGACAACTGCCAAATCTAAAAATCGATGACTTAAGTCATCTGCCAAATCATCCAAGGCTATTATATTTTCATCTATTATCAACATTACTCATATTATATCAAAAAATTAGATGCCTGACCAATACATAAAATACCTAAGCACATAAAACTGATGTGCTTAGGCATTTTTCTTATTTTAATTCGTTACGGTTCATGATTTCGTCAATAAACCCATAGTCTAAGGTTTCTTCAGCAGACATCCAGCGATCACGCTCAGCGTCTTTATGAATTTTATTCACTGTTTGACCAGAATTTTCAGCCAAGATTTTTTCTAATGTTTTACGTGTACGTGATAAATGGTCAGCAACAATCTGCATATCTGTTTGTTGTGTACCACCACCAGTACCACCCATCGGTTGGTGGATGAGGTATTCAGCATTTGGTAGCATGAAGCGTTTACCCTTAGCACCAGATGAGGCGATGATTGTACCCATAGATGCCGCAACACCCATGACAATCGTCTGTACATCAGATTTGATAAAGTTCATCGTGTCTACAATAGCTAGACCTGCCGAAACCGAGCCACCTGGTGAGTTGATGTATAAATAAATATCTTTAGTCGCATCTTGGGCATCTAAGAACAAAAGTTGCGCAATAACAGCATTGGCCATATTGTCTTCTACTTCGCCTGTAAGCATGATAATTCTGTCTTTCAAAAGACGTGAATAAATATCGTAAGCACGCTCACCGCGACTTGATTGTTCGATGACTGTAGGAATGAGTACCATGTGAGAAGCTCCTTTTTTCTAATTAATAGATTCATTATATCTTATTGGTCAGTGAAGGTCAAATATTTAACTTGCAATCACCAACCTCAGTTAAACTCACTCTATTATATCAAAAAACAAGATTTTTTCTCTGTCCCAGCACTTTAGAGGTTGATAATCAGTAATTTTTCACGCGTCATGGCATCAATCGTGCGTGAAATACCATGCACACCCATACCAGAATTTTTAACACCTAAGAATGGGAAGTGGTCAGGGCCACGTTCTGTTCTACCATTAATTTGGACAGAACCTGCTTCTATTTTTTCTGCAATCGCTGCTGCACGTGAAAAGTCTCTTGAAAAGACTGATGCTTGCAAGCCATATTCAGATTGGTTAGCAAGTTCAATCGCTTTGGCATCCGATGACACACGAATAATCGGTAGTACTGGGCCAAATGGTTCTTCCCAAGCTAGACGCATATCTGGCGTGACATGGTCAAATAAGGTCGGATAAATCAAGTTATCTTCCCGTTTATTGCCAACAAGTAGGGTCGCACCATCAGCGATAGCATCTGTTATCAAGCCTTCAACATAATCAGCTGATCCCTTATTAATCAGTGGGACAATCACTGGATTATCAATCGGCATACCGACTGTCAGTTTTTCAACTTCATCTTTTAATTTGGCAACAAGTTCGTCTGCTACAGCTTCATTCACCAAGACGCGCTTGATTGCTGTACAACGTTGACCAGAATAGCTAAAGGCACCACTCATGATTTCAAACACTGCCTTATCGATGTCCGCATCTTCACAGACAATCGCAGGATCTTTACCGCCTAATTCTAAGACCATCGGTTTCATCGTTGAAAAGCTAGATAGATGACGACCAGTTGTCGCACCACCTGTGAAGGAAATCATATCAATTCCCTCATGCTCACTGACATAGTCCCCAATATCCGACCCCTTACCAGTCAGTAACTGTAAAATGTCAGCTGGGAAGCCAACTTTGTCAAATGACTCGATAATTTTGACAGCAGAAATGGCACCTTGTGTAGCTGGTTTGAAGACAACTGCATTACCCGAAATCAAGGCCGGTGCAATCTTAGCAACAGATAGGTTCACCGGATAGTTAAAAGGTGAAATGGCAAGCACTGTCCCTAAAGGAATGCGTTTAATAATCGCAATCTTATTTTTTGACCCACCAGGATAGTTTTGTCCTGACATCGACGTGTCATTTGTATGAATATACTCTTGTACTGTATAGCGGATAAACTCCGCAGTTCTGGTGACTTCTTTAACCGCATCGTTCCATGTCTTACCGACTTCTTGCATGATGATTTCTGCAATCTCATGTGCATCAACCTCAAGTTGGTCTGCCCATTTGTTTAACAGGTCAGCACGCTTAAATAAATCAAGGTCTGCCCAGTCTTTTTGTGCTTCTTTTGTCGCAGCAATCGCTAAATCGGCTTCTGCTTTTGAAATAGCTTGCACACGACCAACAATCCTTTGCTCATAGGGACAGTCGATATCAATCAAGTTCCCAGAAGTTGAGGTAACAAATTTACCACCAACATAATACTTATATGTGTTAATTTCAGACATTTTTTTCTCCTTTATATCTACCAATTACCCATGTCTAGACGACAAAACAACACTGTTTCAAATACAGTCTTGAAGTCTCATCTAGCCATTTATTTCGCGGTCATTAAAGCCTGCATTCAGGCAAAAAAACTCCCTTATGGTATGACCGGTCATTTTGGTATTAACTGCTATTGTAAAATAATTCACAGCTTTTGTCAACGTAATTGTCTGAAAATTCATGTTATTAGCGATTTGTTAGGAGATGTTTATAAACTTATAAGGACAGTCGTGTCAACGCCTTGGTAGTTTCCTCCGAAGATGGGCTTATCCCCTGACGGATCCCTACCTTTTCGATAGGTATATCTCTACTGCGAATCACAACTTATCAACAAGTTCATACAAATCATTACCGACACCAAAAAGCGTCAACTGTGCTAGTGCTGCATCAGAAAATTTCGCGTTAAAACTTTTATCTGGTACAAGAAATACGCTTAGACCCGCTTTTGTGGCAGAAAGGGCGCCAGTAAAAGAATCTTCTACTGCAAGAGCTTGAGAAGCCTCAACACCTAATTTTGCTAGAGCTGCTAAATAAGGGTCTGGTAGTGGTTTATGTGCCATCACCTCATCTCCAAATACATGCACATCAAAATAGGTCAATAAGTCAGCATTTTCAAGTAAGGGAATCGCTCTGCTACTAACGGTTGAGCTGACAACCGCAAGTTTCAAACCTTTTTTCTTGGCCACTTGTAAAACAGCATGCGCACCTGATTTGATCGGAATTTTGTCAGCAGTCATCTGTGACAAAATGTAGGTTTCACGCGCTTGCCGAATGTCACTTACCATGGCGTCACCAAGGTCTGCTGCTAAAAGTTTACGCGTTTGTAGCCAAGACATGCCTGACCACGCAGCCAAATCATAAGCATTTTTATCAATCCCCATCTTTTCAAAGGCATCAAGCCAGCCATCACGATAGGTATGTTCTGTATCAAGCAAAAGACCATCTAAGTCAAAGCAGATTGCCCTTAGATGATGTTTGCCATGTTCACAATTTGTTTGATTAATAATCGTCATCTTCTGTCACGCCATTGTCAAGTGATTCAAGTAAGTCTGAAATAGGCTCTTGAATGCCATCGCGACCAGCCAAAACTGCTTGTTTCGCTAGATTTTCAACAGAGGTTTCTACTGAGCGCATCCCCAGACTTTCGATGATCATCGGTAGATTTAGGCCTGTCACAACCCGAACTTCGCTGTCAGCCGCCTTAAAAGCAGGATAAAGTTTCATTGCCGCATTATAAGGTGAAGCCCCAAACAAATCGACAAATGCCAGCACCCCGTCACCTGTATCAACTGCTTTTATTTTAGCCGCAACATCCTCTTTGAATGCTTCAAATGCTTGACCTGCCACCAAAGCACTCGTTTCAAACTGTTCTGGCTGACCAAATATCAACTCAACACTATCTTTAACGCCTTCAGCCATTTTGCCATGACTCACGACAATCATCCCAATCATGATTTTTCCCCACTTTCCACAATTTTAGCCGCATCCTTGAGCGATACCTTTTTAGAAGACGGAATCGCTTGAAAATAAATATGTGTGCCAAATTTCGCTTCGATATCAAGCAAACGATTCAATTGCTCTCGCGTAATGGCAACCTCTTTGATAATTGGGATTAACCCTGGTCGTTGTGGAATCCCACCCAGGTTTAGCTCATCAATCGGTACGCCACTTTCAATAAGTGTTGCCATGGCTTCTATCGTTTTGGTTAAAAGAATGACGTTATAGTTATCATATTGCCGATCCTGCCAATAGCGAACAGCGCCTTCTTCCTTCAGTACACGAACTTTTAGTCCTGTCCGCCCTCCAGCGCCTAAGATGATATTTTTTGTAAACTCATCATGCGCCGCAGCATCATCGGCCACGAATATGGCATTAGCACCAGCCGATTTTGATAGATTCGTCATTACTTGTCCATGAATCAAGCGTGCATCAACACGCGCAATTACAACTTTACCCATGATTATTTCTCCATTTTTCTTTTTTAATTATAAGATACCGATACCAGCTAAAACACCTAAGATGATTGTCAGACCAATCAAGGCCTTGGTCACGTTCATCCCTTTACGTGTGAAGAAGAGATAAACACCAGCAACGACTGCTAACGGCAAGAGGCCAGGCATGATTTTATCTAATATGTCTTGAATGACAAATTCCTTACCTGATAGATTGAATTTCAAGCTTGAGCTGACTTTGACATAACTTGAAGCGAGAATCCCCATCATGAATAGTCCCATGATAGATAAACCCTCAATAATGCCCTTCATCTTATCACCAACGATTTCACCCGCTGCTGTCCGACCAAGTTTATAGCCAAGTTGCGCAAAATAATTACCGATGCCAAGTTGGTAGAGTGAAAAAGCAATAAAGGGAAAGAGTGCACCAATCGCATTACCAGCTTGCGCCCAAGGAAGTGCAATGGCAATCAAAATGTATTGAATTGTCCCGGAATCAATGGCATCTCCGATACCTGCGAGCGCACCCATCAAGCCTGATTTTGTATTGTAGATCAAATCGTCATCGATCGTAATCTCTTCTTGCTTATAAACTTCCTGTGCCCGTGCTTCTTCTAGTGACGCCATGATACCGGTGATTGTCCCACCACCCCAGGATAGCTGTGTATTGAAGAATAGCAGATGGCGTTGATAAGCTTCTGCCTGATCTTTAGGATCCTTGTAGAGTTTTTTGAGAACAGGTGTTAGGGCCCAGGTAAGTGCTGGTGCCAAATATTTATCAAAAGAGTGGGCAATTTCTTGCGCAAAGTAGAATCTGACCCAAGCGGTTCTGACATCTTTTTTAGTTAACTTTTCTGGTGCTAATTTTTCTGGTACTAATTTTTCTGGTGTTTGTAGCTCATTTGTCATTTTAAAACCTCCTCGTTCCTCTTCATCAATAATCATCGTCATCTTCATCAAACGCAACGCCTGAACCACCAGCATCTGAAGTCGCAACGGCTGTTTTACTTCTAGCTTCTGTAGTTACGAGGACATAAATGAAGGCAATAATTGCACCAACAATCGCATACGTTACCATTGTAATGCCAAGACTTTTCAGCATAGTTGCCATAAAGTAGGCAAGCATGAAGAAGGCAATGTAACTTTTTTTACCGATTACATAAACCGTTACCGCGATACCAATCGCAGCCAAACCACCACCGATTACTTCTAAGATATGAAAGATAATACCACCTGAGTTGGATTTAACAATATCGGCAATGACTGGTGTACCATAATACAATGTGACAAACATAAATGGCACATAAAGTAGGAAAGCAACGATAATCGGCATCAAAATAATTGAGCGAAACATGCCTTTTGTATCTGCTGCTGCTGCATATTTTTCAGTGTATTTTTGTTGAATGATCGTATTAATGAAGAACCTAAATTGATAAAGATAAGACCCTAATAAACCAACTGGTACTGCGATAGCAATAGCAGCTTCTGGTTTCAGACCACCAAGTAAGGCAACTGTTACAGCAACTGCTGCCGCAATCGCAGGCTCACTCGGCATTTGACCACCAGGTGAGAAGACACCCATATAGATCAGCTGAATTGCTGCAACGGTGATCATTGCATCCGCAACCTGACCAAAAACGATCCCGACGACTAAACCTGTCATCATCGGTGTGAAACGAAGGGTCGTTGTTGCACCACCAAAGAATGACCGAGACATGATCGCCGCTATCCAAAGGGCAATTGCAAGTGCTTGAAAGACTGTAACGTGCATAATTTCCTCCTCGCGACTTTTAAAATCGCTTACATTTATTATAATAATTGCTATAAAAATAACTCAGCTATTCCTGTAATGTCTATTAACTTTAGCATGAGCCAGTATACTTAATCCAGTCACTTCATTTTCACCGCATGACCACCAAATTCATTTCTGAGGGACGCAACGACTTTCCCAGTAAAGGTATCCGCTTCTAAGGATCTATACCGCATCATCAAGGAAGAGGTAATAATCGGCATCGGTACACCTAATCTCAGCCCTTCTTCGACTGTCCATCGTCCTTCGCCAGAGCTATACATGACCCCATCGATATTTGATAGCTTATTGTTTTTACTGAAAGCCGAGTAAGCCAATTCCATTAACCATGACCGAATCACTGACCCGTGATTCCACATATTCGCTACTTGAGCATTATCATAGGTATAAGGACTTTTTTCTAACAGCTCAAATCCTTCACCGATAGCGCCCATCATGCCATACTCGATCCCATTATGAACCATTTTTAAGTAGTGGCCACTTCCTGGAGCACCCGTAAATAAATAACCTTCTGACTGAGAGATTTTCTCAAAAATGGGTTCAATTCTTGGAAAAATCGCCTCATTCCCACCAATCATAAAGTTACCGCCATGTAAGGCACCTTCCTGACCACCTGAGCTACCAACATCAAAGAAGTGAATGCCTTTAGCCTCAGCTAATTGATAGTTGTCAATAGAATCCTGGTAAAATGAATTTCCACCATCGATGAGGATATCGTCAGCAGACATTAAGTCTAGCAAGTCAAGCACCAGTTGCTTTGTGATCTTTCCTGCTGGTACCATCAACCAGACAACACGCGGTTTTGGTAACGCTTTCATTGATTGATCTAAACTACGACTACCTGTTACACCAATCGCTTCTGCTTCTGATACAAGTTGCTCAGAAATGTCATAAGCTACAACTTGCACGTCATTACTATGTAAATTTGTTACAAGGTTTAATCCCATCTTTCCTAGACCAATCATGCCTACTTTCATGATGTACCTGCTTTCCTTATTTGATAATTCAAGTATAAGTAATTTTATTACATTTGTCAAGCATTTACTGTAACTATTTTACATTAACTGTAAAAAAATATCTTTAATGATTAGTTATATCATTCTTGTTACTATCAAATACGTCAAAAGAAGCTTTAAATAAAAAGTTTTATCTGAATTTCTATACATCTATAATCTATCCTGGCTATTCAATCCCATCATTAAATGATGTAATTAAGTATCTTTTATGATAAATTTAATTACAAAAGTGTATAATATAAACATCAGATAAAATAGAAAAATAAGAGGTAGCTGTTATGAGTATCGAATTTCAAAGTAGAATTAAAATTTATTATCACGATTTGAGTAACAAGGAGAAATCCTTAGCTGATTATTTATTGAAAGAAAGTGAAATTGCCAGTAGACAGTCTATCCATGACTTATCAGCTAAAATCGGCATTTCAGTCGCAACAACATCACGGTTCGCTAAGAAAATAGGCTATAAAAATTTTCAAGAGATGCGACTGTCTCTCAGTAATAACAAATCTGCAGGTCATTCTTTCTTCACCTCGATCAATGAAGATGATACACTTTTGAATATCGCCAGTAAAACCTTTAATACGAATATCGCCTCTCTGCAAGCAACAGGCAGCATGCTATCGGAAAACATCCTCGAAAAGGCCTATAAACTACTGCAAAATGCCAATACACTGGCCCTTTTCGGCCTTGGTGGCTCAAGTGTCGTGACACTGGAAGCCTATCATAAATTTCTGAGAACACCACTTAAATGTTTTTACAACCAAGATTATCACATCCAGCTGATGAGCGCTGCGACATTAAATGAAAACGATGTTGCCCTCGTCGTATCTCATACTGGGCGCAATAGAGAGATTTTGGAGATTGTTAGTATTTTGCAGAGTAACCAGGTCCCCATTATTTCCATCACAAGTTCGCCTTCGTCACCCCTTGCTCAAAAAAGCACCGTTACACTCCTATCCATTTCTGAGGAGACTAACTATAGACCAGAATCCATCTCCTCTACAGTCGCCCAATTAACGATTGTTGACGCCTTGTTCATGCTTTATGCTAGCCATCAAAAGGCAGATGCTGTTAAAACGATTGAAAAAATCCGTGAAGTCATCAAGACAACACGAGTATAGGGAGTTGACTTGAGTTGATCGTATCAAAAAAGCACCTACAAAAGAGGGCTCTTTGTTTTTATCAGGGAATACTTTGGTAGGAGCTAGTTTATCACTTATTTTTTCCTTTAAGTTCGACTGCTACCTTCAAACGCTTGCTTTCTTAGTTCAGCTAATCTGTTTTCACGTTTCTTAGTCAAATCACGGACAGCACCACGCGGAATGATATCCTCAAAGGTGACTTGACTGCTTGGAATATGCCCATCAAACTGTTTTAAATAGGCCATCACTTCCCTGACGATGGCCGTTGGCGTTGAGGCACCAGCAGTTACAGCTACTGTAGATGTAGCATCAAACCCGTCAAACCAGTCAGCTTTGATTTCTGATACATCGGCTATCCGGTGCGCTGGAACACCTGCTTGCTTCTCAGAAACTTCAGCAAGTCGATTGGTATTGTTTGACCGTGGATCACCAACAACGATGGTCAGATCGCATCCGACTGCCTGTTCAGCAACAGCTAGCTGACGTTCATTCGTCGCCTGACAAATGTCACTATGCTCAACCACTTGCGGAAATTTTACATGTACGGCCTGCATGATGTCGCCCACATCCCAGATGCTCATGGTGGTTTGATTGGTCATAAATAGCTTGCCGGTCAACTCAAGATTTTCTAAATCTTTCAAGGTTGACAAGAGGTGAATTTTTTCAGGATCAATCCCCAACACCCCTTCAGGCTCTGGGTGACCTTTTTTACCGATATAGATAACTTGATAGCCATCTGCTAAGCGTTTTTTCACGATCTCATGGGTAATCAGAACATCAGGACAACTAGCATCTACTACCGTCAACCCCTTTTCATCAGCGCGTTTTCTGACAGCATCTGAAATACCATGTGCTGTAAAAATGACAGTCCCATGATCGATTTGCTCTAGAATTGCCAATCTATTTTCGCCATCAATCGTCTTGACACCAATCTTTTCAAGACTTTCCGTTACATGATGATTATGGACAATCATGCCTAGAATATAGATTGGGCGTGGTAAATCTGGACTTTTAGACACGTTTTTGGCGATGACCATAGCGTCCACAACACCATAGCAATAGCCCATAGGTGTAATATGTTTAATCTTCATAAGATATTTTTATACCCGGTTTCATTTTTTGATAATACCGAATTTTTTTTCGATAGTATAATAGTATTATAAACTATTTACAAGACTTTTTGGAGGATACTTACATGTCAAAAATTTACGATAACATTACAGAGCTGATTGGCGCGACACCAATCGTTAAATTACGTCACGTCGATGATGATTCTGCTGATGTTTATGTCAAGCTTGAAGCCTTTAATCCGGGCGGTTCAGTCAAAGACCGGATTGCACTGAACATGATCCGCGCGGCTGAAGCTGATGGGTCATTAAAACCTGGTGGGACAATCGTTGAGCCAACCTCTGGTAATACCGGTATTGGCCTCGCCTTTGTCGGTGCTGCGCTTGGCTATAAAGTCATCATCGTCCTCCCTGAAACCTTTTCTATCGAACGCCGTAGACTGATACAAGCTTATGGCGCTGAACTCGTCCTAACACCTGCTGCAGGTGGTATGGGAGCTGCCATCGCAAAGGCAAAAGAGTTGGCTGAAGACAACGGCTATTTCTTACCACTACAGTTTGAAAATCCAGCCAACCCCCGCATCCATGAAGAGACGACTGGTCCTGAAATCATCGCTGCATTTGGCGAAACTGGCTTAGATGCTTTTGTTGCTGGAGCAGGCACTGGCGGGACTGTTTCTGGTGTTTCACCCGTTCTAAAAAAAGCGAATCCAAAGATTGGGATTTATGTTGTCGAAGCTGACGAGTCTGCTGTCTTCTCTGGTGAAAAACCAGGCCCACATAAAATACAAGGGATCTCACCAGGTTTCATTCCAGGTACACTGAATACAAAAGCTTACGACGAAATCATTCGCGTCAGCTCAGACGATGCGATTGCTGCTGGACGTGCAGTTGGGTATGAAGAAGGCTTCTTACTTGGCATCTCTGGCGGGGCAGCTATTTTTGCAGCCAAACAGGTCGCTAAAAAACTAGGGAAAGGCAAAAAAGTCTTAACCATCGCACCAGATAATGGCGAACGCTATCTCTCAACCTTCCTCTATGATTTTGGAGAATAGTCTGTGATAACTAGACAAGGAAAAACCGTTTAGCCAACGGTTTTTTTATATATAAAATAGTCGTCTTTAAATAAAAACAGATGTAAATGGATCATAAAAAAAAGCTAAACAACTATAAATCATCTAGCTTTTCGACCAACTATTTATCATGTAGGCCATTTTATATGTTTTAAAACTAATTATTTTGCAGCTGCGTAGAGTTCGTTAACTTTATCCCAGTTGACAAGGTCAAAGAATGCCGCAATATAGTCAGGACGCACGTTATGATATTTAAGGTAGTAAGCATGTTCCCAAACATCAAGACCAAGCACTGGTGTTTCACCATCAGTAATTGGGTTATCTTGATTAGCTGTAGACGTAACTTTAAGTTCACCACTTGCGTCAACGACTAACCATGCCCAACCGCTACCAAAACGACCAGTTGCTGCTGTTTTAAAGGCTTCTTTGAAGGCATCAAAATCACCAAATTTAGCGACGATTGCTTCACCGATAGCACCAGTTGGGTTGCCACCAGCATTAGCTGCTAAGATTTCCCAGAAGAAACTGTGGTTGACATGTCCACCACCATTATTTTGTACAGCAGTACGAATATCTTCTGGAACTGAACTTAAGTCTTTAACCAAGTCTAGTGCTGATTTCTCAGCCAATTCTGGGTGCTTATCGATTGCTGCGTTCAAATTCGCTACGTAAGTTGCATGATGTTTGTCATGGTGTAGTTTCATTGTTGCTTCATCGAAAAATGGCTCAAGTGCATCGTATCCGTAGGGAAGTTCTGGAAGTGTGTGTACCATAATGAGTTCTCCTTATAATCCTTAATAGGTTCTTTACTAAGTCTATTCTAACCCAAAACCGATTAATTAACTACTATTTTGTCTATAAATTATCAGCTAACTAGTCAAATTTCCAGCATGCGCATACAACTTACCCGATATTTCAAGCGAGTTGATAGGCCTTATTGCCACCAAAAAACACTTATGATCAGTTACATCATAAGTGTTTGTTTGTTTAATCAGTTACTTCTTCAACAACAGCCTCTGTTTCAAGAACTGGCGCTTCAGTTTTTTTTGCTAGTGGTTCAAGATTACGATAGCGTGCCATACCAGTACCAGCTGGGATGATTTTACCAATGATAACATTTTCTTTAAGACCAAGTAATGGGTCTTTCTTACCACGAATCGCAGCATCTGTAAGCACTCGAGTTGTTTCCTGGAATGATGCAGCAGATAAGAATGAATTTGTTTCAAGAGATGCTTTAGTAATCCCCATAAGGACAGGACGAGATGTCGCAGGTACACCACCATCAAATAGAATTTGTTGGTTGGCCTGTTCGAAATCACCAATATCCATGAGCGTACCAGGCAAGAGATCTGTATCACCAGCATCCATCACACGAACTTTACGGAGCATTTGACGCACCATAACCTCGATATGTTTGTCGCCGATTTCAACCCCTTGACTTCTATAAACTTTTTGCACTTCTCCAAGGAGATACGTTTCAACTGAAAGTGTATCACGAACTTGAAGCAAGTGTTTAGGTTGAATAGAGCCTTCAGTTAACGGTGTCCCACGGTGGATAAAGTCGCCAACTTCAACATGCATACGTGATGCAAATGGCACTTCGTATGTTCTTGTATCTGTTTCGCCTTTAACCGTCACTTCTTTTTTACGTGTCGCAGCTTCTTCAGTAATTTCGATGACTTCACCGGTTACTTCAGTAATGACTGCTTCCCCTTTAGGGTTACGCGCTTCAAAGATTTCTTGGATACGAGGGAGACCTTGTGTGATATCTTCAGATGATGCAACACCACCCGTGTGGAAGGTACGCATTGTCAACTGTGTACCAGGTTCACCGATAGATTGGGCTGCAATTGTACCAACTGCTTCACCAACTTCAACAGCATCGCCTGTTGCTAAGTTGACACCATAACAATGTTTACATACACCATGACGTGTTTTACATGTAAAGACTGAACGGATCGTTACTTCTTTGATATCAGCTGCAATGATTTGTGCAGCAATTGCTTCAGTAATCAACTCATCTTCACCGATGATTAATTCACCAGTTTCAGGATGCACGAGTGATTTACGTGTATAACGACCGTTAAGTCGTTCTGACAATGGTTCAACCATTTCTTTACCAGTCGCGATATCGCTAATGACAAGACCACGGTCAGAGCCACAATCGTCTTCACGAATGATAACATCCTGGGCAACGTCAACCAAACGACGTGTCAAGTAACCAGAATCGGCTGTTTTAAGGGCCGTATCGGTCATCCCTTTACGGGCACCATGGGTAGAGAAGAACATTTCCAAAACGGATAGGCCTTCACGGAAGTTAGAGATGATTGGGAGCTCCATGATTTTACCATTGGGCGCTGCCATCAATCCACGCATCCCCGCAAGTTGGGAGAAGTTGGAGATATTACCACGGGCACCAGAGTCCATCATCATAACGATCGGATTTGACATATCCTGGGCATCAATTAATCGATGCTCAAGCTCTTCTTTAGCACCACGCCATACATCTGTAACTGCCGTATATCGTTCGTCATCAGTGATCAAACCACGACGGAATTGCTTGGTGATCATGGCAACTTTATCATGGGCAGCATCAATAATCAAATGCTTGTCTTCAACAACAGGGATATCTGCAATACCTACAGTTAAACCAGCTTTAGTTGAGTGATGGTACCCTAAGTCTTTCAAACGGTCAAGCATTTCAGAAGTCAATGTCGTACGGAAACGTTTGAAGACTTCTGCGATGATATTTCCTAAATGTTTTTTCTTAAATGGGGGTACCAAGTCAAGATTTTCGATAAAGGTCTTAACATTTTCGCCTGGTGCCATAAAGAAACGGTCATCAGTTTGCGCTGTTAAGTTATCTTGTGTTGGCTCATTCAAGTAAGGGAATTCTTCAGGCATGATCGCGTTGAAAAGTACTTTACCAACAGTTGTCGCCATGATTTTATCTTTTTGGTCATCAGTCCAAGGCTTGTTCAATGATTTGGTTGCGATACCAACACGTGTGTGCAGGTGAACGAACCCATTGCGCCAAGCTACTTCGGCTTCATCAGCGTTAGCAAATACCATGCCTTCGCCTTCACGACCCGCTTCTTCCATGGTGATGTAGTAGTTACCCAAGACCATATCCTGTGATGGTGTAACGACTGGCTTACCGTCTTTCGGGTTTAGAATATGCTCAGCAGCAAGCATTAAAATACGTGCTTCTGCTTGGGCTTCTTCAGAAAGTGGTAAGTGAATCGCCATTTGGTCACCATCGAAATCGGCATTGTAGGCTTCACATACAAGTGGGTGAAGACGAATCGCACGACCATCGATCAATACTGGTTCAAAGGCTTGGATACCGAGACGGTGAAGTGTCGGTGCGCGGTTAAGCAATACTGGATGTTCTTTGATCACATCTTCCAATACATCCCAAACATCTGGATCTTGACGCTCAACTTTACGTTTTGCAGCACGGATATTTGGCGCCATATCACGTTTAACCACTTCGCTCATGACGAATGGTTTAAACAATTCAATCGCCATTTCACGTGGGACACCACATTGATACATTTTGAGTGTTGGCCCTACGACGATAACTGAACGACCAGAATAGTCGACACGTTTACCAAGTAAGTTTTGACGGAAACGACCTTGTTTCCCTTTTAACATATGGCTAAGTGATTTAAGTGGACGGTTACCTGGTCCAGTGATTGGACGACCACGACGACCATTATCAACCAAGGCATCAACGGCCTCTTGTAGCATCCGTTTTTCATTTTGAACAATGATATTCGGTGCATTTAATTCCATCAAGCGTTTCAAACGGTTGTTCCGGTTGATAACACGACGGTATAAATCATTCAAGTCTGACGTCGCAAAACGGCCACCATCAAGTTGTACCATCGGACGCAAGTCCGGTGGGATAACTGGTAAGACGTTAAGGACCATCCACTCTAGTTTATTGCTTGATTTGTTAAAGGCATCTAAAACGTCCAAACGACGAATCGCTTTAACCCGTTTTTGACCAGTTGCTGTTTGTAATTCTTCTTTAAGTGCTGAGATTTCAGCAGGTAAGTTAACAGCCATCAACAAGTCTTGAATCGCTTCAGCACCCATTTTAGCAACAAATGAACCGAAACCGTTCTTGAGCATTTGTTCGCGATATTCACGCTCAGTCAATAATTGTTTCTTCTCAAGTGCTGTTTCTTTTGGATCAATGACCACATAACTTGCAAAATAGATAATTTCTTCAAGAGAACGTGGACTCATATCCAAGGCTAGACCCATACGTGATGGGATACCTTTAAAGTACCAGATATGTGACGTTGGCGCTGCTAATTCAATATGCCCCATACGTTCACGACGTACTTTTGCACGTGTAACTTGTACACCACAGAGTTCACAGACTTGGTTTTTATAGAAAACACCTTTAAGTTTTCCACAGCTACATTCCCAATCTTTAGATGGACCAAAGATACGTTCATCAAAAAGGCCTTCACGTTCTGGTTTTTGTGTCCGATAGTTAATTGTTTCAGGTTTTTTGACTTCACCAAAAGACCAAAAACGGATTTTTTGAGGGGATGCAATCCCAATTTGCATACTCTCAAATTTATTTACATCTACCATTTTTTCTCCTGTAATCGAGAAGATTTTCAGTCAGAAGCTTTTACTTACTGATCAAAATCTTTTGTTCTGGTTTTTATGTTCTGACGTCTACTTGATACTAGACCTATCACCAGTAAATTTCATGAGCCTACATATGAGCATTTAAGCCATGAAAGTTACGGTTATGATGGCTATCAAGAAAAGATCAGAGCGTTGATGACCTTGTTATTTAGCGATATCAATTGCTGTCTGTTCTGCTTCGATTGCTTGTGCAACAGCTGCTTCTTTTGCTTCTAGCATATCTACTGTCACTTCAACTTTTTCAGCATTATGTGGATCTGTATCATCATCTAATTCGCGAAGTTCTAAGACGTTATCATCTGCATCCAATACTTGCATATCTAGTCCAAGTGATTGTAATTCTTTAACTAAAACTCGGAATGATTCTGGAAGACCTGGCGCAGGGATTTTTTCACCTTTAACGATTGCTTCATAAGCCTTAGTACGGCCTACAACGTCATCTGACTTATACGTCAAGATTTCTTGAAGGATATTAGCAGCACCATAGGCTTCTAATGCCCAAACTTCCATCTCACCAAAACGTTGTCCACCAAATTGTGCTTTACCACCAAGTGGTTGTTGTGTGACAAGTGAGTATGGTCCGACTGAACGGGCATGAAGTTTATCATCTACCATGTGGTGAAGTTTGATCATGTACATGACACCAACTGACACACGGTTATCGAAGGCTTCACCTGTACGGCCATCATAGAGGACAGTCTTAGCATCATCAGCCATGCCTGCTTCTTTAACGGTATTCCAGATATCTTCATCACTTGCACCATCAAAGACTGGTGTTGCAATATGCAGATCAAGTGTACGAGCAGCCATACCAAGATGGAGCTCCATTACTTGTCCGATATTCATCCGTGATGGTACACCGAGTGGGTTCAACATGATATCAACTGGTGTGCCATCTGGTAAGTAAGGCATATCTTCAACTGGTAAAATACGGGATACAACCCCTTTATTACCGTGACGACCGGCCATTTTATCCCCGACATGAATTTTACGTTTTTGAACGATAAAGACACGGACAAGGATATTCACACCTGTTTGTAGTTCATCGCCATTTTCACGACGGAAGATTTTTACATCGTGTACAATACCATCGGCACCATGTGGTACACGAAGTGAGGTATCGCGAACTTCACGCGCTTTTTCACCAAAGATAGCACGTAATAAACGTTCTTCAGGCGTTGGATCTGTTTCCCCTTTAGGGGTTACTTTACCGACAAGGATATCGCCTTCTTTGACTTCTGCACCAATTCGGATAATCCCGAATTCATCCAGATGACGCATCGATTCTTCACCAACGTTTGGAATTTCGCGTGTAATTTCTTCTGGTCCAAGCTTTGTATCGCGTGTTTCAGATTCGTACTCTTCGATAGCGATCGACGTGTAAACATCATCTTTAACAAGACGTTCACTCATGATAACCGCATCCTCAAAGTTATACCCTTCCCAGGTCATATAAGCAACAAGTGGATTTTGACCAAGGGCCATTTCTCCACCTTCCATAGAAGGACCATTACCGATGATTTCATCTTTAGCCACTTTGTCGCCTACGGCAACAAGCGGACGTTGATTGTATGATGTACCTGAGTTAGAGCGACGATATTTTGTGACAGTGTACTTGTCAAGTTCGCCTGTTGTCCGACGAATACGGATTTCCGCACCATCTACAAACTCAACTGTTCCATCATGTTTTGATAGAATCGCTGCACCTGAATCATGGGCAGCTTGATGTTCCATCCCTGTACCGACATATGGTGCATGTGGATCAATCAGTGGCACAGCTTGACGTTGCATGTTCGCTCCCATGAGGGCACGGTTGGAGTCATCGTTTTCCAAGAAAGGAATACATGCTGTCGCAACGGCAACTACCTGTTTAGGAGAGACATCCATAAAGTCGACTTTATCAGATTCTACCTCGATATTGTTACCGCGTGTTCTGGCCATAACTGTTTCGCCAGCGAATTGATTGTCATCTGTTAATGGTGAATTAGCTTGCGCTACGATGTAGTTATCTTCTTCATCAGCAGTTAAATAGTGAATATCGCTTGTGACAACACCATTACTGCGATCAATACGACGATATGGTGACATGATGAAACCATATTCATTGATTTTACCAAATGATGACAAGTTATTGATCAACCCGATATTAGGACCCTCAGGTGTTTCAATCGGACACATGCGACCATAATGCGTATAATGTACGTCACGTACTTCATATCCTGCACGGTCACGTGTCAATCCACCAGGTCCGAGGGCTGACAAACGGCGTTTGTGAGATAACTCAGAAAGTGGATTATGTTGGTCCATGAACTGTGATAACTGTGAACTACCAAAGAATTCTTTGATTGCTGCAGTTACAGGACGAATATTGATCAATGACTGAGGTGTCATGTTTTCATCATCGGCTGAACTCATGCGTTCACGAATGACACGTTCCATACGGCTCAAGCCGATACGAACTTGGTTTTGTAATAATTCACCTACAGAGCGAATACGACGATTTCCCAAGTGGTCGATATCATCTACTCTACCAACGCCTTCATTAAGCGTCAACCAGTAGTTCACATTTGCAATAATATCAGCAGGTGTCAAGTGACGTACTTCTGGTGAAATTTGACCATTTGAAATCACGTTAACAACTTTTTCTGGATCTTTAGGCGAGTAAACTTTAACCATTTGAATCTCGATTGGTTCTGTTAACACAGCATCATCTGATGGATAAAGCGTTACAGTGTTTAGGCCATTGTCAAGTTCAGTTTCGATTGAGTCTAATACATCACGTGTCAACTCAACATCTTGATCAACTAAGATTTCACCAGTTTCACTGCTAACAAGCGCTTCAGCTAAAGTGAAGCCGAGTAGGCGGTTTTTAAGGGCTAGTTTTTTGTTAACTTTATAACGACCAACTGGCGCAAAATCATAACGACGTGGATCAAAGAAACGCGCTGTTAAAAGACTACGAGAGCTGTCTGCAGTTTTAGGCTCACCAGGGCGAAGGCGGTCATAGATGTCTTTGAGGGCTTCTTCTGTCCGTGTATCATTTGCAAATTTATGAATATCTTTTTCGATGGTTGCGCGTGTTAACTCGCTATCACCAAGGATTTCAAAAATATCATCATCAGAACCAAAACCTAAGGCACGTAAAATCGTTGTAAATGGTAATTTACGTGTGCGGTCAATTCTGACATAGCCAATCCCTTTAGCATCAGTGTCCAATTCGAACCAAGCGCCACGGTTAGGGATCGTTGTATGACCATAAGATTCTACGCCATTTTTATCAACTTTTGGATGGAAATAAGTACCCGGTGAACGTACTAATTGAGAAACGATGATCCGTTCCGCACCGTTTACGATAAAGGTTCCCATCTCTGTCATGATTGGGAAATCACCAAAGAAGACTTCTTGCGTTTTTAACTCACCAGACTCTTTATCTACAAGTCGGAAAGTCACAAATAAAGGCGCAGAATAGTTCGCATCGTGCGCGCGTGCTTCTTCAATAGTGTATTTTGGTGCTTTCATCTCATAACCGACAAATTCCAGGTCTTTAGTGCCTGCAAAGTTATCGATTGGTAACATTTCTTTAAATACATCAGCCAAAGACTGATCTAAGAAACGTTGGTATGAGTCAGTTTGAATTTCGATCAAATTAGGTAAATCAAGTACTTCTTTGATTCGCGAAAAGCTGCGTCTAGTACGGTGTTTACCGTATACTACGTCATGTCCTGCCAAGATCTTCTCCTCTAATACTTATGGTTATGTCTAAAACACGAAAGTGCTAAACATCACCTTTACAGTGGATTGTGCAATACGGTCAAGTTGATAGGCTTGACCATCCTTTGGTTTGTCGTTATACTCTTTTTATGAAAAACAAAGAATTTTCAGAAAGATTTTTTTTCTGTTACAAATGCTATTTTCAAGCACCCAAGACGTCAAAAAAAAGCAACGAAAATACATCTTCTCGTTGCTCACAAAGCACTAGGGACAATATTTCCTAGCATTTTGCCGACAAACTATTTAATCAATTATACCATATTTAAGCCTTGAACTCAAGAAAAAAACGAACAGCATTACCTATACAAGTCCTCAGATGACGTGTTCTTTGATAAGAGAAATACAGCTTCCTTTCGCTTAGTTTTTGCTTTTAAAAATTGTATAGGTTAGGCAATTCTGCATCGCCAATTTGACGGCGTCGGTAAGCGAAAAATAGTGCAGCTACTCCACCAGCATAACTGGGAAAAAACAAAAAAGCACCTAAATGCTTTTTTAACCTGATACCTTACCAAATTTTGACACGATCTGACTCTGAACGCCACATGCCATCACCTTCCTTGACATCAAATGTGTCAAAGAATTCATCTAAATTACTGACTTGGATATTTGCACGGAGTTTACCTGGTGCATGGACATCCATCGATAGCAACATTTGTTGGTATTCTTGTGACGCTTTAATCCGCCAAATCTCGCCCCATTGTGTAAAGAAGGCTTTTAAGTCAACATCAGTTTCACGAAGCGCCGCTGTCATTGCTGCTGTTAAGCCACCCGCATCCGCGATATTTTCTGATACAACCAGTTTGCCATTTACTTTAGCGCCAGCGATGTCAAGCCCGTCGAACTCAGCAATCATCAAGTCCTGCTTGGCTTCAAAAGCTTTAAAATCTTCATCCGTCCACCAGTTGTTCATGTTACCAAATTCATCGAACAAGGCCCCATTATTGTCAAATGCGTGTGAAATTTCATGTGCAATAACCGCACCGATACCACCATAATTTTGACTTTTCGTTTGCTCAGTTTCTGAGTAAAATGGTTTTTGTAAAATAGCCGCTGGAAAAACAATCGTATTGCTATCTGGACTAAAGTAAGCATTGACCATGTGGGCTGGCATATGCCATTCTGTCTTGTCAACAGGTTCATTAAATTTGGCATAGTGACGGTGACTACGTACCACGTTAAAACGCGCAACCAGACTATAAATACTTTCATGTGTAACTGTAAATTGTTTATAGATGTCTGGGAGTTTATCTGGGAAACCAATAAACACGGTCATCGCATCTAATTTTTTGATGGCTTTATCAATTGTCGGGCGGCTCAACCAAGTATTTTTGTCCAATCGTTCTTGATAAACTTTAATCATCTCCGTCGTCATCCGTTTGACGTCTGCCTTAGCCGATTCACCAAAATAGGTGTGACCATAGTAGAGGCCAACTGCTTGTGAATATTGGTCCGTCGCTAAATCAAAGGCATGTTTTTCTTGGCTTCGTGCTTCAGATGTCCCTGATAATTTTCTAGAAAATTCACTACCTAATATCCGTAAGTCATCAGATAAATAATGCGTCGAACTTCTGATTATTTTTACTAACATCCAAGATTTGATCAGCTCAAAATTTGCCTCATTCATGATAGCATCGAAATTGGCATAGACACGTTTTTCATAAACGATAACTTGATTTGGTAGCTTACCAAGTAATCCCTCAATTACGTCAGCAAAAGGAACTGTTGTGAGCGCTTCTATAAATGCCTTAATCGGCACCGGATTATAAAGCTCAGCATACTTAGCCCATTCTTCTGAAGTGTTAGCATATTGTGCAAGAATGGCATCAAATTTAACGATATTCTCTGCATGGTTTAGCGCGATTGCCTGCTCATAGCCAAAATCAGATAAAATCTTTACCGTATTTGCGACATAAAAGTCGAGTAGTTCCGACTTACGCGGATGATCCTCGGCATAGTAAGTTGTATCTGGTAAAATCAAGCCAGCACCACTAAAAGTCAAGGCATAGTGGACAGCATCTTTCATATCGGTATCAACTGACAGACCAAAAGGCACTGGGACTTGAGAGTTCAAAATGAGCTCCGGTAAACTTGCAACCAGCGCGGCATAATCTGATAGTTTCTCAATTTTGTCGATTTCGGGTCTGACAGGATCCGTCCCAAACTCAAAGCGTTCTATAAAATCACCAGCTTTTTTATAGAATTTAGCAAACTCAGTCATGACAGGCTCATCAAAGGTATCAATCGTCGAAAAATCGTGCATCAACGTTTGTTCGTTATGAATCACCAACTCATCAAAAGCAGCAATTCTAGGGCGATCTGACGGTATGTCAGTGTGTGTTAACCAGTCAGCATTAACTGCTTCAAATAAATCATCTTGTAGTCTAACCATTTGTAAATCCACCTTCTAAAATTTGAATGACTGCTAGCATCTGATGATCTGAGATTAATTTATCAGATCCATTTATGAGTGTCTCATAGATGCTATCATAGACACGACCATAATCACCAAGCTCTGATGGGATTGTCTTTTCGATCCGATCGCCATTTTGATTATGATAGGTTAATTGCCCATAAGCTTGGGGACTATCTTGTCCAAAACCGATAGCACCTGGCATGATGCCGACCTTAAGATCATTTTCCTGCTGATCTACATCTTGCTTGATAAAGGTACCTTTAGTCCCTTGAATCAGCCATTTGTGATAAGGGACAAGTGCCGACTCAGTCGCATGAACACTTGCTTTCATCTGATTTGGATAATAAAGATCAACTGCAAAATGATCATCCACTGGACTATCCGGGTTTCTCGTACTGCGAATATCATAGGCGACACGTTCAGGCTCACCAAATAAGGCAATCATTTGGTCGATGAGATGCACACCATGACCATAGAAAGAGCCATCCAAATGCGTCCCTGTTAACACTGCATCATTCGGTCTAAAATGATCCATGTGGACTTGAATGTCGATAATCCGACCTAGATAGCCCGTCTCAATCACTTTTTTAATCGTTAGATAGTCGCTATCAAAGCGTCTATTTTGAAAGGGCATGAAGAAGCAGTTATTGGCTGCAGCAAGTGCGACTAGCTCCTGCATTTCAGCACTTTTTTCAACAGCAGGCTTATCTAGCAAGACATTTTTTCCAGCTGTTAACAGCTGTTTGGCTAAGTTAAAGTGGGTTTTAGCTGGGGTCACGACGACAACAAGATCAAGAGTTTGATCATTGATAATGTCAGCGATATCAGTGGAGAAGCTTGTCCCACTAGCTTCCATGCGATGTTGTGCATCTGGATTTTTCATCAAAGTCGGTGTCACGACACGAGCTATCTCGATCGTTTCACGTTCTTGTACATATGGTATATGGTAACGATTAGTAGATTTACCAAATCCGACATAAGCTATTTTCATTTTTTTCATGTCTTCATTTTACCATACAACCTAGACATAACTCAATCAATTGGGATATGACGATATCCCACCCTCGACATAGATGACTGAGAAACGCACTTACAGGTAAACCTAGCAAGACGATGACAACATCAAAACGTGCCACCTTTTCAGTTAGCGTCGACATCCGTACCTAAATCTACCTAACAAAAAAAGCGCCAGGCGCTTAAATCATTTTTTCTTTGTGGAACTGCACGACGGCGTTTTCAGCATCATTTAACTTATCCCAAATGACAACATGCCCAGCCTTTAAAGACTTGGGAACATCGATGATACGCTGATTGCTTGACCCCCGAAATTGTAACAAGAGATTTTTTTTAGAGAGATCGAAACGACCGTCAACTAGGATGTCAATGTTGTCCAGCAACTCTAGTTTATCAGGCGTTTCCAGCATCAACTCATCCCAAGTATAGCCAGTCCAGGACCAGATATCTTTATCTGGCAACTCACGTCTAATCCGCTTGACTAGTGGCAAGACGGTGCCAGTATTTAAAAATGGTTCCCCACCCAACAAGGTAAGTCCTTGGACATAAGACAAGGCCATATCTGACATAATCCGGTCTTCTAGCTCCTTTGTATAAGGTGTCCCGAATCTAAAGTTCCAAGTCGCTTCGTTATAACACCCTTCACAGTGGAAGGGGCAGCCACTGACATAGAGGCTATTACGAACCCCTTCCCCATCTACGAAATTTAAGGGCTTGTAGTCAGCAATATAGCCCTTTGACATATCTTGTGCTCGCCATTCTTGTGGTTTTGGATGATTCATTTTTTGCCTGATTTCTTTTTCTCAAGATATTGCGCTTTTATCATCTCAAGTTTACTTTGCTTATCTGTTTTTTCGACTTTAAGTTTTTCATGAAACTTTTGAACCGATTGCTGTCCTTTATTATCTAGCTGGAATTTACCCATCATTTCCCCTTTCACATTAATAGCCTATTCCTATTTTTTAAATATGTAACTTGCGTCTTAGAGATGCACCTTTTTCACCTAGTAACTTGTCTAAATAACCGAGTTTAGCCGCCATCACAACATAGGCTACCAAACCAGCACCTCCAGCAACAACTGTCGTCAAAAGCACCCTATCCGGTAATAGCCATTTTACAAGACTCACGACAAGTGCCATGATCAAGGTCATCACAAGAATACCAAGTATCCCTCTATAAGTTGCTTTGATTGAAAACTGCGAGACTTGTTGAATCTTACGTAAAAATAAATAAGCACCAACACCAAAGGCAAGCGTTGTCGAAATCATGGGACCATACGTTTCAAACAATAAGATAGCTGGCACTTGAAGTACGAGTTTAATACCCAGTGTAATACCGAAATAACGCATAGATATCCGACTATGATGCAAAGCTTGCAACATCGGTGATAGCATGGCATAGCCAGCCAATAAGATACTCTGTAAGAAAGCAAATACAAACAAATTAAGTTGCAGTTGACTTGGTGCAACATAAAAAATAGTGTGAATTTGACGTGCTAATAACGCCAACCCAACAACTGCTGGAATCATAAAAACTGCAAAGAGTTGAATACTATAGCTAATTAACTGCGCTAGGTCTTTCTGCTGTTTCTGGACATAGGCTGCTGTCACTAAAGGAATACTTACGCCACCTAAGGTCGTTGCGACGCCAAGTAATACCATGGTTAATTTATCCGCATTAGCTGAAAAATAGGCAAAAAATATTTTCAACTGTGTATCAGAATAGTTTGACACCAGTCTCATGATATGTGGAAACGTCGACTGGTCAATTAATTTAAAAATCTGAATCGCTGACCCAATGATAATAAACGGAATCGCCTGTGTTAGGGTTTGTGTCATCAAGTTTATGGCATTAATCTGGTGCTTAGATGGACCAGGATTCATGATTTTCTCAAGATCGCCTTGTTTCATCAAGGAGATGATCAAAACAATAGAACTTGCAATCATACCAATAAAAGCTGCTGTAGTAGATTGCGTGACTGCTTCCACCCAATTTCCCGACCCTAATTTCATGATTGTGTAGGCAGTAACTAGCATCCAGATCACTCTAAAAACTTGTTCTAACAGCTGACTAAGTGCATAAGGCTTCATATTGTTGAGCCCTTGAAAATAACCACGAATG
This sequence comes from Pseudolactococcus piscium, assembly GCF_002441695.1. Taxonomy (GTDB): domain Bacteria; phylum Bacillota; class Bacilli; order Lactobacillales; family Streptococcaceae; genus Pseudolactococcus; species Pseudolactococcus piscium. Next base: position 25,390 of record NZ_JXJW01000010.1, read on the forward strand.
ACTGACATTGCCGGAAAAATAAGGACCCCTAAAGACAAACTTTTCATGACCGGGATCAACTCATCGCCGCCACCTAATAATGACGCAAAGAAAGGGGCAAGAAAATACATAATTCCTGCAAAAACGACACCCATTAACAACATAAAAAATAACATCTGCCGAACTAATCGATAAGACATGTTTCGGTCGCCAAGCGCGTTGTACTTAGCGACTTCTCTGGAAATCGCCACAGGAATACCTGCTGTTGAAATGAGGAGAAATAAGGCATAGACATTATACCCCATGGAAAATACTGCATTGGCTTGGTCACCATGCGTCCCCATCCAGGCATACCAGGGAATCAAATAGACCACCCCTAGTATCTTAGATAAAAAATCGGCTCCCGTTCTCCAAAAGGCACCCGCCAACATCTTACTTTGCTGGTTTTGTGAGTTAGACATATCTGCTAAAGATTCTGCGTTTTCCATTTTATATCGTCGTCCTTAAAAATCATCTTTACGATAGCCCATTGCTTGGATATCGACCTTCTTATCACGCCAATTTGCCTTGATTTTAACCCATGTTTCAAGATAAACCTTATCACCAAGCATGAGTTCAATATCACGACGTGCCATTTTACCTACCTTACGAATCATATCTCCGCCTTTGCCAAGAATGATCCCTTTTTGACTTTTACGTTCGACATAAATCGTTGCCATGATATGTATTTTATTAGTCTCTTCATCACGTTTCATCGAGTCAACTGTAACAGCGATCGAATGTGGAATTTCTTCACGCGTTAAAATGAGTACTTTCTCCCGAATCATTTCCCCAACTAGGAAGCGTTCTGGATGGTCTGTAATCATATCATCTGGGAAGTATTTAAAGCCTTCCTCAAGATTACCTTTCAGGATATCAAGTAATTTATCTGTATTGTTACCTTCTAGGGCAGAGATTGGAATGACTTCCTTAAAGTCCATTTGTGTGCGGAAATCATCAATCTGTGCTAAAAGTCTATCGGGATGTACTTTGTCGATCTTATTGACGACTAAAATGACGGGTACATTAGCTTGCTTCAGGCGTTCGATAATCATATTATCACCCTTGCCACGTGTTTCATCAGCAGGGACCATAAATAGTACTGTATCCACTTCGCGTAAGGTAGAATAAGCAGATTCTACCATATAATCACCTAATGCATTATGTGGTTTGTGAATACCCGGTGTATCGATAAAGACGATCTGCTCAGTCTCTGTTGTATAAATCCCTTGGATTTTATTTCGAGTTGTTTGTGCTTTATCACTCATGATGGCAATTTTTTGCCCCATGACGTGATTGAGTAAGGTCGATTTCCCGACGTTTGGGCGACCAATGATAGATACAAATCCTGATTTAAATGTCATATTTTTCTTTCTATATGAGGTGATCTTGGCAATCTTGCCAACGACTATGCTGATTAACGACGCGCCCTAAATTGGACATAACTGTTTTCATTATAACACAAAAAGCCGTTGCCGACTTTTCATTTCTGTTACTTATCACCCTTGTTGCGAATTACGAAACCAGGTTTCTTTTCAGTCGCATGCGGATGCACTTTTTGTTTATCTTTTTTGTAATAATCTTTTTTGTTACGGTCATCACGATCGCGACCACCACCGCTGCGTTTGTCACGGTTAAAACCGCCACCGCCGCCACGACGATCATTACGGCCACGACTACCGCCACCACGATTACCACCACGGCCTCCGCCGCCGCCTTTACCACCCTCACCGTTAAATGGTAATGGTTTTTCAGGTGCGATATCCACTTTAGGACGTGTATCAGGATCGCTGACTTTAGCTTGAAGTAACAATGAAACTAATAGTTTAGCATCGTATTCAGCTAGTAATTTATCAGCATCTTCATCAAATTTGTTTAATTTAGCTGAGATTTTTTCATCAGTTAAATCACGTTTGATTTCATCGAAAGCAACAGCGAGGCTAGCTTGGTAAGCTTCTTCACGTGTTGGTGGCTTCATGCCTTTCATTTCTTTCTTAGTCAAACGTTCGATTGCACGTAGGTAACCCATTTCGTTGTTAGATACAAACGTAATAGATAGACCTGATTTACCAGCACGACCAGTACGGCCGATACGGTGAACGTATGATTCTTGATCTTGTGTGATATCGTAGTTATAAACGTGTGTTACACCTGAGATATCAAGACCACGCGCTGCAACGTCAGTCGCAACAAGCACATCTAAGTTATCATTTTTAAAGTCACGCAATACTGCTAAACGTTTTTGTTGTGCTAAATCGCCATGGATACCCTCAGCACGGTAGCCGAGAAGTTTTAAACCACGTGTAATTTCATCAACACGACGTTTTGTACGACCAAAGATGATTGCTAATTCTGGTTTTTGTACGTCGATTAAACGTGTTAAAACATCAAATTTTTCAAATTCTTTAGTCTTCACGTAGTATTGATCAATCAAATCAGAAGTCATTTCTTTTGATACGATTTTAACGTGTTGTGGTTCTTTCATAAATTTCACGCCGATTTTCTTGATTGCATCAGGCATTGTAGCTGAGAACAAGAGAGTTTGGCGTGTTGCTGTTGGTGTTGCTTTGATGATGAACTCGAGGTCATCGATAAAGCCCATGTTAAGCATTTCATCTGCTTCATCAAGGATTAATGTTTCGATATCCCCAAGTTGCAAGGCACGACGTTTGATTAAGTCAACCATACGTCCTGGTGTACCAACAACAACGTGTGCACCAGATTTAAGTGCTTTAATTTGTTTATCAATACTAGCACCACCAAAGACTGAACGTACTTTAACGCCTTTGTCACGGCCAAATCGGAACAATTCTTCTTGAGATTGAACAGCTAGCTCACGAGTTGGTGCAATCACCAAAGCTTGTAAGCCACCATTGATATCAATTTTATCAAGTGTCGGTAGGCCAAAGGCAGCTGTTTTACCAGTACCAGTTTGGGCTTGACCAATCACGTCCTTACCATCTAAGGCAAGCATGATCGTTTGTTCTTGGATAGGTGTTGGTGTTTCGTAACCAGCTTTACTTACTGCTGATAAGATGTCTTCTGATAAACCAAGTTCTGTAAATTTCAAATATATCTCCATTCAAATAGAAATGGCATTTTCGGTTATTTTCTAGTTTTTCTGTAAAAAAATGGTGTTAATCAAACAGTTCAGATATAAATATCGTGATATAAAAAACTTGTCTGCATTTCAAGCAAACAAGCTTAAAACGCTAAATCCAAATACTCCATTGAGTTAAAATTGCCCCAATTGGACAACTTATTTAGTATAGCACAATTTTCATGAAAATAGTAGGCTGATATTTGGGAATACGTTTTCATTGAGATAAATAGCAATTCGTCTTTACTTTTCAGCACGTCTTACCTTCAAAACGCCTGCGACGACCCCAATTAGACCAATGCTAAAGATAGCTAAAATCAGACTATCTTGAGCTGCTGTCGTCAACTGAGCATTTAGAGACAAGCCAATACCAAAAGTAGCTTTGTATTCTGTCAATGTTGACTTGGACACCTGTCCAAACGTTGTTTTAAGCTGTTCATCTAACAAAATCTGCCGAAAAAGCGAGGCACTATAGGCACCTGGATAGCACTTCATGATCGTTTGACCAATCTCAGGCAGTGCCCCCATCGGAATGTAGACACCGGATAGAAAGCCAGATAAGGTACCGACCAGTGTCCCAAGGGACGTTAAGCTTGACCGATTTCGAGTTACACTCAAGATAGCCAGGCTCAAGGCTGAGCTGACCACACTATTTAAGACAAGCGCACCACAAGCTAGACCAAGGGATTTTAGCGAAATGACCACACCATCCATCTGAGCAAACAAGCCTAATCCGATACCGAAAACCGCCAGTTGCATGATAATACCGATGATCACACTGGATAAAAAGCAGCCCATGTAAATAGCAAACGTCGATGTTTGTGTCAGGCGAAAGGCATTCATTCGCCCTGAACTCTTATCTACTACTAATTGGGAGATTGCATGAAAACAGGCTGTCATGCCTGTTACTGATAATATGCCGGATAGCACCCAAATATCAGCGAATTTAACGCCTTCACGAAAAGACTTAAGCGACTCTATATAGTTTTGCTTTAAAAAAGCGAAATAAAGGACGAGTACAATCAGTGACGTCAGGAGTGAGTAGCATATCGTGCTTCGTTCACTAAAATACAGTTTTAAATTGCGTTTCATTATGGTTATCATGATGTCATTTCCTTTCCAGTAAGCGCGACAAACACCTCATTCATCGTCCCATGCTGATAGGTAAACGTCGTCACATAGGGTTGAATCATGTTTAAAATCGAAATAGCAGCCTGGGCATCGGCAACTGGCACGATAACCGGAAACCTATTTTCCGATCTCCCTAACACACGGCAGATATCGCTTAACTGACCTGCTTCTATCTGCAAATTTTCTTTGGTATACGTTTGGATGAGTGCTTGAGCTGACCCATTTGCAATAAGTTTGCCATCATCAATAATATAAACATTATCAGCAAAATTTGCCTCATCTAAATAGTGGGTTGTCAAGAAAATCGTCAAGTTTTCTGTTTGACGCATGCCTTCAAGCATCTCCCATATAGCTAATCGTGTTTGAATGTCCAGTCCTGTCGTTGGTTCATCCAAAAATAAAATGTCTGGTTGGTGTAAGATACTAGTTGCAATGTCAACACGTCGCCTCTGACCACCTGACAAATGATCTACCTTTTGTTTACACAAGGCTGTCAACTGGGTGAGTTTGATCACTTGGTCAATTCTTTCCTTGGGGATGTTTTGATAAAGTCCTGCTTGAATTTTTAGGTTATCTAAAACAGACAAGGCACCATCTAATAGACTGTCTTGAAAGACGATACCAACCTTAGCACGCACCTGTGATAGATGCTCTTTGCTCGCTAAGTCATCATAGTAGATCTCTCCACTGGTCGGCTGAACTAAAGTCGTCAGCATACCGATAGTCGTCGATTTGCCAGCACCATTTGTCCCTAAAAGTGCTGTAAAACTCCCCGCTTCGACTGATATATCTAGCTGACTCACTACCTCTCGAGTTCCATATTTTTTTGATAGGTTTTTAGCTGTTAATCGTCTTGTTTGCATTCTGATTCCCTCACGCTCTTCTTTTAATAACCTTAGCATATCAAACTGTCTATGATAAATATAGGTATCGGTGACTAAGGTGTAAAAAAAAGAGCATAAGCTGTCATTACTGACACGTCATGCTCTCTTTGCTATTGATTTCTTGCTGTATGCTAGGCTTCTTTATTGTCATCGTCATTGCCATCGTCTGATTTTAATGACTTGAGTAACTGATTCATCTCTTTTGCAGCCTGCTTGTCTAATTCATAACTGATAAAAATAAGCACGAGTGTGACACCTGCTGACAACAAGAGCCCCACTAGTGATAGCTGCCAGTTAAAGACATAGCTACCTAAACTGACAATCAGAACAACACCAACAACTGCCAGATAGTTTTTAAAATCAGTCTGAACATAGGTTAAAAACAAGGTGCAAAATAGGGTACTAAGGGCACAGACCGCCATCACTTCTAAGACAATAAAATTAGTCAGGGAGGTGCCACCTAGTATATTGATAACTAGAATCATTGTTGTCGCCATTGAAAACGTGGCAAAAAATAGGATGAGTTTATTCTTCAATCTACAATCCGTCCTTTCATACCAAGCATGTGTTTTAACTCTGAGACATACTTTCTAGAAATTGTAACACGTTCATGATTATCAAGTTCTGCCTCAAACCGGCCACTCAATGTAGGATAAATCATTTCAACCTTTTTGAGATTCAAAATCATCGACTTAGAAATCCGGATAAACTTTTGCTCTGCTAATTTTTCTGCTATCTGATAGAGTTTGTCTTTCACTTCAAAGACATCATCTTGTGTATAGACAAATGTTTTTTTATCTACTGACTCAAAATATAAAATGCCTTTGATCAATATCCGATAGTATTTTTCACCTTTTGTAGCGATGATATCATGCTGCTCATCAGCTTTGACACGTGCCATCAAAGCACGATGTTCATCTGTTAAGGCATGAATGTTAAACACGATCTGTTCCTCTTGTGTTTTAGGAACTAGCGCAACAACAACCTTCATTTATCACCATTTCTCTCATCTTATTCACCCTAAAAAGTCAGCAGCAGCTATATGGCCCCTCATGATGACCTAGACAAGGCGGCCCATGCTAGCAAAAATCCCCACGTAGGCGCAGGAATCTTCTATATGCTATTATCTTTCAACAAACGGCGTATCAGACAAGACCACATCAGGATATTTATCTGCAAACCAGCGTTCAGCAAATTGGTTTTCAAACAAGAACAAGGGATTATCAAAACGATCCTTAGCTAGGATGTTACGTGAACTAGACATACGTTCATCCAAGTCATCTGGTGAAATCCAACGGACAGTCTTTTTACCCATCGGTGTCATGACCACTTCAGCATTGTATTCGCCAACCATTCTGTGTTGGAAGACTTCAAACTGGAGTTGACCTACTGCACCCAACATATACTCACCTGTTTGGTAACTTTTATATAGTTGTATCGCACCTTCTTGTACCAACTGTTCAATCCCTTTATGGAATGACTTTTGTTTCATGACATTCTTAGCTGAAACTTTCATGAATAATTCTGGTGTAAAGGTAGGCAGTGGTTCAAATTCTATTTTCAGTGACCCAGTTGTCAGTGTATCACCGACTTGATAAGTCCCCGTATCATAAACCCCGATAATATCACCTGCAACTGCATTTTCGACATTTTCACGTGATTCAGCCATAAACTGCGTCACATTACTCAACTTAACTGCTTTTCCGGTACGGGCAAGCTTGATCGACATACCACGTTCAAACTCACCTGAGATGATACGAACAAAGGCAATCCTGTCACGGTGACGCGGGTCCATGTTGGCTTGGATTTTAAAGACAAATCCTGAAAATTCTGGAACTGTAGGTAACACTACTTCCTCAGTTAGTGTTTTATGCCCTTGAGGCTCTGGCGCAAACTCTAAAAATGAATCTAGGAAAGTCTGTACCCCAAAGTTAGTCAAGGCCGACCCAAAGAAGACAGGTGTTAATTCCCCTGCTAATACAGCTTCCGCATCAAAAGGGTTACCCGCTTCTGTCATTAACTCAATATCACCTTTGGCTTGTTGGTAGAAAGGATTTTGTGCAAAGACTTGATCTCCCTGATTAAAGTCAACAAAACGCGTGTCTCCTTTATAAAGCTCTAAACGCGTGTTATGCATATCATAGAGGCCTTCAAAATTTTTCCCCATTCCAATCGGCCAGTTCATTGGCGTAGATAAGATACCTAACACGTCTTCTAACTCAGCTAATAAATCAAGTGGTTCACGACCATCACGGTCAAGTTTATTAATAAAGGTAAAGACTGGAATACCGCGTTGTTTGACAACTTGGAACAGCTTCTTCGTCTGCGCTTCAATACCCTTGGCGCTGTCAATCACCATGACAGCAGCATCTACTGCCATCAAGGTCCGATAAGTATCTTCCGAGAAGTCCTCATGCCCTGGTGTGTCAAGGATGTTAACACGTTTTCCAGCATAGTCAAATTGCATGACTGAAGAGGTCACCGAAATCCCACGTTGCTTCTCGATATCCATCCAGTCTGATTTAGCAAAATGCCCTGTTTTCTTTCCTTTTACAGTACCTGCTTCACGAATTTCTCCGCCAAAATAAAGCAATTGTTCTGTTATCGTCGTTTTACCAGCATCCGGGTGACTGATGATTGCAAAGGTCCGTCTACGCTTAATTTCTGATTCTAATGTCATTTGTTTTCCTTTAAACCGCAGCTACAAGTGGGTTTAGCCTGCTTTCAGCTGTATATTTTACTCAATACCTCCTATTATATCACACTTATAAAAAGCTATTTGTAATAATTCGTAACATTTTGTCATAAAACTTTCATGTTATTTTCATATTACTCGGGTATTTGTCTGATAGAATAAGTCTCATGAAAACATTTAATCTTAAGCAGTCTAATTTGACTGCTACCCTGTCTAAAAAATCGGTGGCTTTCTTAGCCACTACTCTCATTGCTGCTGGCCTTTTTGCTACAGCGACAACAGCAAGTGCTGACGAAGTGACTTACGTTGTTAAACCGGGAGATACACTATCTCAAATCTCAGATAAATTTTATAATGATCAAACGCATATTCAAAGTATTGCCAAAGCAAACAATATTAGCAACATCGCGATGATCTATGTCGGCGAATCATTGACATTTAATACAGATGCAACATCTGATACTGAAACACCCGCTAAATCAGTAGTAGCCCAAGCTGCAGCGCCAGCTGTTGCTGTACCAGCTCCTGCTGCAACACCTGCACCTACAGCATCTATCGCAACAGGTAATGGTTTCACTGCAAACTCGGCTAAAGAAGCGATTGCTATGACTGAATCAGGCGGTTCATATTCTGCTCAAAATGGTCAGTATTACGGTCGTTACCAATTGACGTCTTCTTACTTAGGTGGAGACTTCTCTCCTGCTAACCAAGAACGTGTGGCAGATAACTATGTCGCAGGACGTTATGGCTCATGGGAAGCTGCTTGGCAGTTCCATTTATCTCACGGTTGGTATTAAACTTACTCAGCTAGTCTAAACTAAAAAGTACTTCTTTGTGAAGTGCTTTTTTTATGTCCGTTCACCTATTATGCATTGCACAATAGCAAAATATATGATACTATTACGTTATACATAATAGTAAAGGATGTGTGAAAAATAGACTATATAAATGAAAGTCAACTGCGAAAAGGCATAGTTGAGGGGTTTTTACTAATGATTATTGGTCAATCTGATGATCTCTATGGATATGAAATTTCAAACAAGTTTAGTAGCTTTGGCCTCAAAGACGTCTCAATGGGAACAATTTATCCTATACTAACAAAGTTTGAAAAAAACGACTGGGTCACAACAGAAGTCAGAAAATCTGATGAGGGACCAAGTCGAAAATATTATACACTCTCTCCTAATGGTAGATTGGCACAAGTAGATTTTAGTGACCGATTTAATAAGTTTATTGATATTTTTGAAAGTTTGAGGTAAGAAATGGCAAGTCAGCAATACACGAACCTACTAAGTACAGAGACCCGTTCTGTAATAAAAGCATTGTCTAAGAACAACCAATTATTTGTCACTGATTTTTTATTGACGATGACTGGTGATATCTTGTTAAAAGATGAGACGATTGTCCAATTAAAATTAGCTGAAGTGATCAACGATATCGCTCAGGCTGAAAAAGATGGCTATACTGCCCAAATGCTCTTAGGAACTGACCCTAAAAAAGTCGCAAAAGCTATTTTAGCCGCTATGCCAAACAAAAAAATAGGGACGCTTATCAAAGAAAATTTGACACTATTTTGTATCACCTTAATTTTTGTGATTTTCCTATCTAGTATTGGCATACATAACATAAATGGGATTGATAAAGCATATTTTTCAATTATATCTGCACTCCTGACACCCTTAATAATCGCTTGCCTCATTTTTATCGCTTTAAAACTAATCAATTTTTCCGCATTTAAGAGTCGTTTAATCAAAGGATTATGTCTTTTTATTTGTACATTTGGGATAGTTTACTTATCATCTTTTCTTTTTAGCAGACCAATATACTGGTTAAGTTTTGAAGTGCCTCTTATTTTGGAAACAGGTCAACTTATCGCCGTACTACTCTACTTGATTAGTCTAGTCTATTATTTTTGGATCGTTAACAAACAACAAAAAGTCTAACTGCCTCCAGCTAATATAAGTAATCCTAGCTATTCATAAATATGCCTCCTACTGACTTAATATCTATAGTCAAGTAATTTATAGTCACTATTTGCGACATTGAACTGGCATTTCAGTTCAATGTCGTCTTTCTTTAGCCAATTAACAAAAAAATCAAGCATATCATGATGTGAACCCCAGAATACTTGATTTCAAAAGTTTATATTTTGCGGGTCACATCATCATACTTGATTTTAACTGTTTCTATTTTAAGCTTCATATCGTTCCAATAACATCATAGTTTTCAACCGTTGCTGAAGGATACTTAGTCGCTATTGCACTTTCATATGCCTTGGCATACTTAGATAATAAAATCGTCTCTTTCGTGTCACTGGTCCCAAGCGTCTGATATAAACCATTCAGCGTGACAAAAGTAACCGCATCTTCTCCAAAGGCTACATCAATCATTTTTTTAGCTTGATGAAAATAGGCTTCTTGCGATTTAGCGTTAAACAAAATACGACCAAGATAGGCTTCATCATCAATTTTAGTAACATAATACATCATATTTCTCCTTCACAAGGCTAACTTTAGCTATACAAGGTCCTTATACCTCGACATCAGTATACGAAATCGCTTTCATTTTGTCGAACATTTACAGGGGATGACCTATTACCTTAAGCTAATCTAGTTTAATGTGCACGATACGGTGTCTTTTACTCATTTCACAAATAGATAAAGCTGGATGCTAATGCTTAACTGTAAGCAAAAAAGGTTGAGTTCTCACTCAGCCTTTTTAATAGGTAATGTTAAAGTCTAATGGTTCATCGACTGCTAATTGTCCCGTTTCCTCTAAATAGGCAATCATCAAGTCTTGAATCGTTAATCCAGTGTCTTGAATGACTTCTGCTTTTTTATAGGCATTATATTCCCCACCACCTACAGCACGATAGTTATTCAGTGCAATGGTTAAAACTTGATCATCTGAAAGTGCTTTGCCTTGATAGCTGACCTTAGTCACACGACTACCGACAGGTTTAGAGACGTCTATCGTGTAAGCAAGTCCATAATAAAAATCATAGTTATAATGCTCTGTTTTCGGTATCAACCACTTAGGATTAATGACTAGTTGTTGATTTTCTAAGGCAAAATACTCAGCTGTTTTCTCAATATTTTGTTTGACTTGTGCACCTGTCAACTTGACATGGAAAAGGGTATTATCAAATGGATAATTCCGCAAAATATCACGTACTTTTACATCATTTGGTAGAGACAGCGTATTATTATTCATGCTAACGATAGAGATATCAGCACCTGTTACCTGTCTTTGAACATGCGCAGTTAAGGCAAGAATGGCATTACTTGTCTGTGCCAACTCAAGATGGCTTTGGGCTGCAACGACTTGATCTAAATGGACGATTGGTTGATCAAGATAGGTATTAACCTCAGCTTGCAGATCATCAAGTTCAGCTTTTAACTCAGCAGATTGTGTAATCCCTGGCGTTTTTAGCTCACTTGTGATAGTCGGTTTTAAATTTTGATCAAAGGCAACGGTAATGTCAAAATACTTGCGAGCCATATTGGGCGGTTGCAAGGTGTAGGTGCCATGAACATCGCGTCCCTCGATCGTCGCATGCTGATGACCTGTTAGTAACAAATCAAAATCAAGTGCTTCTAGGAGTTCATACCCAACATTTTCACCTGTATCTGACAAGCGTTCACCAGTCTCTAAATCAGACTCAAAGCCGCCATGATAAATCCCAATCACAAAATCGACTTGTGATTTCAACCGTTCAAGTTCTTGCTTCATGGCTGGAAAAACAGGCATGATTTGAATATCGGAGATATTTTCAGGTTTTTCCCAGATATTGACATAGTCTGTCACAGCACCTATGAGGCCAATTTTTAAGCCATTTGCAAGTGTCTTAATTTGAGCTGGAAACAGCTGTTTCCCTGCCTGGTCTAATACGTTTACCGCTGTCACTTTAGCATTCAGCTGTGCTAAATTCTCTTTTAAAAATGAAAAACCATAGTTAAAATCATGATTCCCTAGGGTAATGACATCATAGCCACCCGCATTCATCACTTTCGCAATCCCATTATCTGAGCGCTTCTGATTTTGATAATAGTTAATAAATGGTGAGCCTTGAAAAATATCACCACCATCAATCACAAGCGTATTATCGTCTTTATCAAATGCGTCGATTACTTGCATGAGGCCCATGGCTTGTACATTATCAGACAAATAATCAGTCGGATAGAGGTAGCCATGGACGTCACTTGTATAATAAATCTTCATCTTTTTCATCAGACAACTAGCCTTTCAATAGATATGAGCGGATATGATCAGAAATTTGTTCAATCACAAGAATCAAGACAAAGAGTCCGATTAAGATTGAGCCAACTTGTGGCCATTTGTAGGCACTCATGGCAAAAATCATCGGCGCACCGATACCACCAGCCCCAACAAGACCTAAAATACTGGCATCCCGTAAATTCATATCCAAACGGTAAAGTAAGATAGATAGGAAGTCAGGCATCAGTTGGGGGATAATCCCAAACCGTATTTTTTGGAAGGTCGTCGCACCAGATGCCTCCATAGACTCGATAATGCCTGTATCTAAATCCTCGATTGTTTCGATAAATAGTTTGGAAATCATACCGATTGACATGAGTCCCAAGGTAAGCGCACCAGCAGATGGGCCAGGGCCTGTCACCCGAATAAACATCAACCCATATACAAAAGGTGGCACTGTCCGGATCGTCATGATAAATAAACGAATGATATAGGCTATCCAAGATGGCATGATATTTGTTGCAGATAAAAAGGATAAAGGTACTGCAATGACTGCACCAACAAGCGTCCCTAAAATCGCAATCGCGATTGTTTGCAACAAGAGATAGCCGACACCTGACGTATCTAGTGCAAATAAAAATTTTAAATCCGGATGGAAAATCCCTTTAAAGATATTGCCTGCAATTGCTGTGCCTTTTTCAGACATACCAGACATATTCATCACGGTCATCGACCAGATGAAGACACCACATATCACGGCAAATATCACTAAATAATAGGGCCAGCGGCGAGGACTTTGTTCATATTTTGCTTTTATTAAATCTGTCATCACATCCTCCTTAGGTTAACTTACGACGGATCACTTGACTGATCAGCTCAATCGCAATAACGGTGATAAGTAGGGTCAGTAAAATCATCCCAACACTTGGATAATCACGGTTATTGACTCGGTCATTGAGAATCAATCCGATACCACCTGCACCAACATAGCCAAGGATAGCAGCGTATCTGACATTCCCTTCGAAGTTAAACAGGGTAGTTGACAAATAAATCGGCATGATTTGTGGTGCTATGGTAACTGTGAAGGCTTTGAGTTTTGTTGCACCCATTGACTCCATCGCTTCAAAAGCACCCATATCGACAGTTTCGATCACTTCAAACATTTGTTTTCCCATGTAAGAAAATGAGAAAATAAAGATGGCAAGTGTCCCTGCAAAGGTACCTAGTCCAAAGATATATGTCGCGATAAGTGCCGTCACAAGGGTTGGTAGCGTCCGAAGAAAGGTAAATAAGATGCGAACCACTTTATTAATGACTTGATTGTGGACGATATTACTAGATGCTAGAATAGCAAAAGGAATGGCAAAGACACTCCCTAAAATAGAGCCGATAAAACTCATCTTAATCGTATCTAATAAGGGTTTGACGACTTTGGGTAGATAGCTTGTGTCAGGTGGGACCATTTTTTTGAGCATATCAAAGAAATTCGCCCCTCTTTCGATGAGCACAGAAAACTGAAAATTGGTAAATTTCAGAGAAAAAATCAAAAGTCCTAGGAAAATCAGCCAGACAATCGGTGTACGCGTTGCCTTTTCATAGACCACTTCACCTGTATCCAAGACTAATTTTTTAGGCTTGAAAATTTTATCATACATATTAAGCCTCTTTTCTGTAAACATCATCTAAGACTTGCTGTGTCACACTACTAGATGGTCCATCAAAAACAATTCTGCCCTTTTTAACAGCGATGATACGATCTGTATATTCCAACGCTAACTCCACATGGTGAATATTGATCAAGACGGTTTTATTTAACTCTTTATTAATGCGTTTAAAATCGTCCATCACTTCACGTGCCGTTACAGGATCAAGTGCGGCAACTGGTTCATCTGCCAAGAGGATATCTGCATCTTGTGCCAAAGCACGGGCTAATGACACACGTTGCTGTTGCCCACCTGAGAGCTGATCGGCTCTAATATAGGCCTTATCAAGAATGCCAACGCGGTTTAAGGCATCAAGTGCTTTGAGTTTGTCCGCTTTAGAAAATAAGCCAAAACAAACGCTTAAAAAGGACATATTAGGCACACGAGAACTGAGTACATTGCGAATAACAGACACACGTGGTACCAGATTATAAGATTGGAAGATCATCCCAACATTTTTTCGGAATTCACGAAGTGCTTTCCCTTTTAATTGGGCAACATTTGTCTCATTGACCATGAGTGTACCTTCAGTCACATTATTTAGACCATTAATCGTCCGAATGAGTGTCGATTTACCGGCACCAGACGTCCCAATAATCCCGATGAATTCACCTTGTTGGATCTCAAGATTCACATCTTCAAGACCACGGGTACCATTTGGATACACTTTTGAAACATTTTCAAACTTAATCATTTAGTGATTACTCCTTATATTACAGTGTTTTGGCGGTGTACTTGTCTTCTAGCTTTGTTTTACGATGCTTGATTGCTATCACATATCGACATATTTTTCATCATAAGGCTATCAACAACCTGCCAAAACGCAAGTAAACACGAAAAACAAACAGCCTACATCTGCCTGACTGCTTGTTTTTCTTGTGTTTAGATATGAACGCTAGCGCTTAGCTTATTTAGCGTTTTTTTGCAACAATTTTTCTGCTGCAAATTCTGATTTGTAATCAGATTCTTTTGCATCTTTATATCCTTCATGTGAGTAAACAGCAAGAATTTTCTTACCATCTTCAGTCTTAGCCATCTCTTTAACCGCTGCTTTCAACGCTTTTTGGAAATCTGATGTCATTACTTTTGATTGTTTTGAAACCAGGATACCATCGTTATAAATCGCTGGTGTTACACCGATAACATTTGTTTCAGCCCAAATCGACTCTTTTTGACCATAAGTTGTTGTCCAAGCATTGGCGTAATCACGACGCGCATCAGCATACATTGGTAACACATCGATTTGACCTGAAGCAAGACGTGCAAGACCAGAACCATAAGAATCGATCGTCACACTATGTGTCAAATCAGTCACTGTATGTTTAACATTTTCATTCAACCAAAGTGATGGGTAAACATAGCCAGCAGCTGAAGTTGTTGAAGAAAGTCCCCAGTTAGCATCTTTAAGGTCATTCCAAGTTAATTTTTCACCGGCATTGACTTTTTTAGCTAAGGCTTGTCCTTTTTCTGATGGGCCTGTCACCAAAATAGACCGATAGCTTGTTGCTTGTTTGTCAGTCTTTTCAGTTGCTTTGCCATCATTCCAATCTTTTGCCTGACTTGAGTCTTTGCTAAGACCGGCACGTGTTGCTGTTAAAATCACATTTACGTCATCTTTATATAAAGCAAAAGTAGAGCCAGGGACACCATAACCAACATCAGCAGCGCCAGAAGCTAGTGCTTCTCCAACTGCTTCATAGTTCGTGCCGACTGTCACATCAACTTTTTTTACAGTATAGCCTTGTTTTTTAAGCTCATCTTTCAACAATGATGCCATCGGTTTTGTTGCAATGGCAATATCATCAGGGTTTCTAGATGGCACAAACGAAATTTTCAAATCATCGATTGTCTTGCTCTCTGATTTTGTATCAGAAGTTTTGCTACCACAAGCTGCTAGTGCTGCGACCGCAAACAAAGCAACGCCTGCTGTAACGAGACCACGTGTAAGTCCTTTTTTCATGAAAATGGATACTCCTCAATGTTTTTTTGTATGATTTTATATGAGAAACAATTGCCTCATATATGACTACTTGTCTAATATATCATACTTTTGAGGTTTTGGTATCTTTTTTTTTCAAAATTTTTTTGATAATTTTCAGATAGCTTAATCCATCTAAATTATCTCCCATGTTATATTTCAAGTTATAAAAAAACACCTGTCTTCAAACAAGTGTCCTCTCTATATATAACTGATATGACTAGCAGGTTCCTAGCAAAGACCTTCTATAAGTGCTGATAGCTTCATGGAGTTACTTCCCTTTAGCAAGAGTTGATCTTGAGGCGCTAAGGTGTTTAACAAGTCTTTGAGAAGTTCATCTAAGTCATCTGTTTCATTATCTTTTCGGAAATATTTGATAGCATCAGGTTCAAATACAGTCTTGGCAGCTGATGCAAGTGGTTCGATTTCTTCACCATAAAGATAAAGTAAATCTAGTTTTTGAGGATCCAGTGCTGTTATCATCTGAGCATGGAGTTGCGGTGATTGCTCACCTAACTCTTTCATGTCAGCCAGGACAGCGATTTTTTTGCCATCAGGATTACGATCTATTGTTTGAAATGTTTCTAGTATTAAGCGCATGGCAGTCGGATTGGCATTATAGACATCTGATAAGATATCCGCGCCATTTGAGGATTTGAGCCACTCAACCCGGTTTTTAGTGAGACTCAAATCTGCTAATGCCCGCTTGATGTTCTCTGGGCTTACACCCTCTAACATCCCGATGTAAGCTGCAACCATGGCGTTGGTCGCATTAAATTTACCAGGAATCGGGATCATTAGCTGTTCATCCAGAAAATTCACCGTAAACCGTAAGGCATCTTTATACTCGTACAAGTCAACAATATGGATATCTGAATCCGCGCCAAAGCGTGTAATTTTCTGATTTTCAGGTAAGTAAGCATTAATGATTTTATCTGCTGGGGCAATCAACTCCCCACCAGGGACTAATCCGTCAACAATCTGTAGCTTACCTTCTGCGATTTTATCTCGTGTGCCGAAAAATTCGAGATGACTTTCCCCAATTAAGGTAATAACAGCCAGTTTAGGTTTTGCTAAGGTCGATAAGAGATGGATATCTCCCATATGGTCCTGTCCCATTTCTAGGACAAGCTTCTGCGTGCCTTCTGGCATATGAAGAACAGTGTAAGGCAAACCGATTTGGTTATTATAATTTCCTTGGGTTTTATACGTTTTGTAGGTTGTCTCAAGGATTTGTGCCGCCATGTCTTTAGTTGTTGTTTTACCATTACTCCCGGTAATCGCAATCACATCGACTTTTGTTTTCTCTAAATAATAGGCTGCCAATACTTGAAATGCTTGTTCAGTATTCGTAACGAGTATGTGAGGAAAGGCAACTTTTTTCTCAGAGAGTGTCACAACAGCTCCCTTATCAAAGGCTGTTGGGATAAACTCATGGCCATCGCGTGCACCTTTTAACGGCAAGAAAATGTCTCCGTCTTGGATTAACCGGCTATCAAATTCAATATTTTTTAGTATAAGGTTAGGATAAGCAGAAAGGTCATTTTGTGCGCTAACGACACGTGCAAGTTCATGTAAGGTTAAATTCATTGGGTTACCTGATTCTTTTTCATATCTTATATTTTAGCAAAAAAACAACTATTTTTCTTGCTTTACTTGTTATTTGTAACTCATATTAGTGAAGTTGTGCTAATGATCAAGCAGCATGACAGCTCACGATTCCTTCATCCATCCCATGCATCTATCTCATTTTTACCTTTTTTTTACATAAAACTTACATAAGGAGATAACTAACAGTGTTAAACTAATAAGTGAGGCGGCCAACTCATACCACACAACATCACGCTAATCATAAAAAGGAGACTGCCAAATGGCACTCACACAGTCACAGCCTACCCCAAAACCACGCTTCCAAATCGAGAAGATTGTTCTTGGCATCGTTGTTTTATTACTGATCATTGGTGCAATTTTTGATAAACCGATTTCTCGCACACTCATGGATCAAAACTCAATTTTTGGTACCATATTCCAAAACTATAGCCTGATTTTTCCTAGTATTATTATTTTTATGGCTGCCCAAGTTTTATTTTATCGCATTCAAAAATTAGAAAGCAATGCTATCGGCAAATTTTCAGTCATGTTTTTAACAGGCGTTGCTGCGATTTATGAAACATGGCAAGCAGTTAAAACCGCCCTTTTTTATACGATTGCTTCACTTAATAACATAAAACATAAAGCACCTATTGGTGCTGCTAATAACGACGGTGGTGGCAAGGCAGTTTCACCAACCTGGTATTTACCTACACTAATTATCTTAACGCTTATCCTTGTCATCATCGGTTTCGCTTTATGCCATAAATGGCTTGTAGCCAAGGATGAAGCAGAAATGCAACGTCTCACTTATGTTGCCATAGCGGCTATCGTTGCTGTATTTGCAGCCGATACGATCGTTAACAGCATGAAGGCACTATGGGGACGTATGCGACCTTATGAAATGAATCAGGGCTGGACTAATTTCACCTCATGGTTACAAATTAATGGTGAAAATGGTCATAAATCATTCCCATCAGGCCATTCACAAGAAGGCTGGATAGCCCTTCTCCTTCCCTTGTTCGTTTCACCAAAACTGGGTAATAAGCGCCGCAACACCTTTATCTTCGCTGTTATCTTTGGCTCTCTAGTCGCTATTTCACGACTGAGACTTGGTGCGCATTTCCTAAGTGATGTGACAATGGGGTCATTTATCTCGATTGTTGTCATCTATGCAACCGCTAGACTCTTAAACGAAAAACTCATGGGAGATCCTCTCCACTAATCAATAGCTAGTAAGAAAAAAACCGATGTCAATAGGCACGGTTTTTTGTCTTTCTTTGAGAGCCTTATCAGGCATGATTTTTTCTATTCCAGATAAAGGCATACCTAGTTAAAATCAGTAAACCAACAACCCAAACTAACATCGCTAAAATACTGATATCAGTGAGTGCTAAGTGACCTGAATTCATAAATATATTCGTATTTGCACCAACAAAAGATAGACTAATCAGGTGTGATAAGTAAGTATTTTGAACAAAATCTGGTAACATGGCTAGTACTAGCGCAATCATCGTTATCCCGAATCCAAAGAGTGTAGCCTGGGTTTGATTTTTAGTGAACAGTGCGATAGATAGATTAGCTAATATAAATATGACGCAGGTGCCTATGGCGATGAATAAATAAAGGGGCCAGTTTGGCAGACTAACTCTAATCAGAAAAGGGAAGATAAGGCATGACCCTATCGATAGGATAAAAGGAAAAATAATGATGGAGATAATGTATTCTTTTAACGTTACACCAGCTAAAATAAGCGTTCGTAAATTTTTCTTTTCCTTTTCCTCACTTACCATGATCGACACAAAGCAACCCGATGTCATGCTATAGATGAAATTTAAAACAAAGTTTAAGAACAACAATTTACCTTGATATTGCGGGATAAACGATACATGATCCCAATGTCAAGGAGGTCATCACTTCCTATCTGTCTGCTATCTTTACCCAATACCCAGGCCTGTCCACTATCTTGTGTCAACTGGCCAGTCAAGATATTTATCGTTGTTGATTTACCAGATCCAGATGGCCCTAAAAAACCAAATATCTCTCCCTCGGAGATGGTAAAACTGATATCCTCAACTGCCATTCTGCCATTAAATGCTTTCGTTACATGCCTTAGCTCAATCATTTTCTGCTACCTTACCTAGCTTACTAGTCAGTTTTGTATGCTATTATCCTATCATTAGTCTATTAAACTTCTTCATTATAACAAATTCTTTTATTTCAAGCTATTGATAGCCTATAAACAATAAAACCACTATCAACCTAGACTAGTGGTCTTATTATCTATTTAAAATAAGCAAGCCTTCTATAATAAAGCTGCTCTTATCCCGAACCCACTATCCCTGAATTACTTGATAGAGGGTAATAATTTCTTTGGCCAAATCGACGAAAGCGATGCCTGTCATCAAATGATCCTGGGCATGTACCATATAAATAGAGACATCAACTGCTTCCCCATTTGCTGCTTTAGTTAACAGCTCTGTCTGACCGTGATGCGCTTTGACGATAGCCTCATTTGCTGCTTGAATAGCAGTATCAGCTTTTGTAAAATCACCTACTTTAGCGGCTTGAATCGCTTCAATCGCTGAAGACTTTGCCTCTCCACCATACATAATCAGTGGCATAATGACAGCCATCTGTTCGTCGTTCATCGTGTTCCCTCCTTATAATACTTCGCCATTTGATGCAATCACTTGTTGGTACCAATCAAATGATGCTTTCTTACTGCGGTTTAATGTGCCATTTCCCTCATTGTCTTTATCAACATAAATCATGCCATAGCGTTTTTTCATCTCACCTGTGCCAGCAGACACAAGATCGATAAAGCCCCAAGGTGTATAACCGATAAGCTCAACCCCATCGATATCCACTGCATCTTTCATCTGCTCGATATGCGCCTTCAGATAGGCAATGCGATAAGTATCTTGAATCTTACCATCTACTATCTCATCTACAGCACCAAAGCCATTTTCGACGATGAAAAGGGGGAGTTCATATCGCTCGTTGAACCAGTTCATAACGTAACGTAGACCAAGGGGGTCTATTTGCCAGCCCCAGTCACTCGCCTCAACATAGGGATTTCGAATGAGTTCTTTAGCTTCATCATAGTCAAATCCAGCGCCATTATCCGTATCTTTGACAGCAAAACTCATGTAATAAGAGAAACCGATATAGTCAACAGTCCCCACTGCAAGATCTTGCTTATCAGCCTCAGTCATATCTAATGTAAAACCACGACGCTTGAAGTAAGCTGTGATGTAGCTTGGATAATGTCCTCGAACATGCACATCACTAAACCAATAGCGTCGTTGCATGGCAACTTGTGCTTTCATGATGTCCCGTGGCTTCATCGTTGCTGGATAAATCGGGCACATGGCAATCATGCTACCAATTTGGAAATCAGGATTAATCTCATGGCCAATTTTGACGGCACGTGCACTGGCAACCAACTCATAGTGGGCTGCTTGGTACATGACAGGTTCACGTTCTTCATCTGCTTCAAATTTTAAGCCTGAGTTTGTAAATGGTGCAAAGTCATCTACATAATTCGCTTGGTTATTAATCTCATTAAATGTCATCCAATAAGTGACTTTATCTTTGTAGCGTCTAAATACAGTCTCTGCAAAATGAACAAAGAAGTCGATCACTTTACGATTGCGCCAGCCACCATATTCAGTGACTAAATGATAAGGCATTTCAAAGTGTGATAGGGTAATGACTGGTGCGATACCATGTTTCAAACATTCATCAAACAAGTCGTCATAAAACTGTAGGCCTGCTTCATTAGGTGCTGCTTCATCTCCCTTTGGAAAAATACGCGTCCAGGCGATAGATGTCCGAAAGCAGGTGAGACCAAGTTCTGCAAATAAGGCAATATCTGCTTTATAGCGATGATAAAAGTCAATCGCTTCATGATTGGGGTAGTTTTCACCAGGTAAGACACCATCTGTAATACGACGTGCCACACCATTTGCTCCGACCGTCATCACATCAGCGACTGAAATACCTTTACCGCCTGCTTGCCAGCCACCTTCGAGTTGGTGAGCTGCTACGGCACCACCCCATAAAAAATCTTTTCTTAATGCCATTTTTTCCTCCATCTAAATGATGCTCATTTTCTTTAAAATTGACTATCGAGATACTTAATTATTTGCTGCTGCATTTTCTTGCTCTTGTTTAACAGTAATTTGATCCATTTTTTTAGCAAATGGTAAGTAAATGAAGAAAGTCATCACCAGACAAACTGTTTGTAAAACTGCTGCTTGCCAACCGTTTACTAAAAATCCAGAAATAATTGGTGGTGTTGTCCATGGGACAACCACGCCACCAAACATCGGTACCAATCCGATATAAATCGCAAAATATGTCAATAATCCTGATGCGACTGGTGCAACTACAAATGGCAAGAACATGATTGGATTCATTACAATCGGCGCAGCAAATATCACTGGTTCATTAATATTGAAAAGACTAGGGACAATTGATAATTTGCCAAGCTCTTTATATTGACTTGATTTTGCTAACGTGACCATGAACAAGACCAAGCCTATTGTCATACCTGCTCCAGTTACAGTCATATACTGATCAAGAAATTGTTGCGTTACAATCTTACCACCATTTGCAAGCGTCAAAGCTTTACCAGAATCTAGAATCACTTTATTATCAACTGAATTAGCTGTTAATAATGGTCCCATAATACCACCAACAATCGTTGAGCCATGAATGCCTAGGAACCAAAACAGGGGAATGAGTAGCCCCATGATAATTACCCCTGGTAGAGAAGAGGTGACACCTTGTAATGGTGTTTGTAACACTTTATAAATCCAGTCAAAGAATGTCGTTTGAAATTTATCAAAGATGATGTAAACAATTAATGTGATCGAGACAATCGCCACACCTGGTATTAAGGCTGTAAATGACCCCGCCACATTGGGTGGTACACCCTCAGGCATTTTGATGCGGATGTCATGTTTAATAAACCAAGCATAGGTCGCACCGACAAATAGACCGACAATAATCCCAACGATCATGCCTTTACCGCCAGTCCACTCTTTATTGATGACATTCTCAATGATGTTACCACTTTTGGTCTCTGTCATTTCTGAACTCATGAGTAAGATAAAGGATGCCATCGCGATCATCCCTGCTGGTAAACTTTCTTGAATCCCCTGTTCTTTTACGTAACAAATAGCAATACCCATTGCCCCAAAAATTGCCATCAAGGCAAATGTGGCACCATATGCTTGATTAAAGTAAGGCGTTAAGCCAGCATTATCTAGGGCAACACTGACGGCCTTGATTGGAAAATTGGCGAGTAGTAAAAAGATTGAGCCAATAATGGAAAAGGGCATGGTGTAAAGCATCCCATTTCTAAAGCCAACCATGGGCTTAGTTGAGACAAACCGCATCACCTTTGGTATTAATGTCTCATTGATAAATTCCTTCATGATAGATACTCCTCTTAAATTAATTAACGATAGCTAGATGGTAAGCGCTTACTTGATTATCAGTATAACTTATCTTCTAGAAATAATAAATAGGATTTGTCCATCTTGAAACGCGTTACACTGATTGAAACAAAAAAAGTTAAGCTACTCAAATTGAGCTTAACTTTTTTGATTGATCGACGTTTTCCGTCTTAACATGATGTGCCATTACTTCCAGTAAGGCAAGGACTGGTAGTTGTGTTGTTAATTTAATTTCTCTTGCATAGGCAAACTCATCTATCATATAGTAGGAGAAGTTAAAATCCGACATTTTTGAAATCGTCGATGCATCGTCATTCGTTATCGATATGATCTTCGCCCCATTCTTTTTAAAACGATCTAGCTGTTCGATCACTTCGCTCGTTTCACCTGAAACTGATAGGACAATCATGCAAGACTGTTGATAACTATCCCTAGGAATTGGTAAATACGGGTCTGTAATGACGAAGGATTGGATCCCCACGTTATTAAAATATCTATACCCATATGCTGCTAATGCGCCACTAGTCCCTATCCCCATAAAGGTCGTATAGTGACTAGCTTCAATCAGTTGACAAGCCTGTGACAACTTTTCTTGAAATGCATCGCCAGTTAGGCCTTTTAAAAAAGCATTTAACTGTAAGAAATTGGCATAATAGCTTTCCAAAGAGGTCTCAACCTGATTAGGCTGCAGGATATAGAATTTAAGCTCTGAAAATCCAGTAAACCCTAAATGTCGACAGAATCTAACAATCGTTGCCGTTGATACATGGGTCAACTGTGCAAACTCTCTTATAGTCATTTGACTCACTTCAGTCATATGATCTGTCAAGTAGTTGTAAATTTGAAACTCAGTCTCATTTAGTTTTTTGATTTTCTCGATTTGAAACACAAACATCCCCTTTTTTCCCGAGGCTAGCTTGCTATCGAGTATCAATTTTTAAGCTAACATTAACTTTGTAATTTACTTTCACGACTGTCAAATGCTGCCACTGCTAGCGCAACTAATTTCTCAATCAAATCACCATAAGTTAAGCCCATATTTTCCCATAAAAGGGGGTACATTGAAAACTGAGTGAAGCCTGGTATGGCATTAATCTCATTCAAATAGAGTTGATTGTCAGGTGTCATGAAAAAGTCACAGCGCGATAGGCCTGTCCCAGCAACTGCACGATAGGCGATCTCCGCAAACTCCCGCATTTTTGCTATCGTTTCGTCAGGAATTTCTGCAGGAATGGCCATGGTAATTTGATTATCGATATACTTGGACTGATAGTCATAAAAGGCGACGTCTTTAACCACCTCACCTGGCAATGTCGACGACACATCTGAATTGCCAAGTATGGCCACTTCGATTTCACGCGCGTTAACCCCCTGCTCGATCAGAATCCGATTATCAAATTTGATGGCTTCATCGATTGCGCTCGGTAAGTCTGCCGCTGTTTCAACTTTTGAAATGCCGACAGATGACCCCATGTTAGCTGGTTTAACAAAGACAGGATAATTTAGCTTATCATTAACTTCTGCTATCTTCTGCTCTATCTCAGATAAATCAGTCAGTGCCACATAAGGTACCTGTGGGACATGAACGGACTCAAAAACGTGTTTGGCCATGATCTTATCCATGGTCACGCTAGCTGATGTGATACTAGGACCCACATAAGGCATCCTAAGAATTTCGAGGAAGCCTTGAATAGACCCATCTTCGCCCATCGGCCCATGAAGGATTGGGAATACAACGGCATCTTTTTCATAAATACTAGCCGGTGACACAAAATCAGATGCACCACTTGTCGCATTCGTCATTAACTTGGTCCCAACTTGGGGTGTCTCAGTAAAAGACTGTGTTTTGATGAAGTCACCTGCTTGTGTGATAAAAAAAGTATGCACTACAAATTTAGCATAATTTATAGCAAAAATAACACTCTCAGCTGATAGTACGGATACCTCTCGTTCAGCACTACGCCCACCATATAGTAAAATCAAAACTTGTTTTGTCATCTTATCTCCTTGAAATCATATCGTCTTTCTTATTATATCATAAAACAATCGTGCTATCTTTTACGCCCTACAGATAATCATTACTTTCTACGCCATGATAAACCTTGTTAAGTAGGGATCATCAGCGTAAATCAAATAAGGTTTACGCTATAAAAAAAGTGGTGAGCCCGCTTAGTGGGCTTACCAACTCTCTTGTTTTTCCAGTTATTCAGTGAGACTTGCCTAAACAGCTTATATTTCCTGACGATTTTCAACTGCCTTGCTTAGCGTCACCTCATCAGCATACTCGATATCACTCCCAACAGCTAACCCTCTTGCCAAGCGTGTCACTTTAATCCCTGCAGGCTTGATCATCCGAGCCAAATACATGGCCGTAGCCTCACCATCACTAGTTGCATTTGTCGCGATAATAATCTCTGCTACCTCACTATCCATTAGCCTTGTAATCAAAGTTTTGACGTTAATATCATCTGGACTCACACCATTCATGGGGCTAATCGTGCCATGTAAGACATGATATAGACCAGTATATTCCCTAATTCTTTCCATAGCAAGGACGTCTTTTGATTCCTCTACTACAAAAATAGTCGTCTTATCTCTTGCATCATCCGTACAGATATTACAAGGATCCGCATCCGTCAGATTACCGCAGATACTACAAAAATGAAGATCTCGCTTCGCTGACAAGAGATTTGCCGCGAAGGCATTTACGTCATCATCTGACATCCCTATGGTATAAAATGCCAGTCTAGTCGCTGTTTTTTGACCAATACCTGGCAGTTTTGCATAAGACTCGATGAGCTTAGCAATTGGTTCTGGATAATAAGCCATCCTTGTCCTCTTAAATTTCAAACACATCTGCTGAAATTTTTTCTTTCAAAATATTAGTCGCTAAATATTTGCACGCCTTAGTCATACACTAGCTGCGTTACCTATCATTTGAACCCATACATTGTATTGTACAGGTTAACGATGTCTCTTGTCACATCTTGATTGGCATGGGTAGTTACCCCACCGTCTTTGATGATTGTATCTGGAATCATGACACCAATCGCAATTTGTGGCTTATCTGATGGGGCATAGGCAACCACATTATTGACTGATGTATAAACTTGGTTGCCAGCTGCATCTAATGTGAAGGTCTCTGATGTCCCTGTCTTAGCATTAATACTCACACTAGCACCATTCATGACATCTTTACCAGTTGCCATGCTACCACCATGGGTTACTTGATACATCCCTTGTTGCAGTAATTTAATATTATCCTGAGAGATAGGAATGGTATTGAGCGTTTTTGAGGCAATTGTTTTCTCTAATTTGCCCAATGGGCCAGCTGTTGTACTCCCATAAATCCCATCGACAAGACGTGGGGTAACGCGTTTGCCATCGTTTGCGATCGTTGCAGCATACTGTGCTAATTGCATCGGTGTATACGTATCATACTGTCCAAAACTTTCATCCAGATAGTTGGCTGCATCTGCATCTTGTCCAATAAAACCATTTGAGGCCCCTGGTATATCAATACCCGTTGTCACACCTAGCCCATACTCTCCATAAGTTGTCCGCATTTTCTTAAATGAGTCATCTAGTTTAGAGGTAAATATTGTCATACCTGGTTGATAAGGCTGACCCATTATATTTAACGCTGTTTGAATCATATAGGTATTAGAAGAATACTCTAGGGCTTGAACAGCGGTAATGGGTGTTACTCGGCCGTTTGTAAACCAAGACTGTTTGGATGGAGAGCCTAGTATATTAATCGGTTGGTCGTTCAGGACTTGGTTACCAGACAGGACATTGTTTTCCCATCCCGCAGTAATTGTACCCATTTTGACCACAGAACCCGGTGGAAAGCCACTTTGAATTGTCCCTAGTGCATCGTCGGTAATTTGACCCGTTTTTTTGTCATGCGCAATCCCTGCCATGGCGTAAATACCACCTGTTGAGGGATTCATCACCACTGCATAGGCACCTTGAGAAAGTGCACCGTAGCCTTCACGCTGTAAGGCATCAAAATTACGTTTCAAGATATCTTGTACACCTTGCTGAAATTTTGAATCAAGTGTTAGTTTGAGATTACTACCTGCCTCACCCTTTACAAGCGTCTCCTCTTTCTTAACATTCCCTTGTTTATCTACTATGACGCGCTTAACAGCATTCGTTCCATGTAAGGCATCTTCATAGCCTTTTTCCAGATAAGAGGTCCCTACACGATCGTTACGTGAGTAACCTTTTTTAAGGTAAGCCGCTAAATCTTCAGCTGGAATCCCTGTCTTTTCACTTGTCACCGTACCTAAAATACTGGTCAGCGTTGAGTCATGGTATTCTCTTTCCCAAGTGCTACCGACTGAGATGCCTTTAAAGTAACGTTCATTTTCAGCAATTTTGGCTTGCTGTTCAGCTGTAAAATCACCTGATGCGATGATCGTCGTCGCAAAATTAGATGTCGCATTCATTTTTTTATAGAGCATGGCAGCAATCTGGGTATTCAAATCAAATGTACTCTCTGCTTGTGTCACTTTTTTTACATATTTTGCATAAAGTTTGCCTTCATCTAATCTCTCGCCAGTTTTCTTGTCGATAAGCTCTTTATCAGGGACACGACTTTGTACTTTAGCAAAGTTCTCTGGATCCGCTAGGAAGAAATCAATCCGATCACGCTCAGTTAAGCTGTCTGTTGAGACAGACTCTGGAATCACACTGACTAACTTGATGGCAACCTGGCGCATCGTTTCTGCCGACATCATATTTGTACGTGTAAAGTTTATCGTCTGAACTGACTTGTTGCTGACCATGGGGCTGCCAGTCGCATCAAAGATTTGTCCTCTTGCTGTCCCTTCTGTCACAGTCGACATAGAACCCGACGTCGCAAGTTTCTTATCATAAAAGCCTTTATCTGCGATTTGCATCTGATAAAGTCTACCAATTAATACTAAAAATAGGGCAAAAATGATAAAGAACAGGACATTTATACGCTTCAATATAGCTTTTGATGGATTCTCTAACACTTGGGGAGTTTTATTATTTTTTAACTTTTTTTTCGATTTCATTAGTACCATTATACGATAATTTATAGTAAAAAAAAACTGCTAATCTCGATAAGCCGATCTTTTTCAAAAGCAGATGAGTAGTTGTTTATTTTTTTTATTGACAATAAATCCTGTAGAAAAGCTCTTGTTTCCTATATTCAGTCAGACATACTCTAATTTTTTTTCATAAAACATGATATAATATGAACATATTTATTAAACAATTGGAGCATATTATGAGTAAAAAAAGAAGACAGCCGGATCGTAAGAAAAAGCATCCTGTGTTAAAAGTGATTTTAATTCTAGTTGCATTACTTATCATTGCTATTTCAGCAATCGCCTATACACTCTATAAAAATGTTGACACAACATTTTCAAATTCATACACGCGTTTTCCAAAAACAACGCAGGTTGATTTTAAAAATGCACAACCGTTTACAACACTCATCATTGAAACGGGGACAAATAATTCAAAAAACATCGCTTATGCTGCTGTTTTAGCTTCTACAAATAAAGCAACAAAGCAAACGACTTTTATGAATTTCCCAGTTTTTGCAACATTGCCTAATACAAAGACGATCAACGATATCTATAGTAGCGAAGGTACTGTTGGTATTATCCAATCGATCAAAGACTTGATGCATGTTTCAGTTAATAAAGTCATTCAAATTGATATTGATAAAATTGGCTCGCTAATAGAAGCAACAGGTGGCGTATCGATGCAAAATCCCAGAGCCTTCAATGCAGAAGGCTATCAATTCAAGCAAGGCACGATCAGTTTAAAGACCGCTGACCAAGTCCAAGCTTATCTGACACAACTTGGCGATAACGATCTTGATGCATCGATTACACGTATCCAAAATGTCTCGATGGCACTTTACGGCAACGTTCAAAATGGGTTACGTAACACAAAAATCGAAAATATCAATTACTATCGTAACATTCTCCATGCTTTTACAAATATGTCCAAAACAAATGTGACTCTTGACGATGCAAAAACGATTGGCCTGAAATATAATCAAGCACTCATGCATACAAGCAAGCTAAATCTCCATACAACAGATGTAGCTGGTAAAGAAGGTGTATCTCAGGCTGAACTAGATACTGTTAAATCAC
Source organism: Pseudolactococcus piscium (assembly GCF_002441695.1). Lineage (GTDB taxonomy): Bacteria > Bacillota > Bacilli > Lactobacillales > Streptococcaceae > Pseudolactococcus > Pseudolactococcus piscium. The sequence goes on from NZ_JXJW01000010.1 coordinate 54,318, forward strand.
TTTTTGAGAAATCATTAAAATAAGGGCTCAAAAAACTTATCATGCTAAGTAAGCAGTAAACAGGTCCAGTTTTTAAGTTAAGCAAGGCTGTAAGCACAGTCATAAATCGATAAAATGTGTTGTGTACTCATCCATTTTAGTTGATTCATGGCTTTTTTTGCTGTAAAAAAACGATGATGGAATTGCTTCCCCACCGTAGACCATAGTACCATTTTGCTTGATTACTTACTTCATCACAATGTAGTCTGGCACTGCACGATCATCCTGACTTGCAATAATTGTTTGACCATTTACTGCAAGTTGGCTTGACCCACCACTATCCAGCAACAACATATTTTGGAGATTCAATTTTGATACCGTATTCATAATATTATCGTAACCTGCACCTGTATCACTCATGATCGCATAGAGATTATTATCTTTATCATTCGCAATAAAAATATGAATTTTCCAGTCTACTGAACCATCATTCGGTTGCACTTTGCCATCTCGAATCATCGCTCCCCCGAAATCATAGGCTTGTTGCCCACCATTTTTAATAATGGTAGCAGCAGACGTCCTTGAATCATATATCTGACATGAGCCATCTTTATTGATCACAAAAGCATACTGAATGGTTGTACCTGCGCTCCAATCCTGGATCAACTTGCCATTATTAATTTGGAAGCCTAGAACCTGACCTGTTTGCATGTTAAATGCTGAGGCATTCATAATTAAGGCATTTGGATATTTAGCGATAACTTCAGCCATCTTCATCCGTTGATCAGTAAGATTGGTCACTGTTTTGAGGACTTGAGGATTATTGATCCGATAAATCGTGATCTTATTTGCTGACATGTCTGTAAATTTATCTAATTTTACCTTTGATGGCACTTTGACCCATGCTGCATCTTCGGCATCATCTACCACTTCCATGCTGCCAGCCGCTGCTGGTGCCCCCTTTTGCTCGATATAGCCATTTGAAGCTGACGTTTTACTAGGCTGATCAGCGCTACTTATCCTTGGTTTATCAGCAGACGAAAACTTCCCTTTAAGGACATATGCACCTGCACCAATAGCTATTAAAATAATGATTATTGCCAGGTAAACTGGCCAACTCTTCTTCTTTTTCTTTCTTGTGCGTTCCAACTTAACCTCCACCTATTCTTTAATCAAGACCAAATATATCTCTCGTATAAACCTTTGCTTTAACATCTTCTAGTTCTTTGGCATATCGGTAAATGTTTTAAATTCTTTTGATATCAAATTGATATTTCTATTGATTAATCATATTATTTTTAATCAATATTTGAAAAAAACTTAGTTATTCACGAGAGTCTTTATAAAAATTTTATTCACACAAAATATGAAACTAAATTTTTTATCTGATCTACTTTACTAACTCAATTTGTAAATTTTTGAAAAAATATATATAAACTAATTTTCAATCGACATATTTCCAAGATTAATAGTAACTCAAATCAGTTTCTCTTACTAAATAATCCTAATTACTGCCGACTATTAAAAGAATTTTTAGGATTTTATTTTGTATTATTTATTTTCTAAAGGACCTAATACTTTTCTAATCTTAATTTTTTCCCAAATATATTCAATAAATTCCTTAACATTAAAACGATACTTCAGTGAATCTTTTAGGTAATCACTACAATAGTAGCTAGAGGAATAACTTGAAACTCCTAACATGCTAAGTAAATGGGCTCCATCTTTGCTGAATGATCACTCTTTGAAATACTATTTTTTTGAATTCTTTAATCAACTAAAACGTCAGAGAGGTAAAAAAAATTATACTTATCTGATATTCTCAATGCAAATTCCCAATCTTGGAATCTTGATAGATTTAGTTTAAACTTGTTGTGCTCAAATACTTCTCTTTTAGAAACAATCGTCTGAGTACTTATTATATTGACGTATAGTAAATCTTTAATATTAATCCAGCCTTCCTCACGAAAAATGACTACTTTTTTAATTCCTAAGTCAGCTTTTTCTTCAATCATCTTAATAATTTCAGCTAAAAGCTTGCCTTCTCTCCATAAATCATCACTATCCTGGAATGCAATTATGTCTCCTAAAGACTCTTTAATTCCAATATTACTTGCGTAATTTGCCCCATAATTTTGATGAAGCTTAATAAGTGTTACTCTGCTATCATCTAATTTTTCTACCTCTTCAATAGATTTATCCTTTGAACAGTCATCCACAATTACTAATTCGATATTAAATCGTTTTCCATTCTTTTTGATTTAATACACTACGAATTGCTTCTATGATGGTAGTTTCCCTGTTATATAATGGTATTATTACTGAAACCAAACTATTTTCACTAATCATTCTTTTCTCTCATTTCTATAACTCAGTCAATTATTTTATTCACAATAAAATCAGTTTCCTTTTTGACTACTGCGTTATAATTGGAAATTGCTTTCAATATTCTCTTATTCTTTATTAGTTGAGCTTTTTTTTCAGATTTATCTTGTGCTGCAAAATTGGAACTTCCCTCTTTATGATAAATTTCCAATTCTGGAATATATAATTGAGAAAAATTTAATCTTCTACAAATTAAATTTAAATAATCTTCTTCTGTATAAAGAAATGTGTCAGGATAAAATCCTTTATATGTCTTTAGATATGTTTCAGTAAAAAAAATAGCTGCTCCGTGTAGTCCATTTTTTTGTAAATCTAAATAGACACTTTTACTAGTTATTTTTTTTTCTGGTTTTTTCTTTATAAATAAAGATTTGATACTTTTAATCCTATCCCACATTCTCAAAGGAATAAGGTATAGGTAAATCGTATTCTTAATATAGTATCTTCTTATTTTTTTTATATTTGAAAACGCTTCTCCCATTACATTATAAGGATTTTGGTTATTCAGATCATTTCCGATAATTGATGTTCCAATAAATGCACAGTTATTATCAATAGGCATATTAACCAATTTTTCAAGATATTTTTCATCTTCAATGAAAGTGTCTGCATTTATCGCGAAAATATTAAAAATATTTTTATTTTTCAAATATTTAATACCTGCGTTATTGCCTCTTGCAAAACCAATGTTTCCATCAGTTTTTATGACATTAATATTAGTTCTATCTTTGTATTTTTCTTTTAACTGGTAAAAAGAGTCATTAGGAGAACCATTATCAACTATCACTATTTCATAGTCTTTAAATGACTGATTTGTTAGCGAATCTACGCATCCAAAGACATCCTTATAAACAATATAATTAAGTATAACTATCCCTATTTTCATTTTTTCCTCTCCTAATTAATGAGCAAACAATATAGAACTATATGGATAAATGCCATACCCACTTCCTCCTATTGGCTGATGAAGTGTTGAGTTAATAAAAACGATAATTAAAACTATTATATATAAATAGGTCAATATTCTTTTCGTAGAAACATCTTTTATATACTCAATTGGAGCAAAATATGCAATTGAACAAAACCAGGAAATATACATTCCTATTCTTGCAACAGATTGTCCGCCAGTTCCTTTTAAAAATAGAATTAGAAAATCTAGAATAACAGATGAGAGAAGTAACAAAATTGCTTTGTCATTCTCTTTTTTCAATGTAGAATATATAAAAAAGTAACCGATTAAAAAAACCAACCTATATAGATTATTAATAGATATTCCGGAAGTATAGTTTACTACTGAAAGATTTCCTCCAAAGTATTGACTGTATTTATCAGAAAACAAACCAACTGAATATAAAACTTTAAATAAAATATTTACTGAAGTTAATATTAATATCAGAGAAACAAAATAAAGAGTAAACAATTTACTCAATTTTTTTCCTTTTCCATTGCTCAACCAATACACAAATATTAAAAATAACCCTCCAAACCAGCCACTAGAATGAAAAGTTACAGCCAAAGCAATCAATAGGATTGGCATTTTTATTTTATTAGTTGACATATAATAACTTATTGCTAAAAGTACCAATGAAATAGCAAGTGACTGCCTTAAAAGACATAATGTCAACCCATAAAACAACATTAAATATGTAAAAAGACTTAATACTACACTAGTAGATTTTCTAAAATTTACAAAACTCAAATAAGCTGCAGTATTTGTTATTAAAGAAACGGTAAACAATAAAACGTTGAGATTACTAGTAAACCTAGATACAATGTAATTGATAAAATTATATCCTAATTCAATTCCAGATGAATAATTCATCATTTGCGAAAAATGATTACTATTAGTAGCAATGTAAAAGGTAGACTGACCGTATACTCCAATATCAGTACCTACATTTAAATTCCTAATCCCTGCAAAAATTGCTAAAACTAATATAGACAACATCATAAATAAATAATACAAACTAATATTTTTTAATCTGAAAATTTCTGATATTTTTGAAAAAGTTAAAGCAACGGAAAAACAAATAAAATACGGAAACATTTTTTCTCCTAAACAATGTTTATTTCCTCCAATAAATTGGTAACAACTTATTTAAGCTATCTAAATTTCGATCCTTCTTATCATTGATATTGGCTAAAGCAACATTTTGACTGTTAATAGTTGAAACAAAAAAACCAAATAATCTATCGGAGTATTTTGCTTTAACAACTGAGATTCCAGATGATTGTTCAATTGCTTTTAACCATAAATCATCCGTATATGGGGCATAAGCTTTTATTTTTTTAATATCATACAATTCATTTGGCATACAATTGGGCGGGTATAAAACCCCACCTACGCCATAAGCAATCGAACGCTCATCACCAATTCCATAGAAAAATTTTTGCCGCCATGTCGTTGATGATTGTAAAATCCCCATATTTTGCTTATAATTAACTACTATGCCTGCAGATACACATTGAGGAAACTTTACGTAAGAATTAAATAAAGTTTGAATTAATTTTTTTGAGTATATAGTATCATCATCAACCGTAATAACTATGGCATCTTGAAAATCCTGGAAAGCAAAATAATATTTTTTATGAGAACGAATATCTTTTACGAATCGGATTTCTAATCCTAATTTTAATAATTCACTTAATTCATCTGTAATTAAAAACTCTTCTGAATCCGAATAATACAAAATTATCTTATCAGGCTTAAGAGTTTGCTGCATAAGCCTAGAAATAACAAGATGTATCTGACTTAATCGAGGGGAATATGTTGTAAGAGAAACAATTATTTTTATTTTTCTTTCTCTATCATTCAAAGTGCTACCACTTAAGTTTTGAAATTCTTTGTTTGCAATTCTATTGATTCTTTTTTCTATAAAATTTGGAAAAAAGGTCTGGATTATCCTATGAAAAAAGATACCATGTATAATCCACCTAATTGGCACTGCCAATAATTGAATTTTATTTTTTGTGAAATACAAGACTTATCCTCGATAATCTATTTTTTAATTATAATATTCGGTTTCAATTTTTTTAACCATGGATTCAAGAGAGTATCTAGTCTTAAAACTATTTTTTATTGTTTCTTTAGAAAGACTACCTGCTTCATCAATGAAGTTTTTTATCATTTCGTAATAGTTTTCGTGGTTTGAAATTTCAAATAATTCACCATTTATCCCCGGTATAGTAACTTCGTTGTGCCCCATGACATTTGAAAGTAAAACTGGAACTCCTGCCCTCAAGGCTTCTACAGCAGAGTATCCAAAACTTTCTCCATTAGATGTTGATAAAAAAGCATCAAATCCGGCAACAAGGATCTCTGAATTTTCTTTGTAGCCAAGTAGGTGAAAATTATCAGAAATATCATAACTATCAACTCTGTTTTTAATTTCAGTTTCTAACGAGCCATTCCCAATCCATACAAAGTGTATATTATTATCTACTTGGATTACTTCATGAGCTATTTTTAAGAACAAATCCGGATTCTTCTGATGATTCAATCTAGCTGTATTACCAAATAGATAAACATTATCTGCTATTTCTAATTCTTTTCTTAAATTTTGTTTACTAGGAAAGTTTATATCTGGTAAACCATTGTAAATAACTTCAAATTTATTATCTTTATCAATTTTATAACCAAGAGCAGAATATTTTTCGCCTTTAGATGTATTAAATGTTTTTGTGGTCATATGAATACTGAGTATTTTCTCGATTTCAATAAATATTCTTTTTTTTATTCGAGAAAACTCCGGTGATAAAAACGAATACCAATGTGGCGTATAAAATACTTTTTTTACTTTTCTTCTTTTAGCGGCTAATCTTCCTAAAACTCCTGCTTTAGAACTGTGGCAATGCACAATATCTGGCTTGATTTCCTTTATTAATTTACTCAATTTTAAATATGCTCTTATATCTTGATTGAAATTTAATTCCCTAACAAAACTATTTATTAATACTGGAGTAACCTTTCCAGATAATTGCTTTATTGTTTGTCTAAATATTTCATCAACTTCATCATCATTATAAGCAATCCACACATCAAATATTTCGTAATCAAGGTTAAGCATAAGATCACATAAATGCGTCCTTAAACCACCTTTTCCGCTTTGATTTATCAGTAATAATCTCTCTTTTTTTTTCTTTATCACCCTTTAATACGCGTCCAATCCTTTAATCATTTGTCCAATTGTCAGTGTGAGTAACCTGATGTCATGCCTAGTACTATGGTATTGGAGATAGTAGAGTTCAAGATCTGCTCTATCAGGGAAAAGCACTTTACTTCTGCCATGTGTTGTCCAATACCCTGTTATACCAGGCCGACAGATGAGCAGAAGGGACAGGCGTTGACCATATTCTTTTGCTTCAAATAGGAGTATCGGTCTCGGCCCAACCAATGCCATATCCCCTTTAAGAACATTAATGAATTGTGGCAGTTCATCTATTGAGTATCATCTAATAAACGCACCAATCCTAGTCACTCGGGGATCATTTGCTAATTTATTACCACTAGCATGATACTCTGCTTTAACCTCAGGATGCTGGTCTAGATAGTGCTCCGCATCAACAATCATCGTTCTAAATTTTAATATATGAAAAATCCGGCCATTTTTACCGTACCTTTCTTGCTTATAAAACATAGGACCGCGATCCTTTTTCGAACATACTCGATACGGTATAAAAAGAAACAACACCCCTATCAAAAACAAACATGCCCCGACTAGTCCCCCAATAATATCTAGGCTTCTTTTTATGCCTTTTTCAAGAATTGAAAATTTCTTAAAAGGAACTACTTGTTGTTTGTCTACTAAATTGATGCAGCTTCCGCTAATAGTCTCCATTTCTCACCTTATTCTTTCATAACCCCTTAAAATAATCCGAAAAATTTCTTTGTTTTAATTCGTGTTGGATTATCTAAATAAATTATTTCATTTGACACAACTGATGCTGCATTATCTTTAAAGCATTGTGCTTTTGAAACCCCATATTTTTTTTCAATAATATCGAAGGCCTCTCTCATCTTAAATGCACGAGATGTCACATTATGCGCATCAGATGCAACGAATTGTGTTAACTGGTGTTCTATGATCTGAAAGGTTAAGTTTTGTATCTTTTTCCCAAAATGCCCCGTTACACTTGATGCCGTAATTTGACTTAAGACACCTTGTTCGATAAACTCAAACAGTAAATTAGGATTTTCTATAATGCCACTATTGCGTTCAGGATGGACCAAAATGGGTTGAATCCCTTGCAGTTTCATATTGTAGAAAAGTTCCCCAGCATATCTAGGGACATGATTTGTAGGAAATTCAACCAACATATAAGTTGACGTACCCGCACTTGTCAACAATTTTCCATCTGAAAAATCTTTCAATAAATCACCATATATTCGGACTTCTTGACCTGGTAAAACTTGGATAGGCAACTGATTCTCATCAATGATTGTTTTCACTTCTTTGACTTTAGCCAAAATCAAGGGAGCTTCATTATGATATTCAGGATTAAGATGAGGTGTCGCAGTAATCACTGTGATGCCTTCGTCAATTGCTGACTTAAGCATCGTCAAAGTATCGTCAGCTGTTTTAGCCCCATCATCTATCCCTGGTAAAATATGGCAATGAATATCAATCATGTTTCTCCCCGCATGTCTACTTTACATTGTTTAATTTACGACTAATCAAGATTGACTACTCTACACCATAGTAGTAGTAAGATGCTGAATCATTCGGTTCGGTCCCATGCAGGACAACGCCTAAAATATTTGCATTGACTTGTTCAAGCAATTTTTTGGTCTTGAACAAGTCATCTTTCTTTGTTTGATTAGCATGAACAACAATGACAACGCCACCTAAATAGCTAGTTAATATTTGCGCATCCGTAACCGCAGAAAGAGGGGGTGTATCCACTAAAACAAGATCAAAATGCCCTGTCACAGCATCAAGTAATTGCTTCATTGCATTGGATCCGAGCAGTTCTGAAGGATTAGGCGGAATAGGGCCTGAGGTGATAACTGTCAGGTTCTCAGAAACTCTTGTCCTTTGTAAAACATCTTGAATTGAAGACTGATTCATCAAAACGTTTGTCAGTCCTACTCTATTTTGCACCTTAAATGTTCTATTAACAGTCGGCTTACGAAGATCGCCATCGATGACTAATACTTTTTTACCTTGTTGTGCAAAAGCAACCGCTAAATTAGCAACTGTTGTAGATTTACCCGCAGATGCTTCTGATGAGGTGACTAGAAAACTCTTAATCCCTTGATCTGCCATTTTAAACTCAACTGTGGTACGAATTGTGCGGTATTGTTCAGAAATAGGTGATTGTGGGTTGACACTCGTAATAATAGCTCTATTATTATCTACATCTTTTTGTATTTTTGACATGCTAAACTCCTACCTACTTCTTCTTTTTACTGGTCGTTGTGCATCATGCTCACTTCGTGAACTTGTTGGCACTTCATTTTTTTCTACTTTATTGATACTCTTTACAAAATCACTTTTTTGAGCATATGTTGTCACACCGAGCACTGATAAGCCAAGAGATTCAATATCTGCTTCACTATTAATTTTGTTATCAAAGACTTCCTTAAGGAAAGCGATACCGACACCTAAAATCAACCCAACAACAACAGATATTGCTAAATAAAGTTTTGGTTTAGGGCTAACAGGTCTGGTCTGCGCTTTAGCTTTAGATAAAACATTAACATTGGTCACATTCAACAGCGTTGCTGCATCACTACTGAATATTTTTGCTGTTTCATCCGCAATTTTTTTGGCGATATAAGGATCACCATACTTAACGGTCAGTATGATAACCTGTGAGTTTGTTTGGTTTGATGCGGAAACTTTCTTTTGAAAAGCGTCGTTAGGCAAGTTTAAATTACGTTGTACTTTATCCAGAATGACTGGGCTTACGATCACTTGATTGATCGTATTTGCCATCTGGATATTGCCATTAACTTGTCCAGCATATTCAGCTGAATTCTCAGAATTTGGTAACTTAACAACTAATTGAGTTGTGGCTGTATATATAGGTCTAGCTATAAAAAATATATAAATACAACCTATTACTGTAACGACTAGCGTACTTAATAGGATCAAACCTAATCGTTGTCGAATCAGTTTAATGATACTTCTTAAATCAATTGTTTGTTCGTGTGTCTCCTGCATGTCATCTCCAATAATTCATACTTAATTTTTTTAAATTTACTTAGCTGTAAGAACATTTAATTCCAATAGCATCGTCACTTTAGCAATTTTCAAAGTAACTACTAAATTAATTACCATAGTTACTTTATTGATTGCAATTCAGCAATGTCCATATATTCCTAAAAACAGCTAATCAACTAGAACAAAAAACTAAATGTCATACGTTTAACATCCCCTATAAATCAAGATAAACTTATGCCTTAAATTTAAAAAGAATGCGCAACTTCATCACAAATAGCTTCATTAGGTTTATTTTTAACTGCATAACTAGCATAAAAACTTATTTTTTTAACATTATATTATGCTATCATTAAAAAATCTACAGCAAACCAATTATAGCTTATTTCTAGCGCCTTTTCAACCTAGTATTAAGATTTAATTAAAATGATTTAATATTGTACATACCCACTTCTTGACTTGGGGCCTAATAATCGTACTGTTTTTTTGATGACTTGATGCCGATTATCAAACGCATTTTAGTGATCTCCCACTGTTTATTGACAGCACAAAAAAAGCGCAGGAAATAATTCCCACGCTTTTTTTCTATAGCCGTTTGCTTATTTAACTTCTTTAAAAATAACATTACTTAAATTTTAGCCTTCAAAGCTCTTGCTATATAAGGGCTTTTCGTTTTTTGTTTACTAAAGTATAAAAAGGTAGTCATAAAGGTAGTCATATAAAAATTTCCAAGCTCTAGTATATTTTATTCTACTATTTGGAAAAGATAGCTAATGATGTGTCTGTTTTATGCTGATAGAGATTCCATTTTTTTGACGAACAAATTAACTGTTTCTGTTTTCTTTTTAGGTGCTAATTCAGCATACAAATCCATTGTTGTCATAATAGATTTATGTCCCAAGCGAACTTGTAGCTCTTTCCAGTTCGCACCTGCATTTAACAGTAATGACGCATGAGTATGGCGGAATAAGTGAAAACCGTATTCCGTTAATCCAGCTAGTTTAAGTCTTTTTCCTAAAGTCTTTCTTTCATTTCTATCAGTCATAAAATTGCCATGAATAGTCGGAAATATCAAATCTGATTTTGGTAACTCATGTTTATCGAAGTAATTAGTCGTTTCATCGTACCATTCTCTAAGATTCTTTATAATTTCGTTTGGTACAGCCACTTCTCTATTTCCTGCATCTGTTTTGGGCGTAGGTTTACAAATCATTCTACCTTTCGTCCCAGTTTTTTTATTGGCATTTTTCCACATCAACGTCTTACTCACTGATATTTCAGACAAGTCACTATCAAGATCAGCAATCGTTAAAGCAAGCAGCTCATTAATTCTCAAACCTGATGCTAACAAAGTGTCACATATCAATTTAAAACGATTATTAGCACGATTATTAGGCAAGGTAGCTAAAAATTTTATCCAAGTACTTAGTTCATCATCATGTAAAACTTTTATCCGCTTTTTATTGCTTTTTGGTCGTGGTGGTATTTTTATTGTTGAAACTGGATTTTTTTCAAGTCTAAAATTGGTGATCCCAAAATCAAAAATATCTGATAACTTGTGAATGACAGCTCCAAAATCTTGTGCCTTCCCTTTTTTAGCGCTTAGTTCTAAATCAATAGATTCTCTTGCATTTTTAGCAAGAAAATCAACCCAGATTTGAATATCTGACGGTTCGATCTGACTCGGAATATAATCTCCAAATTTTGGAATGATGTAAGTATAAACATACCCCCTAACTCGGTTAATTGTATTTTCTGATGAAACTAAATTTTGATAACTTTCAAACCATACTTCTGCCAATTCAGAAAAGTTGTTTATTTGAATGTTCTCTTTTCTAGTTGAACCATTTTCTTCAAAATTTAACCTTGCATTTACGAGTTCTCTATCAAGTCCTTTAAGGGTTCGAGAAGTTATTGTACTTGTAATCTTTTTACCAGTCTTCGAATCAATCCCAATGTATGCGCCTTTTATTGTGTAACTAATTGATCCATTATTTTTTGTCTTTTTTAAAACTTTTTTTCCTTTATGGATAATGGTTTCAGTGTTCATATTGCCTCTTCCGGATTTAGCGTTTCGAAAGTGGCTAAAATAAGTATTCTCCTTTTATCTAGATACTTCTATTCTACCACTTTTATCTTTAATTTTCTAAAAAAAGAATAACATCACTCACTTTATAATATACTGTTCTAGTTCCTTCTATTGGTGGCTCTAATCGTTTTAAACCTTTTAACTCCCAACTTTTTAATGTGTTAAGTGCAATATTTAATTGCTCTAAGAGCTCTTTTTGAGTCAAGATTCCTAGAGACGGTTTTGAATCTCTCTTATCAATAATTAAATCAATCAATATTGATAACTGTTTCTCAATATTTGCAATTAAAAACTTTTCATTAAATTTTTCTATTTTTGTATTATCCATATTTGCCTCCCCTTTTATCCCCAATTTTTTTATTCCTCACTATTCTTCGTCAATCGTGGCAATTGTTTCGTCGTAGCAGCACTTATACCATTCTCTGATTTCAGCATGACAAACTGTACAAGTCATTGAATAAACTCTAAATTCATCTACATCATCAAAAATTTGATCATCAAACTCAGTACTCTCACAATTTGGACAAACACCTTCTCTATGACCTAAAATTTCTCTACTCATTTAACTTACCTTTCAATTTTTTCATAGTCATCATCTTCTTTGAAAGTAGCTATTGAATTGATATAAACCTTTTTATAACGTTCCTCAACTTTTGCACCACAATTAAGACATTGACTTACATACTTTTGAAATTTATCATACTCACCATAGCTGTCATAAAATTCTAGATCGCTGCTTAAACATCTTGGACAGTGATTTTTTGTTTTTTTTACAATTTTTGTCATATGTACCACTCCTATCCGAAAAATGTACGAATTGTTTCTTTCGCAATTTCTATGAATTCATCCAAATTTTCATCTAAATACTCCATATACTCATCCGATGCAAACTCTCTGATGCAAATTTCAGAGTATAAGATATTCTCAACATAATTTTCTATAGAGGTAAATTCTGAACCATCATACCAACTCGTATCTACATTGATAGATTCGCCTGAAGGAATGTTATTCCAGTAATCATAAGCCGCCTTCAAACCATAGGCATCCACATAGTTTTGAACATTATGCTCAAATTCTTCCGCGTATGCTTCACCGTCCGATATATAGTCCAGAAAACTTCTATCTATTAAATTATTAACTGTTGCTACAAGGTGACGTTTGAATCTACTTATTTCTTCTTGACTTAATTTTGATATCAAAAATCTTCCTCAAAATCTTTCAAAAGCACTCTAAAGAGACTTTCAAAAATCGGTACAGGAATACTATTGCCAGCCTGTTTATAAAGCTGAGTTTTACTTGACACTTTAGCTGCAGCTTCAAAATCATCTGTAGAGTACCCTTGTAATAACCAACACTCTTTTTCAGTCAGTACCCTATATTTTCCATTACCTAGATCAATCACGCCGCTATTAGGGACACGATCTTGACTTGTTGTAATCGTGTAAACCTTGTCATCAATAATTTTCAGGTAACCTTTGAATTTCTTTTTATCCGAAGGTGACCCGATTCGATCAAGCATACTTGGCGCTTTAATCGTGTATTTTTCATCTACATCTTTTTCTATGAAATTTGAAAGTGGACGCATAGGTAATCGTTCCAGTGAGTTGAAATCAAACGCCTTACCATTTAGGATAGAGATCGTAAAAACACGCTCACGTTGTTGTGGTAGTCCAAAATCCAGTGCATTTAAAACCGCATAAGAATTGGTATAACCCAAACTCTCCATTTCTCGTAGGTACTTGTTGAAATTCTCATTCATACTTTTAAATAGGACAGCTTTGACATTTTCCCAGATCACAATTTTAGGCTGCCATTTACCGAAATTCTCAATGATTTTCAGCGTTTCCCACATTAAACTTGATCTGGTCCCACTCCCCGCATCCGCGCCTAGATGCCGTCCGGCAATTGAGATGTCTTGACAAGGTGAGCCGTGTATCAAAATGTCAGGTTTCAACTCCCAATCAATGACCGACTGTGTTTTATATTTTAAGTCTGAGGCAAAAATGGCATTATAAGATGCAACTGCTTTCGCATCAATTTCGACATAATCTATTGATTTAATATCAATGCCAAGATTGCGTAGCGCAACTCTCGGACTACCAATCCCACCAAAAAGTTCTAAAATTTTTATTGTCATATTATCTGCTTTCTTTTTGCATTATTTATCCAATATATTCTACCCAGCATCCATCTAAGAATTTACCTTGTGATGACAATGCTATATCCCTGCCAAGAGATTTATAATCAATATACGATTCAATGGTATTCCCTAGATAAGTTCGGGGAAATTCTATGTCAAGATCTTCAATGTAAGCCTGCCCCAAATCGTACTCATTTTCAATATCTGAATTGATCATAAAGTTTTCACAGTTCTCAATCAAATCTGGTACTGAGCCGCTAAAATAATCAAGTAGTTCACTCATGTTATTCCAGACGACATCTGGGATTTCTGTTTCTTCAATCAATTCCGCAATCTCATTTAATGTACCAATATCGTCATATTCACTAATCTTAAACGGGGCTTCATAATCATGAATCGCCCATTCTTCATACCTCTCATTCAATCCGATTTTCTTGCGAATTTCAGACATTTCAGTTGGCAATGTAAACCATGCCCCTTGAAGAATCCCCTCGTTATATTTTCCAAGATTTGAAACCCAAATATTTATTTCTTGGCTCATTCATTACTCCTTATTAATTCTCAGTATTCAAACATTACTTATTGAAGGTCAATAAATAATCTCCTGATAAATTATCAACTGATCCCAACGGCGATTGCCCAAAAGACTGTTGAACAAGTAAACCTTGAATCTGTTGACCCGCAGCGACATCAATTGTCCGCGTCTCTCCCACCGAATAGCTTTGGATATCAACCACTTCCGAACCCACGTTTGTGACTTGTGGCACACCACCTGTGATTCTAATTGTTGCTGTACCATTATTATGGACTGTCACAATCAGCTGTCCCGTTTGAATCCCTTCAGCCTGACGACCATAGCTAGGAATAGATAAAATATCCTTAAAATAATAATCAAAAGTAGTCACATTACCATCCTGGCTATTAAATGTGAGTGAGGTAACCTCATTTGCGGATGGTAAGCCGTCGTGATATAACGGACTACCAGTTGTGCCACAGCGATTAACAACCTCTGCACTAACACTTATAATCGGTGCACTTGTGGTGACAACATTTTCAACAGTTGTATCTTTGTCGATAACGGTGGAGGCAGGCTCTGATTGAGAAGTTACCTCGATTTCTGAGTTTAAAGTTTCACCCATTTCAATCATTTTCTGGCTTTCAGTTTCAGATGCGACAACTTGCTTTTTCGATAGTTGAGACCATCTCAACACTGTCTTTTCATCACTTTGACTTTGAAATTTTTTAGTATTTTCTCCCCCGCTAATCTGTGCTAGGATCAAGAAACCAACACCAAACAAAAACACAACACTACTCACAAAATATCGTTGAGTAATTGTTGTGCTACTAATTCTCTTAATCATACTAATCATTATTTGCTTAATATTTTTCATTTCTCACCTCTTTCAAGTTCCTCCAAATAGCGTTCCTTGATATTTTCCAATGCCAACTCAATTTCTTCTTGATGATCCAATACTGCATGATTCGCAATCATTAGACTATCTAAATTATATTTTCCCAGTTGACTACTCTCGATTAATGTTAAATCCTCTTCGTATAGAAAAGTATCAATCCCCACCATATTTGAGTAAATATTACCAATGTTGACGACAATAAAAGGGCGCTTTTTAATCGCTACCCCAATCGTCACATTTTCTATTTTTTTGACTCGATATTCACGCTCAATCTCAAAAGAGGTCGCAACGAGTGTATTAAATTCATCTGCCATTTTACCTCACTTCACTAATACTTATAACCTTGTACTTCTAATGATTTAAGCAATTTACTTTCTTCTGCCTGTAAATAGTCAACACACGCATTGAATTTAGATACGAAATTTTTAACGAAAGTGCTAGTATAATCAATATCACCTAAAGACTCTTTTTCTACCACTTCATAAACACAATCATAAATCGTTATTTCATCTACGGAACAACCTAATAATCCCCAATATCCTAAAGCACCATCGTTATCGCTATGTTCAAAAGCAACACCCAACAATCCAATATCATAATCACTTGCTAAGGAAAACAGTTTTTCTGCGACCTCCTCTTGAAGTTTTTCGGGTACGCCCATTTCATCCATGGTGTCATAAGTCCATAAATAGGAATCTTCATTTAGCTGATCGTAAATCAGACTTGCTATTTTTTTAATGTCATTTTCTAGTGTCATCGTTATATCCTCACTTACCTTCCACAAACCAAAATTTTTTAGCCTCATCATCTGAAAACACGCGATAAGAAACAGTTAGTGGTGCTACTCCAACTACATTCATCTCCGAGACTAAGACAGTCCCATCATCTTTAACCGCCTCCACAAAGGCCACGTGCCCATAAGCAACATCTGCACCTGCTTGCCCTGGTAAAAAACTAAGCGCTGTCTGTGCTTTGGGTTCATGCGAAACCGTGTATCCTGATTTACCTGACCATGCGCCGCCATTACCCATATATGAATCAAATTTTACACCGACTTGATAAGCGCGATTATAAACATACCAAGTGCACTGCCCCTCAGGATAAGCATTTGAACCCTCATAGGCTTTGCCATTATAAGGTGTATCAATCTCCCAACCACTAGGGATTTTCGTTGACATGACACCAGCAATATCTTTATCATCGCCCTCAAAGCCAACATAATCTTTAAGCAGGTCATACCATTTTTGAGCATTGTCTTGAAGCTCATCAGCCTTTGTCTGACCGTCACTTAAAGCAACACCCTCATAATAGAGTGACCAGTCTAAACTGGCTTGTCTAGGGTCTTCTGACACGCTAACAAGGTCTTTAGTTTTCCTGTATGATCCGTTTAACTCGCTAGACACAAGTTTCAACTCAACTTCCATTGACAAGGTTCTAGATTCAGCTTGCGCCCACCTATTACCGTTAATGTTGTTTGACCAACCCGACCATTGGAAAATTCCTGCAACACCACCTGAATCATTGACCGCTTCAGGATCAAATCCTGATTCACGTTCTGCGACAGCTAATGCACCAGATGTGCCTTGAAGTGTGAAACGTTCCTTAGACAACAAATGACTAGCAATATCTATGATATTTTGTGCCTTTTCCTCTGAGACTTTGGCTTTAGTTGCGAGGTCTTTTGCGGTAAGATTTAAGCCTCCTGCGCTGCTTGAAAAGCCCTCACTATCACCACTAGCACTGCCACCCACAATCATGACAAGAAAAAGAATGAACGCTAAGAAAGCAAGGGATAGGATTGCTAACCTTCTTTTGATTTTTTTCATAACACCTTACCAACCTTGCTCTTGATTTTATTTTTTCGCTCAACCTCAATACCGCTTGGTAATTTATCCTGTGTTGGTTTAGATTTTTTCTTATCTTTGAGACTTGTATCAACCTTTTTCGTTACTTTTCGAGGTTGGTAACTTTCAGATAGTGGTTTACTCTGTTTGGCTGATCTAGCCCGATCTCGTAATTTTGCACCCTGAGCTTCCTGTTTGTAGCGCTCTTGAACTTTTTGATAGTTCTCCCGTGGTTGCGTTTTAGTCGTCCCCTTCTCACGAATAATCCCTTTTTTCATTTGTTCCTGACGATTCTTTTCTTGACGTTCTTTTTGACGCTGTGCCATAAAGTCAGCCTTTCTCTGGTTTTTCAGGACTTCCTCTTTTTTATCAGGATTTTTCAACAATTCGTCACGATGATTAGCGTAAACTTCTTTAAGTGCTTGTTTGCGCTTATCTTTATTTTTCAAGCTATCTTTATTTTTTCGCTCTTTGGCATTAAAAGTCATCTCATCTTTATTACCACCAGTTTTGACAAAATCTTTTGCTTTGTAAAAACCGGCTTTTGTTTTTTGACCCGCTTTTTTAGCAACTTGATAACTATTTTTAGCGCCTGCACCAGTTCGCTTAAACATCTTACTTGCTTGTTCTCGCTTAGCCGTTGACTTTCCTTTAAAACCGCGATTACCGGACTTAGGTTTAAGACTTCTCGCAACACCCCGTACACTCGCCTGACCTTTTTTGAGAAAGCCAAAAATATGGTGTCGCATTTTATAGATGATCGTCCAGATGACAATTTGCACAACAACTGTCAAGAAATAACCCAAATTCATACTATTTGTACCGGATTCAATTCGACCATTGACATAAAGTAGTATTTGAGTCCCCAGTAAACCGGCTGACCCGAGTGCTGTAAAGACACCAAGGGTTTTTAGAAAATTACTCAAAACGTGTGAAAACTTAGGGATCAAAACAAGGATCAAGATAATCACTAAAAATGCTAACAAAAGGATCACAAAGTAATTCATCGCATAGCTCATAATCAAGATTCCCTCAATTAAGACAGTCAGTACAATTCCTTTAAATGCTGCTGCAATCGCCACAAGAAATTTACCACCAACTGAGACAAAGCTCAACCGACTTTCAGCCTCGTGTTTTTTCTTGAACTCCTCAACTTTAGATGGCTTGCCTTTAGTTGCTAGTAACTCCGTGTTGAGAATATCTTGGTTTCCCTTGATACTCCCAGTTTTGAAATTCATCTCCTCAAAAGGTTTCTTGATGACGGCATCAAACATTCCCGCTTTCAAAGTTTCTACTGAATTTGCGGTCAGATTATTTTTCTCGTCCACCGTAATTTGTGAGCCATTGACTGACAAGTTGTTGATGACTCTAGAGGTAAATTCATCTGTCACCTTTTTTACGGTAGCTATGCCGCCTGCCATGACTGTCGTAGGCTGTCCGTCTAATGTGATATTAGCGTAGAGAATCGCGCCCGCAAAGAAAGGCATGAGGTACTTACCCGCACTCATGAGCGCACGTCCCGTACTACCAGTTTTAATAAACTTTTTAAAGAAGATAAAACTGGTAAAGAAGATTAAATAAGGATAGGCAATATCTAGCACCTTATCAAAGACATCTTTGGAAGTTGTCACAACGCCATTAACTTGTCCCATTGCAGATTGACTACTGATCAAGGTCAGCGTCTTAGCCACAATGAAATAAAGCAATTTTGGGATAAAAAAAATCGCTTGGACGATTGCGTTGATAATTTTGGGGAAAATATCCTTTGTGCTGAAAAAGCCGTCCTCAATATACATATAGGATGTATAGACTGACAAATCGCTAATATCATCAGCTTTTATAGCTTTGGCGTACATGACTTGCGCCTCCGCATAGGCTTTGGCATTATCAATCGCATCAGCTAGTTGTCGCTTATAATTGTCTAGCTGACCTTGTAGTCTATCTCTTGCCGTCCCTTTAGGTAATTTATTGATCTCAGCTTGCACGATTTCAATTTGCCCTCTCAGCTGATCTTCACTAGGATTATCCGCAGTCGCTACTTGATTAAAGAGATTACCCAAGACAGTCATTTGAGTTTCTGCCATCTCAGACTCTTTTTCATGCGCAGCCACCTCTTTCATCACTTCTTCATAGGTCGCTATTCGGGTATCATAATGATCACCTGAGATATTATACTTGTACGCATAATAACCTTTTTCTTTATCAATCAGTTCCCAGCGATTTAAACCTGTATCAATGGATTGAGGATAATCTTGTGCCAAAGCAGTCATAGAAAACGATAAAGAAATAGCGAGTACGATGATAATCTTTGCGATTATTTTTTTCATATCTATCCATCCTTTCTAAGCTACTGCTTTCATATCCGTTTCGACTGTATCAAACAGAACATTAATCTCAGGAAAAAGACCGTCAACCGTTATTCGCTCACATCTGCCAAAGGTGTCTCTAAAAATACACTGCCCCATTGTCATGCTTTCAAACCATGAGATTGTTTCATCAGTAACTGGTATTTTCAGGCGATTAAGGACTTTTTCAGCTTCGGTATCTGAATTAAAGGCAAAGATTGTTCCAAAGCCTGTCCCGTCATCTTCATCTGCTGTGTCATCGACTGATTGTGTAATCAAGACAAGGAAATTATTCTCTGAACGTCCGACACGTTTAATGCGTTTGATAATGCCACGACCAACTGCTGTCGCATTGAAAAACCATGCTTCATCAAGAAAAATAATCGTCTCTTGTTTTCTGTTTTCACTACCAAATTTGTGGCAATAATGTCCCAAAGCATACATGACAACCAAGGATTTTATTTGACTATCACTCAGTTCATCTTTTTCATCAGTAGGTAAATCAAGCCCTGTCACTTCAAGCACAGTAATGCGACTATCCGTATCGACTGCCTGATTTTGACCGTCTGAAAAACAAAGTGACAAAATAGAATTTTGTACCATTTTTACTAAGAGATTAGCTGAAACTCTGACCGCTTTTGAGCGATGTTTTTCAAGGTCTCTGAAAACTGTGAGCATCCCTACTTTTTCGCCACGCTCACGTAAGGCAAGGTGTTTGTCAAGCGAGTCCAGAAAAGCACTATGAAACTCCTCTTTATTTCTCAAACTATAAATTTCATTAGTCATCGAAATTGCCAAGTCTTTGGCTTCAACACCTTTGAGGAAAACAATAGGATCAAGCGCACCCCAGTTTGAACGATTATTTTTATCCAACGTGACAAAATTAATTGACCTAATGTAATCCTGAATTTCAGGATAGATGCCTTTTGTTTCATACTCTTTTAGAACTTTAAGATACTGCCGGCGCATTTCAGCTTTAGGGTCAATATAGAGTGTTTTAGCCTTCAAAAGGCTTGAATATAAAAAGAGATACTTAGTCAGAAATGATTTTCCGCCACCAATATCTCCTGTAATCGCAATGTGTGGATTACTTGTCACTTTCCCCGCTACATCCAATTTATTTGCCTGAAATGGATTGACATAGGCAAAATTGATGCTTGATTCAATCGCCTTTTTAAAATCGCCATACCACGACCCTTTATTAGCATCAATCCGCCCAATATAAAAACCAACATCTTGCCCGACTTTCTGTCCCGTAAAAAAGAGATTTTCCACAAATCCGTCTAACGTTGTAATCTGGATGAAATTTTTATCCGAGTCATCCAAAGTTTGCGTGAGTCTATTTTTATAAAATAAATAGAGCTGATCAGCCCGAGCCTTGACAAGCTCAATCCCATTTTTAGAGCAGGCATCCATGACAATTCGCATTTTTTCGACCAAGGCATCATAATTTTGATCTGCAAAAACAAGCGTTTGTAAGTAGCCCAACAAGATTTCATCGTCATTTGATCTGACAAGCAAATCTTCAACTAATGCCTTAGAGCGCTCTTTTTTATTTTGATCTACCCCACCTGCCGCATCGCCGTCCGCAATCGCCTTATTATGACGCAATCGCGCACGGTTAGCCTTGGCAGGTACCGAAAAAGTCCCCTTCTTTGATGAAAAGATAGCCTTAGTAAGTGTTTCAATCGGAAAATTAAAGCCTTGAATATCTTCTAGTAGATGCAAATAACTGACATTTTCAGGGATATAAGCAACCGGTAACATCGCCAAGTACGATTTTTCTAAGCCATTGTGCAAGGTCAAGATATTGAAATTTTCCCATGTCAAGCTAGTATCATCTAAATTTTCAAGCGTGTTACGTGTCGCACTGACTTCAAAAGCCCGATCAAAGTCAATCCCTCGTAGATACTGCAAGCGATTAATAAAAATCGTTTCTTGTGTGTTGAGAGGTTTTGCCATTAAAAGACTGAGCTTTTTCTCTAAGTCACTCGCATAGACTTCATAAGCTAAATACCAATCTTTTTGATAGGTAACTTTCCCCACTAAAGGCTCATAGACTTTCTTAGTCAAGTAGTTGATGCTGGTTTTAAACATCTCTTTTTTATCAAACGAAATATGACTTGATTTTAGTGGGATGGTCAGATACCAATGATACTCAAAAATCCGATCAACAGATTCACGAAGTCGAGTGTAAGACTCATCTAAAATATACCAGGCTAGATCTTCCGTATCTTCCGAAAAATCCTGAGATAATTTCAGGTACATGGTATCTAACGCGACATCAAGCGGTATCATTGAAATATCAAAATTCTTATACTCTCTTATCCCTGATAAAACACTGGTAGTTAGTGCCTTAAAATCATCCTTTTCGTTTCTATCAATACTATTGATAATCGCTTTTGGCACTTCAAACATCGCATAAACATCGCCATTATCTTTCAGAACCAAATTATCATGGATGTCCGATATATCATTTTTGAAATTCGTTTTTAAATTCATTTTCCCTCATTTCATATAGGATGCCCTTATTTAAGAAAAAGCAGTGTCGCTTTATGCCATAGGTTAAGTAAAAACTGAGCCACCCCCGGATAAAAGCTGGAAAATATTTCCCGTCAATTTTCCAATCTGCTAATTTCTGTCCCAATTTATAGGCAATCAATAAAGCGGCCGCAAAGAACCAACCTGTCGGAAGAAATTTTAACAGCCTATACCAGATAATTGTTTCAATAAGCAGTACAACAGCGGCATAAGCCACAAACGAATATTTGATCGGGCTTAACAGAGGATAACCAAAGATCGTATGAAAAGTGTTTTGTTCCTCCAAGGCTTTCTTATAGGCATAGAGATGCTTATCTTTTATCGTTTCTGCCATAACTTTAGCCCCCTAAAACAGTTTCAAAAACTCGTTGCAAGAATCCCATGACAACCTTAGCAATAGTTTTGAGAATATCTGGAAAATAGACGATACCTACCAAAAGTAGGTTACCTGCAATAATACTTACAATTTTGCCCCAGTCCTGCTTACCGATCCCCTTAGTCACAATGTAGTAACCCGAAAAGATAACAGCTGCGGGCACCAGACCTTTTTCTGCTAAATCTTTAAACACACCATTCATATTGAATTACCCCCTATCTTTTTTTGAATCACTCGCTTTAATACCATGATAGAGCTTGCTCACAAAAAGCATATCTTCTTTTTTGGTAAGCTCCAGCGTGAAGTCCTCACTGTGCGTCATCGCAAAATTGTCTTCAAACGTCACTTGTATCTCAGCAGTTAATTTTGTCTCGCTTTGATTAAGCGTATAATACGAATAATCTAATGACTTAAACTTGTAGCCTGTAATTCCTCGAATCCCCTTACTCATAGTTGCTAGGGTATTGTCATCACTTGTATAAGCCGTGAAAAAAGCAGATACAAAGTTATTGGCTTTCGTCTGCCATGCCTCATCGTAAATACTGGTCATTTTGTCCAACTTATTCTGCTTGACTTTATTTGCTTGTAAACTCTCAGTTTGCGTCACAAAGGGTAAGTCACTGACATAGTATTTTCCAGATTTTTCACTGAAAGGGATATTAAAAATAGTTGACACTTCATGCCAACTATCTCCTTCACTTGTCTTAACACGATAAATCACCGCGTATGATCCGACCTTATCTTTAATTTCAAGTAAGGTTGAACTCACTAATTCATACGCCCCTTTATTTGTTTGTGGATTTTTGACATCTAGCAACTCACCACCATAAAAAGGGATTAAAGCATCTTGATTTAAATTATCCAATCCTTTGTTAAAGTATGCCCCCACAAAATTTGACAGAAACAAATTGATTTTGTTATTCGTGTCTAAACCCGAATCAGCTTTTAGCGCTGTAACAGACTGCGGATTGGCTTGCTTGAAATTTCTTAGACCAGTAGAAAATAAAGCAAAAGCTGACAAAGCAACTAATCCAATCACCGTACCATAAACAATCATATTTGCCTTACGTTGACTGTATTGTTTGGGTAATTTAACCGCTTTTTTTTCAACTTTCTGTCGTGTTTTCGACTGTTTTTCTAGCTTTCTTTGTGCCTTTTGATAGCGTTTGACTTCTTTTTTAGTCATGCCGTCATAGTTTTCAGACTGTCTTTGACAAGAACTTTCTGAGACCAATCCATCCGAAACATTTTCAAATTGATTAACTTTTTTCCTCGACTTTTTCTTTTTAGGCTCTGGTGAAATCAAATAATTTTCAATGGCACTAATTTGCGCCTGATCAAGTGATGAACTAGCTGCTTTCGCCTCAAACCCTAGTGTATTTGAAATCGCTAAAATCTCTTTAGATGTCCTATCTAAATTTCTTGCGACTTCATAAATTCTTGTCTTTGACATATGATTCCTCTTTTCTGACATTAAGTGATTTGTCCTCTAATTCCTCAATGACTGCGTTAGCAACTGATAAGTGTTCATATTGACCAATCACCTCATTGGTATAACGATCAATAACTAAAAATACTGACATTATTTTCCTTTCCATGCCTTACTGTACTTGACTTTCTGTACCATCTGGATTGACAATAATAATGTTATATCCTGCGTACTGCGCTTTTAGTGCTTCAATATCAGATGACAAATCTGATGTCTCCGTTGATATTTCTCCAAGTGGTACAGCTATTTCTGGTACAAAATCATAAGTACACTCGGGCACTGTTTCAATTGGTGGTGGCGTTGTCGTTGAGGGAGCTTGTGGCGCTGAAACAGGTGGTGCTTTACTTTCAGCAACTACCTGTTTTTCACTAGAACTCTTTTCACTTATGACTGCTTTGGAAGATTCCGAAACTGACTTAAACTCAAATGAGTTAGCATTTTCTTTTTTGATTGTTTCTTCTGAGCGATCGCCACCAATTAAAAAATAAGCACCAAACCCAATGATACTTACCGCAACGACTGCAAAAATCGCAAATAAGATTTTTAAAAATTTATTCACGGTACACCTCACCTTCTTTTTGTTTTATTGGACTTCACACCCCATCTGCACGTTCCTCTAGTCGTGGTTTAGTTGATTAACTATTTCTTGATTTTATCTTTACCGCCTCTTAGAGCTTTAAAGATGACCTTGTGCTTTATGATTGTAACGATTACCACAATCAAGCCACCAATAGCAGTTGCGAGAAGTGCTTTCCCCTCGCCAGTTTTAGGTAGGAAAATTTTAATAACTTGATTGACTGGCTTAGGTTTCTTACCATACCATTTGTCTTTATCCCCAACAGTCTTACCACTAATTGTGCCTTTAGCTGATACTGTGATTTCATCACTATGCACCTCACCTGCCGTGATAGATTCAAGTGTACCTGTTCCAACAATATAGCCACCAACTGGCAATTCAAGTAGTTTGCCATCAAGTTCAAGTGCGCCATCTTTATTAGTTGTAAGCGCCTTACCATTGTAAGTCCACTTGATCTCTTTGACATCATGATTACCGTCAAGCGTTTTATCCGTCAACTTGATATGAGTCAGACTTTCAGTTCCGTTGTTTGTCACACGAAAATTGATTGTTTGAGCTTTGTCGCCTAATTCAACCGCTGTCTGTTCAGTATCAGAATCGCCCTTACCTAAGTTATCAGGCTTATCAAGATGATTGCCTATGCCACCCTTAGAGATAGCTTCACTTGATTTCTCGACATCAACTAATGGTTTAGATTTAAAGCCATGCCATTCATCATCATCTCCAACCTTTTCATTTGATTTGACACCGACACCTGACACGGTAATCTTATCAGCGTGAGTTTCGCCCTCGTCTAGTTTTTCAAGCATACCAGTTGCTTCAAGCGTTTCGCCACCTTTTAAGATGAACACCTTACTATCAAGATAGAAAATACCAGACTTATCAACCGTGAGCGCTTTTCCTTTGTAAGTCCACTTAATATCTTTCACTTGTTTTTTACCCTCAGTCGTTTTATCAACTGCCGTCAAATTCGTCAAATCGTCTTCGCCATTATTTATCAACTTAAAGAAAATTTTAGGACTGTCGTTAAGTACCGCAAGCGCTGTTTCTTTGGTGTCGTGGTCATCTTTGCCGAGGTTATTAGCCTTGTCTTTGTGATTACCTGCGCCACCTTTAGCAATTTCACTATTGGTTTTTTCAACATCAATGGACGGCTTAGGCTTGTGTCCGTGCCATTCGTCATCATCTCCGACTTCACGTTTAGATTCCAGACCAAGCGCCACAACCTCTACAATATCCGCATGGTCTTCCCCACCAACTAATTTTTCAAGCGTACCAGTTCCCTCAATCGTTTCGCCAACTTTCAGGACAAGAGCTTGACCGTCAAGAAAAAGCACCCCGAACTTATCAGCCGTGAGTACTTTACCTTTATACGTGAACTGAATAGCTTTCACTTGTTTAGTACCTGTAGTTGTTTTATCAATAACCTTGAGATTGGTTAAATCATCTTCGCCGTTATTGGTAACTTTGAAGAAAATTTTAGTGCTATCGCCAGTTACTTCAAAAGCAGTTTCTTTAGTGTCATGGTCGTGTTCGCCTAAATTATTGACACTATCTTCATAGTTCCCAATACCATTTTTGGTAATTTCACCGTTAGTTTTCTCAATATCGATTGATGGAACAGGATTTGCACCTTTATCTGTCAATGTTATTTTGGATAAACTGATAAACGGCACGCCGTCTGATACAATACCAGCCAGGCTGCCTGAGATATTGTCATTTTTATCTGTCGTCTGATTATCGCTTTGACTAAAGACACGATTAGAAAATGGTTTTGACCCGTCAGGTTGATAGCTTGCCGTAATCGTGATGATGTCAGTTTTAGGATCAGTAATCATGTGAATGTAGATTGGTCTAATTGGCTGATAACCGTTAGGAAGGGTTGCCATGTCCTCAGTTATCACATAATCGCCATAGACAAGTTCAGTACTAGCATAACCGTCCTCGTCTCCCTTGATCCCCGTCGTTATTGTTTGAGCAGCAGCATCTGTCCCTACAAGTGGCGCAATATTGAATTTCACACCATTAAATCCAGATTCCGCAGATTCCCCAGCAATTTCAACGAGTTTTTGGATGATGAGTTTAGCCTTGATTACTTGTTCTTTCGAGTGGGTATCAGACGTGATCACATTAGCCGTTTGATCATCTTGTTTTTTGATTTCAAACGGTATTTCTGAGCTGTCTAAGGCATAACCAACAGGTGCATTTAATTCTTTCCAAACATACTTGCCAAGAGGTAAATTACCAATGTAGACGGTTAGTTTCGTATCATCAACACCGACCACGATATTATCACCATGCTTGACAACTCTGCCGTTAATGACTGATTCGGTAACTTTTTCGCCTGAGATAAGTTTGGCTTTAGGCATAGCTGACCATTTGACCGGTTCACCTTTTTTATGAGGGCTAGAGCCATCGGAATCATCCCCGTAGAATAAACCATATTCAGCTGTTTTCATTTCAGCTTTTCCTTGAGCTTTTTCACCCGTGGCTTTATCAGACTTCCAAAGTTTGTTTTCGCCCTTAACCTCCTGATTTGTGCCCTGAGCTGTACCGTAGACAATCTCAGTTTGATTATCTTGCCAAGTCAAAGTCACTTCAATTGGTTTGAAAGTGTTAACAAAGCCAGCGCTTGCCTTAGTTTCATCTAGCTTATACTTGCCCAGAGGTAGATTTTTAAAGACGAGTTTACCGGCTTTGTCCGTCTTAGCCGTATAGATTTTTCCGTCAGTTAGGCTTGTCAATCTCAGCTCATTATCTACCAAGGTATAGTTTTCATTCCACATCTTGTCACCGGACTCGGCCCCTCTTTTCGTGACCGTAACCTCACCCATGACCGGCTTATTTTCGACTTTGACGACTGGTGCAGCATCTCCTTTTTTACCAGCAACGACTGTCACTTTGTAAGTTTTAAGGTTGTGCGTTTGACCCGTCACAGATGTCACGGAACTTGCCCGCTCTTTAAGCGTATATTCACCAGGTTTTAATTTGGGACTTTCAACCGCGCTACCATTTACAGGGATTGCAATATCTCCGACATCTTTACCATCTTTATCATAGATGTCAAAAACAAGTGGTAAAAAGCTATACAAATTATTAGGCATTGCATCATCGTACCCTAAAAGAGACTTATCCAACTTAAACGTTCCGTCCAGGACAACTTTGATATCCGTTCTACCAAAAATCCCCAAAGCAATTGTGGATTTTTGATTTTCTCCGTCATACTTAACGGCATTGGTTGTATTAGTTGTAACCTTAATCAAACTTTTAGCACCTAGTATCGAGCCATCCGTTTCATTTGTCGTAGTACTTGGTCCCACTAAAACACCATTGCTTAATGTGATTTGTGTGTCTGATGATAGGATAATGCCTTGAAGTCCCGTAATACCATAGCTGACACGTTGAGAGGAATCAATATCCGAATATCGAGTAGCTTGTAGTACACTATCAATCTCCGCACCCGTATTATGATTAATTAGCGTATAGCTAAAGGTAACTTGATCAAGTTGTGCAACACCGGATGTATTCCACCAACCTACACCTCCTGATCCTGTGCCTCCTCCTGATCCTGTTTCCCCCTCACCGGGACCACCAGTCGCCCCTTCAAAGGGTGCACCAACATCAATTTGAAGTGTCCCGTCACTTGCTTGCCCCTGGAGCGCAACCATGAGTCCTGTTTTGGGAAGTGCTGTATTACTCGCATTGTCAATTGGATTGTATGAATTCAATGTCAGTTTCACGTCGATTGGAATAACATTATCTGACATATCCTTGACAGACCCCATATTCTTAATCAAGATGCTTTGACCTTCATCCATTTTGAGCGCTTGTGCACCCGCAAATCCATCTTGTCGCATAAAATAGCCAATTCCCGTTGTTGAAACACTGCGAGTCCCCTCAATTGTTGTATTAGATTGCCAAGCAAGGTTGTTTGCGACATACTTAACAGAGTTGGCATTATCACCAACGAGTGACCGCACAACATTCGAAAATTTCTCAGATGACATATCATTATTGGGCGTTTTGACAACTGGCTTACCATTAGCTGTCCCAATCGTTACCGCACCAGTGTCACTGAGTTCATCTGCATTAACGACACCGAATTGAAATAGTTGCGTAAGTGGGGAGGTTTGACTCACCGCTATCCCACCACCAACTAATATCGCAAGGGCACTTGACGTATAGAGCCATTTTTTCCCTGATTTCCATTTTTTATTCACAATTTGCCTCTTTCTAGTTTTAGCGAACAGAATAAAAAGCGCTCAACGAACGCTTTATCTTATGATTGATTAATTTTTAGACAATAAAAAAGACAAGAATTTAGATTTCCTGTCTTCTTATATCTAATTTTAATAGTTATTTTTCATAGACGTTGAGTGATTCATCACCACCCATAACTGAGTGCCCTTTTTCAAGTGCCCCTTGCTCAGCTGGTGTTGTATTACCCCACTGATTACCTGGACTTGGTGCTTGTTGTGCAGGCGGCGTGGGAGTTGATTGACTTGGCGAGTTAGGGACTTCAGATTGTCCTGAATAATTGTCATTAGGTTGGACTTGTTGTTGCGGTTCACTGACAGCTTGAGCTGCTTGGTCTGCTTGAACTTTTTCAGATTCCGCTTGAGCTTTGGCATCATTTTCTGCCTGCACTTTAGCTGCTAATTCTGCTTGAACCTTATCCCTGGCTTGCTTGTCTGCCGCATCTTTTTGTGCCTTTTCCCAAGCAGCCTGGTCAGCCCTATCCTTTGATGCTTTATCCGCTTTTAAATGCTTATCCAGTTTCGACTTTTTATCAGATTCTAGCTTTTCTTGTTTATTTTTAGCTTCACTTACAACATTTTGATGATGAACAACTGTAGCTGTACCAAAACCAATCAAGATAAGGAAAACGCCACCTATAATCAAGCGCTGCCTGAGTGTTGTTGCTTTAATTTTTTCTAAAAGGTTATTCATTTTTTATATCCTCTTTTCAATTCTCCTCATGACTATCTCACACTTTTATTATCCCATATCAAGTCGCATACTACAATAATTATCATTATAGTATCTAACTTTATCAACCATAGATACTTGATATAGCTTGCTATTATATCAATAGGATAAGTTGCTTAATTTACTAAACTATCATCAAAAATATGTTATTCCCAAAACATCCACCCGTTTTGCTTAATGATTAAGCACTCAAAATATCAGCTAAAGTTTTAGCCTCCGTCCGAGCACCCTTCATCGCCTTGTTATAACCAAAGACAACCCCATCAATCTTTTTAAGAGAGCCGTTTAAAGCCTCTTTAAAGAGCACATTGATGTCCGTTTCTTCTACTCGTTTCAGCCTATTTTCCAAAGTTTTATTACTAGAATTGACTTCTTTAATTTGTCCCGCTTCTAATTGCGTCAAAATTTCATTTGCCAAATCTCTAATTTCTACTTCCGCTGCACTGATTTCTTTTTTTGCCATAGCGACACCTCGTATTTTCTAAAGTTTTAGATTACCCCAAACCCAAAAGAAATAGAGTATTTTTGATGATTATTAGTCCATTAAAATCGTTGGATTGAATTGTTTTTTCAGTTCAAGCTCCTCCAACATAGCGTATTGTGTCCTCACATTTTCAAGTCTTTTCTCCATGACCTCCGTGATCTCCCCTGATTCCAAGATGTCCTCCAGAAAATTTCGATTAACAATCCGATCATATTCTTTCACAAGTGCCAATGAATTTGAGACCTGATAATAAAGCCAACGAACAGTACGCATGATGTCATAAGGTTCTGCCTGAGTCGTCAATTTCAAATAATCCACATTGCCAAATAGTCGCTGCCACTTCTCGTCAGGTATATAAGACCCCCACTTTTCGTCAATCCCCTGATAAACGGATAAGCGTTGATTGATTAACCCCCGAACCATATCCCCTAGATCATACCCTTCGATAAATTTCATGACGAGCGCCTGAGCTGTATCGTGTGAATAGCGTACTTCATACCGATTCCAGATACCGAAAATTTCCAGTGATTCCTCAACCGTGATTTTTTCTTTTTTCGCAAGTTCAAAACGCTTTTCATAAAAATTGAAATAGAGTGACGACTGCCTCGAACCGAAATAGACAGATACCCCTTTATCATCCGGCGCGTCAAAATTTTCATTATTGATGATGCCACCACCGACGTGCTCCCAACTTCTAAATTGTTTTGTTTTGATTAGACCGCTATTCATTTTTTCAATGATACTTGGAATCTGAAAATGTTTACTTCCATTGCCATAGCCTTTGTATAAGTCATCTAAAGCTATATCAATTCTGGTAATATTGGCGTCCTCATGAAATACCATCGAACGTTCTAACCATGACTGCCAAGTTAAGCCTGTATTTTCAAAATACAGCTCCATTTCACGGCAGCCCTGACCTGATAACTGTAAGGTTAAATTGTAGTTACCGCGTGCCTCCGCATCGTAATAGTATAAAATCCAGATATTACCAAAGCGCAAAGATGAATTATAACCATACAAACCAGATGCCACGCTGACAAAATTGGTGTAGGAAATGAACAAGATAGTTTCGACAAAGTATTCTATATCTCGGATATTCTTGAAGGTCATGCGCAGATAGTCAATCATCATCCGCAAAGGGTTTTCAGAGTTATTATTGATCAACCCTAGCCTCATTTTGATTTCTCGAAATTTATCGGATGTCAATCTGTTTCTACCGGTTTCAAGTTTCTTAACCTGATCTAAGCTAAGTCCTGTTTTTTCGGATAACTCTTTTTGAGTCATCTTTAATGATTTCCTAAATTCTTTCAGTCTGTAACCGTCCATTAATTTTACTCCATTGATTCAGGTGCCAAAAAAATTGGGCAAAAGTGCCAATTTTGAACACCCCTTTAACCCTTCCCCCGTCTAGCATGAGAGGTAATAAAACTGGCGTTTTTTTAAAATGTTACCCCCCTATTAGAATACGGGGGTAACATGAGCATCGGAAAGGTTAGTATCCGGCACGGAGACGCAGGCTCCGCTTCGCTACGCCTGCTTGCCTACTACTAACCTCTCCGATAGCTCATTAATCATCTTCGCCTGGCTGAATAAACTGCTCAATCGCTTTAGATAAAGTCACCCCTTCAGATCGTTTATAAGCTAAAACGGATGCAAAAAAGTCTTTATCCTGATCATCATAGATATAACGCCCTTTGACATCCTTGTCAAAATAGATACCGTTGTCAGCTAATAATTGAGTCGCCCTTTGCACTACAGTAGGACTTGTCCCCAATGCTTTTGCGAGCTGCTCCCTAGAAAACGTTTGATCATCTGACACCTCAGGTATTTTAGACCTATTTTTTATCTCAGCCTGGATAATCTGGTCATAGTCAGCTATTTCAAGTTTAGGTAATTTTGCATACTCCTCAAAAAAATCGAATCCCCGATCAAACGGCACATACGGTGAGTAAAATTCCTCAATGACTTCACCAAAATTCCCAGTATAGCCTCTACCTCGAACTGCCTGACCATTAATTTCCTTGATTGTTTTAAATTCCTTTTGACTTGCCTCCTCACCAAATGCAATAGAATAGCCCGTGCTAGATAAAACACCCACCGTGATCCGTTTCATCAGCTGATCACGGATATTAGACGGTACGGCATCCACACCTGCTTTTTGTAAAGACAAAATTAAAAAGACTCCAGCCTGGCGTCCTTTTTGGGCAATTTGTTGTAACGCGTTAAGATACTCCGCAGCTAAACGACTGCCACGCATCCCCTCTAATTCACTTGTCATCGCACCAACTTCATCAATAATCACGAAAGTTGGTTTCATACCATAATCAGAGTAATCAAGCCCCATTTTATTTTGGGGACTTTGACGCATATAGTCATAGCGCTGATTCATAATTTTCCAGGCATGGATCACGCATTTGACAATATCAGAGACTTCAAAATAAACTTGACCATTGAACACCTCGTACCTTTCCAAATTGGCAAGGTCAGCGCGTTTGGGATCACAGATATAGAGATTACCGATTTTTGCCAAAGCTAAAATCAAGATAAACAGTAAAACTGATTTACCTCCGCCAGTCCCACCGGATATTAACAGATGCGGCTCTTTCCTAAAATCCCAATAAACGGTTTCCATTAAGCGTAAACCTTGAGCTGTCATCTCAACTTTATCGACTGAAATTCGTCCAAGGTATTTTTGAAAGGCAATCGTATAGATGATATAGCCGTCTAATATTTGCCTATCCATTAAGTCACCCGAAAAAGTCGTCTCCAATTGCGGCCCAACTTGTAAAAACTTTTGTTCACTTTTTGTGCCTCGCAACTCAAACGAGACTTCAACCGTGTGTTTATTTTGTCGCAAGTACGCCCGCTCAAACTTGATTTTCTCTGCCTTATTTTCTCTTTTTATCGCATTGTAGAATTTCGAATAAAACATTTTTCGTCTCAAAAAATACAATGATCGTAGTCTTGTGAAAAAGACAACGTGCTTTTCAAGCTCAATCTCGATTTTAAGAGCAACTAAAAATAAGATAATCAAAACGCCTAGTACTAGCGGCACACGTATTAGCACATTTTCTTGAAAATAAGCTAACACTTCACCATCATGAAAGTAGACATAACCACCTATCCCAAGCAAAATCGGTGTAAATAAGACAACAGTGACAATGAGTCTTTGATGCTTGTACCAATCTCTGACCCTGAATCCTCGATACTTCCAAAAAAATCGAAGGAATTTTTTCATATCAGCCACCTATTCTATTTTTTCGGCATCTTATCATCTTTTTTAGGCATTTCTACCTTAGCAGCTCCTGCCTTTGAAATGCCTTCTGCAAATAACTTGTAGCCATTGTTACTGCGGTTGCCACCTTGTGGGATCGCATAGTAAGCTACTCGAATCCCTTCAAGGACAACTTCATCATTAAAGGCAATGCCTAACGCTTCAAAGTCAGTAGGTGTCACACCAACAATGGTAAATTTAATCACCTCGGATTGCACGCTACTGCGTAAGTCAACGTCAATCCCCAGAATCTCCCCAGTTGAGGCTTGCGGGTAGCTGCCGTCAGCATTTCGTGGTTGTGTCAAATCATCTTCAAAGGCAAACAAAGGTTTTGCCTCACGTAATGTCAACTTCCCGAAAAGTTGATCCAATTGCAAAGCGGCCGTAATGTCACGATAGTCTTTACCCAGAATTTTTTGTTTGTCAAATTTAAGTCCAATAGCCATTAGTTTTTACCTCCAAGTACTTTAATATCAGTCGCAAATACGTTCAAAGCTGGTGCAATTTGATTGCCGTGAATAAAATCAGGATAGAAAATTGGATTAACCAACTCAATTTGCGCGCCTTCCGGCACCGCATCCGTCAAAGTTTTAGTGATGACATCGAAAGAGCCGTGCGCAGCATTAGCAACATGATGACGTTGATAAGCGCCTTGTTGTCCCATAACTGTACGCGGCCCATTCTCGAATCCATCATAAATCAGATTTTCAAGGAAATCCGTTTTCATTAGAAATGTGTTTTGTTTCATAATTGTAATTCTCCTTAAGAATAATTTTTTATTTCCTACCACACTAGCAGAAATAGTTTCATGACATTTCGGTCAGTTTTGCCTAAAACAGATAATTTTTAACTTTATCTGAGTAACGTTTTTTCAACTCATACGGTACGTAAAAACTAGAGTTGTAGTCCGTTTCCCGATAGTGCCAAATCTGATGCAGTGTCCGCTGCCTTAACTGATTTAAAGCACGCTCATCCTTCATATTTTGATGATAGAGATATTTAAAATTCGAAAACACTTCCTCCAAATTTCTCTCAACTTCCTCTAAATACGGCAGTTTGTTTCCTTGACTCATTTGCCTCCTCCTTTCTTTTTAGGCAAAAGAAAAACAACTAGCTTTTGCTAATCGTTCTCTTTCATCTATTATTGCTAGTTTAACGACCTAGTGGTCAATCAAGGTAAAAAGAAAAGCGACCAGAATTTTCTAATCGCTTGATTTATTTATTTGTCATACTGCTCTTTACCTTTTTATCACATTACCATTATAGCACTACCTATAGTCTCATGCCGTCCCAATTAGTCTCGTTTGTTCTCAACTTTTGTTGGGACTTTTAAATTTGCTAAAGCAGACGCATGAACACGGTGCGCAGCACTTCTTGACCGATTTAATTGGTCATAAATATCATCCCAACTTCTTCCGCTGATATACCTTGCACGTAACACCATTCGTTCCTCTAAATCATCTAATTCGTCAATTGCCTTGATAATTGTGGTTTTCAAATCTATAAATTTATCAATTTCTTGATTTATTTTTGTTTCTAGCTCATTGATTTTGAGGATATAGTTGACAAACGCTGCCTCATTATTCTTGTTACCACCCGTAATGCGTTCACCGAATTGAGTACCTGATAACGATTGAGACAACGCTCTCAATTCCTCAACTTCACTCAACAGTTGCTCAATATAGCGATTCATGTTTTCAATCTGTTTCAAATATTCTTTTGTTGTCTTAGTCATCAGTCAGTCTCCTATGCTTAATTTTACTTTAATCCTTTTAGCCATAGCGGTTAACTTGTGCACTTCAATTAATCGCTGTTCAAAATAAGTATCATTTATTTCCTTATAGTCTCATTTTACTTCACGCTTGACTAACTTAACAGGACATCGAATGTCCGATTTTCAATACAAATTAAGCAAAAAAAAAAAGCTAATTAAAAGAATCGTCTCTCTTAATCTAGTCTTTACTCACTTTTGACCTCAAACATCCAATGTTCCAATAAAATTAAATAACCGCCTCAATTCCTCTGTTTTTTCTACCTAATAATTTAAGGTTTTGATCTGCCAACATCTCATTACACTCATAAATAGAATGTGTATAATAGCTATGTAACAAAAAATAGTACATGGTATGTTGCGCTGTCATCATGAGGGATTTTCCAGAGGCTTTTAAAAGATAATCACTCAGCATTGGTTCTAATTGCATCCCGATGCACAGCTGCACCACACTTTCTATTGAGACATTATCAGGCTCATTATATCTCAATCGTTGAATGGTTTTCTCGCTGATTTCGGAGGCTTCTGCTAATGCTTCAATCGTCATATCTGACCATTCTATCAACTGATCAAGCGCACCTGAAAACGTCATCGGTAAACTTTGCGCCACTTTTAAAACCTCAGCGTGATAATCAGCAAGCTTTTCAGCATGATTTAGAGTGTCACAGTCTGAAAAACGGGCTTCAAAAATAACATTGGATGCCATATCTCGATTTAGAAAACACAAAAAATGATAGTTTTCATCATATTGATTATCGGCACTGATTTTCAAATCAAATATCAGACAACACTCGTCCAAATGTAGACGGGCATACTCTGTCAGTTGATTATCTTCAATATACTTAGGATCGTTTAGGCAAAAATGCGTCTCAATATAAAGATAATCACCTGTCTGCAATCTTTCTTTAAAACCTGATGACACCACACTTTCCGTTAAAGCATCTGCCAAATCTATACAAAACGTCTGATTTTCACCAATCGCATCTTTCGTGTAAGTATAAGGTCTGATGTATTTTCCGTCAATATAGATAAAAACATTGCGCGCCTCATAATAACCAGTATCAATCATACGAATTTTCGCAGCTAATCGTGATACCTCAAAAAAATCGGCAAGCTCATCAATCACCGGCTCCAAAACATCCACAAGCTCAGATGATTGCAACTCTATCTTATATTTTTCAATTAACTCTTGGGCTTTGAGTTGAAACATGATAAATGGCATTTGAATCCTAGGCGCTAATTTGTTTGCCTGCCATTCTATCCACTCAATAGCCTCTTTTTGTTTACCGGCTACACTTCCCGTCACGGTACAGACAATTTTCGTCGCATCATTATCATAGAAATTTTCTAGTTTAATTGCTTTTCTATGCTTGTCCCAGTGCACACATTCATGCACAATTGTGTTATTAACTGATCCTAAATTCCGTAAAAAGTAAGCTCTCAGATCAACAAAAATAGTTTTTGCCTTGACCGTCTCCACTACCATTTTATCCTTTTGACGATCATAAAATATGCCCTCAGAATCTTGAAAAAAGATTTGTCCAAAAATGGAACAATCTTTGGAAATATCTCTTTGCTTCACCTCCAAAGACATTCTATGTGCTAACTCATAAGGATCTATAGGCATTGGCTTTTCTAACGCCTCTGGGTAATACCTCGCGACAAAATCCAATGCTACTTTATCTAGTCCCTCAGTACAAATATAAGGGATCAGTTCGTCGGATAATGAATTTTCATGGTCTGTATTTCTATCATAAATTTTGATACTTAAAACCTGAAAATCATCCAAGTCACAATCTAAATCCCCAAAACAACCTAGTTTAAGCCACAAATGATAGACATTAGGTTCGCTATAATGATTAGGAGATTGTTGATCAATAATTTCAGCGTCTACCACA
Source organism: Pseudolactococcus piscium (assembly GCF_002441695.1). Taxonomy (GTDB): domain Bacteria; phylum Bacillota; class Bacilli; order Lactobacillales; family Streptococcaceae; genus Pseudolactococcus; species Pseudolactococcus piscium. The sequence continues at coordinate 91,074 of NZ_JXJW01000010.1, forward strand.
ACATCAAAACAAATTTTCATCTTAGGCTGATCATCCACATAGACGAATAAAACATTCAATTTTGATAAACCTAAGTCCTCAAATTGCGCAATTGATTGTTGCCATAGCTGTAATTTCAATTCATTTGAAAAAATAGTGATATATCTACTCACAACTTCAAACAACTCACTATGAAATCGACTTGCTATGTAGTCTCTAAATGATCGATTCTGTATCATAAATAACCCCCATGATAAATTATGTCTAAAGTCATAATAAAGTTTAATTAAAAAAATGACCCTTTACTAAAAAAAAGTTTAAATAGATTAAACGAGCTTTTCAGATTACTTTATCAAAATACATTTTGAAACACTTACCACAAAAATCTTTCAAGATTATTAATTTTCTAAAAGTATCGATAAAGCAATTTAATTTCCCAAATAAAATTTAAACTAAAACATTAAAATATTTCTCTCAAAATTTATTATACGACAAATTATTTTCATAATCAAATCTTTAGGGCACCTCTAAAAACGTATGAAAAGAG
>NZ_JXJW01000011.1 GCF_002441695.1 Pseudolactococcus piscium
AATTTAACGTATTTTGTCTTCAGTCTGAACAGAAGGCATCTTCTGTTTTTTAAATGCAATCATTTTTGGCTTGTTTTGGCGCCTGTTAACAACTAGATAAGATACTTAATTCTCTCCTATCAATTACGGCCTTACTTCACCCTTAAAAATACCCATGAATAAGCTATCATGATAGGCACCATTTGCATAGAACTGTTGTCGCATCATCCCTTCTTTGACAAACCCAACGCCTTCGTAAATATGAATCCCCACTTGATTATCAACATCTACATAGAGATACACCTTGTGCATATTTAACATATTAAAGGCATAGTCAAGTCCTTTACGGATGGCTTTTTTGGCAAGTCCTTGCCCTTGATAAGCTTTTCTAACGATAATCTGAATTTCAGTTGTCCGATGAATATAGTCAATCTCAACTAGTTCAATCACTCCAGCAAATTCACCATCTAAATCAATCACAAATCGGCGTTCTGTATTATCGTGGATGTGTTTGTCATAGAGGCTTGTTAATTCATCTATCGATTCATACGGTTCTTCAAACCAGAGTGCCATCGTCATTTTATGGTTGTCTAACTGATGGATAAAGGGTAAATCATTTCGTTCTAAGGGTCTTATTTTCATTTTATTGTTGTACCTTTTTTATTACATTTTCGTATTTTACATATATTAATTTATGTAAAATATGCAGATTACCATTTAGATCAAGTGGTTTATGACCACCAAAGCTTAATTAGCGATTGTGTACCGGCATCTTCATAGCCTTTGTCGGCTAATTGTTCATATAAACTTAAAGCGCCTTGTGTTGCAGGTAAAGTCAAGCCCATTTTCTCAGACTCTTCTAAAGCAATTTTCAAGTCTTTGATGAAATGCTTGACGAAAAAGCCAGGTGAATAATCTGCTTTCAGGATACGCGGGCCATAGTTTGTCAATGACCAAGTATTAGCACCACCAGCAGATAATGTCTCAATTACATCATCTAGCGGCAATCCTGCTGCCTTGGCATAAACTAGCAATTCTGATAGCGCCGTCATCGTCCCTGCAATGCCGATTTGATTGGCCATTTTGACATGCTGACCACTACCTGCTGCACCAAAGTACTGTGATTTCTTGCCAATCTTGCTAAAGATATCAACAAGACGATCATAGGCAAGTCTATCCCCGCCAGTCATAATCGTCAAAGTCCGATTTTTAGCACCAATATCGCCACCACTAACTGGTGCATCTAGGGCTAGTGCACCTAGCTCACTTGCTTTTTCAGCTATTTCTTTAGCCAAGGTCGGTGTTGATGTTGTCATATCAACGACAAGCTTACCTGCTGATAGACCTGAGAAAATACCTGTCGATTTATCAAAATAGACTGCTTTTACATCTGTCGGGTAACCCACCATGGTGATGATCAGCTCACTTGCCTCAGCAACTGCTTTCGGGGTTGCTGCAAGATTTGCACCATTCGCGACTAAATCATCTGCTTTTGATGCTGTTCTGTTATAAACATAAAGGTCATAGCCATCAGCAAGCAGATTTTCTGCAATCGCATGCCCCATGACACCTAGCCCAATAAACCCTATTATTTTTATTTCAGTCATGTTAAATCCTCCACTAAAAGTTAGTTACATATAAATTAATTTTAACATAAAATGTGGTAAAATAAGGACATGACATTGAAATCTAATTTAGCGATTTTGGCTGGGAAATCAAGCCAATTTATCCTACAAACTTTTTTTAAACGTGGCTCTACCTTTCCAGGTAAGCTAGCACTAAAAATTGATCCTAATATTCTTGATACGATTGCACGTGACTATGAAATCGTTGTAATCACGGGAACAAATGGTAAAACCCTAACAACTGCTTTGACCGTTGGCATTCTTGAAAATGCCTTCGGTCATATCGTGACCAATACAACAGGTGCTAATATGATAACTGGCATCGTGTCTACCTTTCTTTCTGCCAAGCGACAAAAGTCAGGAAGACAGGTAGCTGTTCTTGAAATAGACGAGGCTAGTCTGCCAGCGGTTACAAATTATATTACGCCAGACCTATTTGTTTTTACCAATATTTTCCGTGATCAGATGGATCGTTACGGAGAAATTTATACAACTTATGACTTTATCATCAAGGGTGCTGCTAAAGCACCAAAGGCAACTGTTTTGTTAAATGGTGATAGCCCTCTCTTTAATGCAAAAACATTAGTTAATCCGGTCAAATATTATGGCTTTGATCATGAGACGCATGAACCACTTCGGGCTCACTATAATACAGAAGGCATCGTTTGTCCAAAGTGCCATCAGATTTTAAAATACAAGATGAATACTTATGCGAATTTGGGAGACTATATCTGCGAAAACTGTGGTTTCAAACGACCACAATTAGATTATCGCTTATCTGAGTTAACAAGTATTACCAATACGTCGGCTAGCTTTGTCATAGATGATGCCAATTATAAAGTGAATGTCGGTGGCTTATATAATATCTATAATGCCTTAGCTGCTGTTTCTGTAGCTGAATTTTTTGATGTCGCACCAGCTGTCATCGAAAAAGGATTTGAGAACTCCCACGCTGTTTTTGGTCGCCAAGAAACGTTTAAAGTTGGAGATAAAACCTGTACCCTTGTCCTGATTAAAAATCCAGTTGGTGCTAATCAAGTCTTAGATATGATGAAATTAGCACCGTATCCCTTTACCCTTGTGACCTTACTAAATGCAAATTATGCTGATGGGATCGATACAAGCTGGATCTGGGATGCCAATTTTGAATTAATAAATGAGCTTAAGGTCAGTCATATCATCACAGGTGGCATTAGACATAGTGAGATGGCACGTCGGATTCGTGTTTCTGGTTTCGATGAAAACAAAATCATTGAAAGTGAAAAACTTTCTGATGTTCTGGATTTGATTGAACAAGACACTACTGATCACGTTTATATCCTGGCAACCTATACTGCCATGCTTGAGATGCGTGAGTTATTGGCTAATCGCCATTATGTGAATGGAGAAATGAAATGACCTATACATCTATCCAATCTACCGGAGAATTTCCTTATAATTTACGTGTCGCCCACCTTTATGGTGACCTCATGAACACCTATGGTGATAATGGGAATATCTTGATGCTCAAGTATGTCGGAGAAAAACTTGGTGTCAAGATGACATTTGACATCGTATCTCTCGGAGATGACTTCCATGCTTCCGACTATGACATGGCATTTTTTGGTGGTGGACAAGACTTTGAACAACTTATTGTCAGTGAAGATTTACCAACTAAGGCAGAAGAATTAAGGAAATTCATTGAAGCTGATGGTGTTATGTTGGCAATTTGTGGTGGATTCCAGTTTCTTGGACAGTACCACACCAATGCAAGTGGCCAAAAACTAAAAGGTATTTCTGCTATGGGCCATTACACCTTAAGTCAAGAGAACAATCGCTTCATTGGAGATATTGAAATTCATAATGATGAATTTAATGAAACTTACTATGGGTTTGAAAATCATCAAGGCCGCACTTTCTTGGCTGAAGGTCAAAAACCGCTTGGTCGTGTCATTACAGGGCAGGGAAATAACAGTGAAGATGGCACTGAAGGTATGCATTATAAGAATGTCTATGGCTCTTACTTCCACGGACCACTGCTTTCACGAAATGTCAGGCTTGCCTATCGGATTGTTTGTGATGCCCTAAGCCAAAAATATCCAGAAGTAAGTATTCCTGGTTTTGAAACGATTTTAGCAGATGAGCAAAAAGGTCAAAAAGTCTTGGATAGTAAAAGAAAAGTTGACTCCTAAGCTGGTTTATACCAAAAAAAGCAATCCCTCTGATAATAAATTGGAGAGATTGCTTTTTTATTTTTGAACTTATGGCCATCAGTTATGCTAGTGTCGCCCTACTTCCCATTAGCAATCAATTCTTGTAAAAGCTGATTAAAGACAGCTTGATCATCATCAAGAACTGCAAAGAAAGCTGTATCTACACCTTCAACAATGCTCAAGGCCTGACTGAGTATCTGATTACCTTCATCAGTAATCGATAGCACTTTGGCCCGTGTATCTTGTTTTGATGTACAACGATAAACTAAGGCAAGCTTTTCCAGATTTCTAACAATCGTAGAACAGGTCATGACATCTATGTCAGCGTTGTTGGCGATATCTATTTGCTTAACCTCCTCTTGCTGCTGCGCCAAATAACCGAGCGATGCTAGCACAACAAACTGGGGATGTGTCAGACCTAGATCACCTAATTTATTTTTTATCTTTCGATGCCAAATATTATAGGCTTTTATAAAAGAAAGTCCAATCGATTTTCCAGCATTGTCAGCATACTTTGAATCAAATGCCATCAGTTGCTTGTTGCTACTTTAGCTAAGGCAAAAATCGATTCTGGCACATCTGAAAATACTTGTGTTAAAAAGCCAAGTTGCTCTTGACTATCACTAGCTTCTAAACTAATGAATTCAACACTATGTTTGATGATCGTCCCCTGTTCTGTAGCCGTCAGTTCATGATTAAAAAATAATGAGCCTAAACCAGGAATTTTTGTCTCATCACAAAAACTACGATTGTTTGTCACCTCAACTAAGTCAAAAGACATGGGTGGCATGCCAGTTAAGGTCATTTCACCAGAAATCCCTTTTTCAAATGGCCCATCTAAGTGAATCGCGATTAGGTCATCTTCCCAACCAAACCAGTTATTCACGTCTGCGTAGTGCTGCCACACTGCTTCTGGTGTGGCTGTTGTCAATGCCTCAAAACTAAATTTCATAATATCTCCTTTTTTACATTCACTTAAGTACACTTATTATAATAGCACTTACTAAATAATCTGTCAAGAAAAAACAATCTTTTTACAAGACTGTTTTTTTCTTGCTATTCAACTGTTACTGATTTTGCTAAATTACGTGGTTTGTCCACATCTAGTCCGCGATGTAAACTTGCATAATAAGCAATTAACTGTGTTGGGATAACCATCGAAATACTTGATAGGTAAGGATGCACATTATTTGTGATGATGTCATCATCGGCATTAGCGATATCCTGTTCAACAATCGTCACCACATTTGCCCCACGTGCAACAACTTCTGATACGTTACCACGTGTATGCGCAGCTACTTTTGCATTATTAGCGATCAAGGCGATAACGGGTGTTCCCTCTTCAATCAAGGCAATCGTCCCATGTTTTAATTCTCCTGCTGCAAATCCTTCACACTGGATATATGACACTTCTTTTAGCTTAAGACTTGCTTCCATCGATACATAGTAATCTTGTCCACGTCCGATATAAAAGGCGTTACGCGTCGTCTCAAGCAATCCTGCTACTTTGCTTTCAATCAACTCTTTTTCAGACAAGGTTGCTTCGATAGACTGTGCCACAAGAGATAATTCATGTACAACATCAAAGTCAATCGCTTTTTTGTTATCAATTTTAAGACCAACTGCTTTACCTAGGAAAGCTAAGGCAGCAATCTGTGCAGTATATGCTTTAGTCGATGCAACCGCAATTTCAGGACCAGCATGTAAAAGCATGGTGAAGCTTGCCTCACGTGACAAGGTTGAACCTGGTACGTTTGTAACGGTTAGACAAGGAATGCCTAATTCGTTAGCCTTGACCAAAACTTGACGGCTATCAGCTGTTTCACCAGACTGAGATAAGAAGATAAAGAATGGGTTTTTAGAAAGACGTGGCATGTTATAGCCCCATTCAGATGAAATACCAAGTTCTACTGGTTTTTCAGTCAACTCTTCTAATAAATATTTGCTGGCATAGCCTGCATTATAAGAGGTACCAGCTGCGATGATATAGATACGATCCGATGCAACTAATGCATTAATAATCGCGTCATCAACTGTGACATGACCTTTAGCATCAGTATAGGCTTGACTCAGTTTACGCATAACAGCTGGTTGCTCATCGATTTCTTTGAGCATGTAAAATGGATATGTCCCTTTACCGATATCAGAAATATCTAACTCTGCTGTGTAAGACTCACGTGTCAAAATATTACCGTCAATGTCTTGAATTTCAACATGATCTTTTGTCAAGACAACAAGTTCATTATCGTGAATCTCCATGAATTCACTTGTTTCACGGATCATCGCCATGGCATCTGAACACACCATATTGTAGCCATCACCAAGCCCAATCAGAAGCGGTGATTTATTTTTTGCAACATAGATCACATCTGGTTCTGATACATGCATCAAGGCAAAAGCATAAGATCCTTCTATGATAGAGAGTGCTTGTTTGAAGGCATCAGCTGTGCTCAAGTTGTTTTCTTTAGCCAGTTTTGCAATGAGATGAACGGCAATTTCTGTGTCAGTCTCTCCGATGAACTGGTCATCTCCTAAATAATCGCGTTTGATCTCTAGGTAATTTTCAATCACGCCGTTGTGCACTAAAGCAAACTGGTGATCTGCAGATTGGTGAGGGTGGGCGTTACTCTCTGATGGTTTACCATGTGTTGCCCAACGTGTATGGCCAATCCCAGAAGTACCCGCTACATCCATGCCAATTTTTTCGCGTAAATCAGCAATTCTACCAACTGATTTGATCAATGTTGCATGCTGATTATTATCTGTTACAAAAATACCAGCACTATCATAGCCACGATATTCTAATTTCTCTAACCCTTGCATCAAAATATCACGGGTATTCTTACTGCCGACAACGCCTACTATTCCACACATACTATATCCTCTTTTTAAAATTGGTATAGGTCAATAAAACAATCCATCAACCCGATATATGTATGATATACAAAAGAAATGATAATGTCAAGTGTTAATTGTTAATTATTGGTATACATTTTTTTGAGGAGATTTACACATCAACTGGATAGAAGTTACCGATAATTTTACCGACAATTCTAGGAGATTCATCAAAGGGAGCGAACTTATCTTGGTATTTATCATTAATAGAAACGAGTCTTAAGCCGCCCGCTTCCTTATAAACTTTTTTGATATAGGTTTGCCCGTCCCAGTCTATCGCATAAATCGCACCATCATAATCAAAAGTCGTATCTTTGATAAGAGCAACTGACCCATCTTCATACACAGGTTCCATCGAATCGCCATATACCCAACTGGCAAAATCATAGCACATCTCTGCATCAAAGTACACTGTGTCATAGCTACCATCATCCATGTAGGAAAAACCAGTTCCGGCTGATAATTTTTCACGTACTTTATAAGGAAAGAGTTGCCTTACTTTTTCTTTACTCGCTTCTTTTTGTCCTGTTAATTGGTCTTGTGTATAAGCCATCACATGCTCCTTTCTATCGTCAGTGAGCTGGTTAAATGTCTGCAATAATTCTGAAGCTTTATCTTTTAAAAGCTCATCTAGCGTGACGTGAAGCACTTGGGATAATTTGTCTAAATTTGCTTGCTTTGGTTTAGACGTCCCTTGTTCCCAAGCAAAATAAGACGTATTGGCTACGCCAAGTCGTTTGGCGAGCTCACGCTGCGATAAGTTTTGCATTTCTCTTATGCGTTTGATATTTTCAGAAAGTGTCATATGTCATCCTTTTACGTTCGTTAGTCTTTTTACCTAACACCAGTATATATTTTTTGATAGATGATGTCAAATCGACCTATTTTTTGTTATAATATAGAGATGACAACGATATTATTATTAATAGTCGCCTATTTATTAGGCTCCATTCCGTCTGGTCTCTGGATAGGGAAATTCTTTTTCCATAAGAACCTCCAGAACTATGGATCTGGTAACATCGGCACAACAAATACTTTTCGTATTTTGGGTAAAAAGGCAGGGTCTGTCGTTTTTATACTTGATCTGCTAAAAGGGACACTTGCGACACTACTTCCCCTGATGTTCGGCATAGAGACAGTCTCACCCGCTTTATTTGGTCTGTTTGCTGTTTTGGGGCATACCTTTTCTATCTTTAATCATTTTAAAGGTGGAAAAGCTGTTGCTACTGCTGCTGGATTTTTACTGGGTTACAGCCCCTGGTTTGTCGTCCTGTTAGGTGTTATTTTTATCATCGCCTTTTACTTGACGAGTATGGTCTCATTTGCCAGTGTCTTAGGTGCTGCTTGTGCAGGTATTTTGGTTTTAATTCTCCCGTCACTTCATCTGATTCTCACCTCTTATGACTGGATGTTTACGGCTATCATGTTCTTTCTTGCCTGTTTTATCATCTTTAGGCACCGTGAAAACATCACAAGAATACGCAATAAATCTGAAAATGTCTTCAACTTCGGTTTGAACCTTACCCATCAAAAACACAATATATAGTGGTCTGTAAAATTAAAAGTCACAATATCTAGTTAAAAGTGTTGACTAGATATTTTTTTATTGATAGAATAATAAGGTATATCAAACAAAGAGGAGTGCCGAATATGGTAACAGTATTTTCAAAGCATAATTGCATGCAATGTAACATGGTTAAAAAATGGCTGGTAGACAAAGCTGTGCAATTTAATGAGATTAATATTGATGATCAACCACAATATATCGAACAAGTCAAAGAGATGGGTTTCATGGCTGCACCGATTATTGTCAAGGATAGCCTGTCATTTTCTGGCTTCCGTCCTGCTGAATTAGCCAAACTAATATGAACATTGCTTTTTATAGTGTCACCAGACAAGTCTCACGATTTGTCAAAAAACTGAACCTATCAGAAAATAGGGTAAATCTTATTTCCGATACACTCACATTATCAGAACCATTTATTTTAATTATCCCAACCTATGAAAAAGATATCTTACAAGAGGTTTGGGATTTTATGTCTGATAATGCAAGTTTTTGTCAAGGTATTATTGCGAGTGGTAACAGAAATTTTGCTGAGTTTTATATTTATTCTGCTAAGGATATGTCAGCTGAATTTCATGTGCCTATTTTATATGATTTCGAGTTTAACGGAACGACGGAAGATGTCGCTGCTGTTAACGCTATCTTAGAAAGTTATTGAATTTATGTCTCTTAAAACTTTGAAGGACGTGACTTATTTCCGTCTCAACAATGAAATTAATATTCCGGTTGATGGACAAATTCCATTGCACAAGGATCATGAAGCACTTCTTGCTTTCTTTGAGGAAAATGTTAAACCTAACCTCAAAGCATTTGCATCAGTCGCTGAAAAAATCGACTACCTAATCGCAAACGATTATATTGAAACCGCTTTTATTAAAAAATACAGTATTGACTTTATTACGTCTCTATCTGATTGGCTTTATGCTCAAGAATTCCAATTCAAATCATTTATGGCAGCCTATAAGTTTTACCAGCAGTATGCTTTAAAAACAAATGATGGTGAGTTTTATCTCGAGAACATCGAAGATCGTATTTTGATGAATGCCCTCTACTTCGCTGATGGCGATACGGAGCTGGCTGAATCACTAGCTGATGAATTGGTCAACCAACGCTACCAGCCTGCAACACCAAGCTTTTTAAATGCTGGTCGTTCGCGTCGTGGTGAATTAGTATCTTGTTTCTTGATCCAAGCAACAGATGATATGAACAGTATCGGACGCTCTGTCAACTCAGCCCTCCAACTATCACGTATCGGTGGTGGTGTTGGGATTAACCTGTCTAACTTACGTGAAGCTGGTGCCCCTATCAAGGGCATCGAGAATGCCGCAAGTGGGGTTGTTCCTGTTATGAAACTTTATGAGGACAGCTTCTCCTACTCTAACCAACTTGGCCAACGTCAAGGTGCTGGTGTGACCTATCTTAGCGTCTTTCATCCTGATATCATGGCTTTCTTATCTACTAAAAAAGAGAATGCAGATGAAAAAGTTCGTGTTAAAACGCTATCACTCGGTATTACAGTGCCTGATAAATACTATGAACTTGTTCGCACGAATTCAGACATGTTCTTATTTAGCCCCTATGATGTCGAACGCCTTTACGGTAAACCGTTTAGCTATGTCGATATGACAGCTGAATACGACAACTTACTTGCCAATGATCAAGTTAAGAAATACCGTATTCGTGCCCGTGACTTAGAGCAAGAAATCGCTAAACTGCAACAAGAATCTGGTTATCCTTATATCATCAACATCGATGTCGCAAACCGTGCTAACCCGATTAATGGGAAGATTGTCATGAGTAACCTGTGTTCTGAAATCCTACAAGTCCAAAGTCCTTCTGTGATTAATGATGATCAAAGTTACCAAACAATGGGTACAGATATTTCATGTAATCTTGGCTCGACAAACGTGGTTAACCTCATGCAGACAGCTGATTTTGAAAAATCGATCGATAGCATGGTGAAGGCACTCACATTCGTTACAGATAACTCTGATATCGATGCTGTACCAACCATCAGAAATGGTAACAAAAAAGCCCATACGATTGGCCTTGGCGCGATGGGACTACATTCTTATTTAGCCAAACATCATATCGCTTATGGCTCACCAGAATCTATCGAGTTTACAGATATTTATTTCATGCTATTGAATTTCTATACGCTTAAATCATCGATGAACATTGCCCGTAAAATGAAGCAAACATTTGAAGGCTTTGCGCAATCAAAATATGCAGATGGTAGCTACTTCGAGCAATATATCGAAGATAAAAACTTGTCTGATAAAGTCGCTAGCTTATTTGACGGCATTCATGTCCCAACTGCTGCTGACTGGCAAGCACTCCGTAAAGACATCATGACAACAGGTCTTTATCATCAAAACCGTCTTGCTGTTGCACCAAATGGGTCTATCTCATACATTAACGACGTATCAGCAAGTATCCACCCGATTACACAACGTATTGAAGAACGTCAAGAAAAGAAAACAGGTAAAATCTACTATCCTGCACGTGATTTAGCAACTGACACGATCCCTTACTATGTGAGTGCTTATGATCTTGATATGCGTCGTGTCATCGATGTCTATGCTGCTGCAACTAAGCACGTCGACCAAGGCTTATCGATGACCTTGTTCTTACGTAGTGAAATACCACTAGGTCTCTATGAGTGGAAAACAGATACTAAGCAAACAACACGTGATCTGAATATCTTACGTAACTATGCCCACCATAAAGGTGTGAAATCGATCTATTATGTACGTACCTTTACCGATAATGGGGATGAAGTTGGCGCTAACCAATGTGAGTCTTGTGTGATTTAATTCATCTGGACGACTTATGCTAACACCTAACCAACCTGAGTTATTTGCTCAGACATTTAGAAAGTTTAAACTATGACAAATCCAAACTACACCAAAGCCATCAACTGGAATAATATCGAGGATGTAATCGATAAATCAACTTGGGAAAAGTTGACTGAACAGTTTTGGTTGGATACACGGATCCCGCTATCAAATGACTTAGATGACTGGCGCAGTTTATCTGATGTAGAACGTAACTTAGTCAGTCATGTATTTGGTGGCCTGACGCTACTTGATACCGTCCAATCAGATACAGGTATGGACTCACTTCGTGCTGATGCACGCACGCAACATGAGGAAGCTGTCCTAAACAATATCCAGTTTATGGAATCTGTCCATGCCAAATCATATTCGTCTATCTTCTCGACATTGAATACAAAGACTGAAATTGATGAGATATTTGCCTGGATTGATGACAATGAAAACCTCCAGTATAAAGCGCAAACCGTTAATAAGATTTATCAAAATGGGACACCATTAGAGAAAAAAATCGCCTCAGTATTTTTAGAAACTTTTCTCTTTTATAGTGGCTTCTTCACGCCCCTCTACTATCTTGGCAATAACAAGCTTGCCAACGTCGCTGAAATCATTAAGTTGATCATCCGTGACGAGTCTGTCCATGGCACTTATATCGGCTATAAGTTCCAACTTGGCTTTGATGAGCTAGGAGATGGGGAACAAGAAGTACTTAAGTCTTGGGCTTATGACCTCTTGTACGATCTCTATGCTAACGAGGAAATCTATACAGATGATCTTTACGGTCAACTTGGCTGGGCAGAGGATGTGAAGACATTCTTGCGCTATAACGCCAACAAGGCTTTGATGAACTTAGGATTTGACCCATTGTTCCCTGATACTGCATCAGACGTCAATCCAATCGTGATGAACGGTCTATCAACAGGTACGACCAATCATGACTTCTTCTCTCAAGTAGGTAATGGTTACCTCCTTGGACAAGTTGAGGCCATGAGTGATGATGATTATAACTTTGATTAATATAAAAAATACTTATCACGTCGATGTGATAGGTTTTTTTATATGACTATAGCATAGGCCGCTTCTTCTTTCCTCAAATGGCCTTGTTTCATCTCCTAAAAAAACGTGACAATTTTAGCACTAGACAATTCACAATAAATACGTTATAATAATTATTGATAACACTTTTCGGTGTCTATCACAATCAAATAAAACAGTTTAGGTAACTTTATAAACCTATGGAGAGTGGGAGGCACATGGTAACATGATATTCACACTTTTTTTGTACCCAAAAATCCCTATTTTCAAGAAAGGACTTTTTTTATGGCGTTAACTCTTAAATATCTATGGAGGTACAAGCACTTTCTCTTGCTAAACCTCATCGGTGCCTTCGGCTTCATTGTGATTGAACTTGGCATTCCAACTTTACTTGCCCAAGGTATCAGTAATAACTTTGATGGTCGGAATCCAGCATATATGACCACGCTTGCAGTAAAAATGCTGATTTGTGCGGTTGTAGGCCTTATCTTACTCTTAATCATGGCTTATGCAATTGATCGTGTCACATCACTGATTGTCAGAGATATTCGAAATGATCTCTTTACTCATATTCAAAGGTTTTCAGCAGATGATTATGAAAGGTTTGGCGTGTCAAGACTGATTACTAACACAGGTAATGATGCCTATATGATTATGCAATTTTTGACGCTGATCCTTAGAACCGGTTTTATCGCGCCCTTGATGTTAACCAGTGCCTTTGTTTTGATTTTTAGACAAAATGTTCCGCTTGCGCTGATTAGTATCGGCATGACGCCTATCATCTTTATCGCTGTTTACTTTATCAATAAACGTGTCCATCGTTTATCAGCTAAGCAACAAAAAGGACTAGATAATATTAATCAAAATATGCGAGAAAATTTGACAGGATTACGTGTCATCCGTGCCTTTAATAAGGAATCATTTCAAACGAATCGTTTCGCTGAACTCAACACGACTTACAGACATATTTCTGATGAGATGTATCAAAAACTCGCATTCATTAGCCCGATTTTTTCTATTGTTTTTTGTACTATCCTTGTCTTAGTGATCAATCTGGGTTCCTTATATATCAGTAGAGGTCAACTTTCAGTTGGGTCACTATCTGGTTTCATCGAGTATATTTTCCATGCTTTATTTTCTTTTTTGATGCTTGGCAATGTACTGATCTTATACCCACGTTTTGAAGTGTCGACAAGTCGTATTCAAGAGATATTTAATACCAAACCGACGATTTTAGAAAATCCTGATGGTGTTCAGTCAAATGAACATATCGGTCGCTTAGTCTTTGATCATGTGTCTTTTTCTTATGGTGATGGGTCTGAAGAACGTGTCCTCGATGATATCAGCTTTACTGCTGAACCTGGTCAAGTTATTGCCTTTATCGGTAGTACAGGTAGCGGAAAATCAACACTTGCACGCTTGATTCCGCGACTTTTTGATGTCAGCCAAGGTAAAATTCTGATTGATGGCGTCGATGTCCGAGACTATCAATTACAGGCCTTACGTCAAAAAATAAGTTATGTGCCACAAAAAGCAACTTTATTCGCTGGCACGATTAGAGAAAATCTCTTATTTGGCGACCAATCTGCAACTGATGAGGACTTGGCATCTGCTGTCGAAATTGCACAGGCTAAAGCCTTTATCGATAGTCTGCCTGAACAGTACGATACAGTATTAGCTGAAGGTGGCAGCAATCTGTCTGGTGGTCAAAAACAACGCCTTTGTATTGCACGTGCGCTCGTTAAAAAAGCGCCGATTTACCTCTTTGATGATAGTTTTTCAGCACTTGACTATAAGACTGATGCGAACTTACGTCGTCGTTTAAATCAAGAATTAGCAACGACGACTATGATCATCGTCGCACAACGTATTAGTACCATTCGAAATGCCGACAAAATTATTGTCCTAAATGAGGGACAAATCGTTGGTACAGGTACGCATAGAGAGTTGTTAAGCACAAATACGATCTATCAAGAAATCGCAAAATCACAATTAACAGAGGAGGAGTTAGCAATATGAAAGACATCAAACGCCTTTTACCATATATGACTAAGTATAAATTAAAGCTTAATTTATCGATTTTCCTAACGATACTCTATACCTTCGCTCGCTCTGCACAGCCATTTCTTATCGGGCTTATCATCTCTGAATTAGTAGCTAATGTCCTGGGCAATACACCTATCAATCTCCACTATATTATGATCATTACCATTATTATAGCGGTTTGTGGGATTACAGATGCCATTAGTGATTATTGTGCCAATTATTTTCTGATCGATGTCATCCAGAAGGGGATGTATGATATCCGTTCAGATATCCAGAAAAAACTGAATAAATTACCCGTTTCTTTCTTCGATACGCATAAACAAGGTGATATTCTAGGCCGGATTACGACTGATGTCGACGTCGTAAGCGTTGCGCTACAACAAGGTATCATCAAAATTTTTGCTGCTTTTCTGACCCTATTTTTTAGTATAGTCTTCATGTTTATCCGCTCAACATTCTTTGGTTTGTTAGCCTTGATTATTTTCCCATTGGTCTATATCATTTATCGAAAATTATTCCAACGAGCACAGCCAAAATTCATGAAACTTCAAAATGAATTAGGCCGTTTGAATAGCTTTACAACAGAAACCTTCTCTTCGCATGATGTGGTCCAATTGTTCAATCAAGAAGAACATATGCAAGAAAAATTTAATGAGATCACTGAATCTATTCAGCAAACTGGCTTTAAATCAAACTTTAACTCAAGCGTGATTAATCCGCTACTAAGCAGTATCCTAAATCTTGCCTATATCTTAATCTTTTTAGTGATGGGCATTACTGTCTTACGTAACCCCCTAGTTATCGGCGGTTTCGTCCTCTCAGCTGCTCTTGATATCGGGGCTTTACAATCGTTCATCCAATATATCTGGCAATTTTCATCCCCTATACGTGATATCACACAACTATCAAATGTCATTCAAGCTGCAATCGCGTCACTTTCACGTGTCCTTGAATTATTAGATGCAAAAGAAGAAAAACAGCAAGTTGACAATCCTGATATTAACCTATCAGATATGACAGGACAAGTTACTTTTAATCACGTTAAATTTGGCTACTCTCCAGATAAAATTTTAATGCAAGATGTGAATATCGATATCGCACCTGGTAGCATGGTTGCTGTCGTAGGGCCTACTGGTGCTGGTAAAACAACCTTGATCAATCTACTAATGCGATTTTATGATATCAATGCTGGCTCGATCTGTATTGATACTATTGATATTAAAACGATGAGTAAACCACAAGAACGCTCACTATTTGGTATGGTTTTACAAGACCCTTGGCTATACGCAGCATCAGTTGCTGATAATATCGCCTTTGGTACCGATAATGCTGAACGTGCACAGATTATAGCAGCTGCCAAAATTGCCAACGTCGATCACTATATTCGCACACTTCCTGAAGGATATGAAACGTTCATCAATAAAGAGTCAAGTAATGTGTCACAGGGTCAAAAACAATTGATTACCATTGCTCGGGCACTTGTCGGTGATCCCAAAATCTTAATCCTTGATGAAGCGACAAGTTCCGTCGATACACGTTTAGAGTTGATGATCCAAAGTGCCATGGAAAAAGCGATGGAAAATCGCACAAGTTTCATCATTGCGCATAGACTATCAACGATTCGAAATGCTGATTTGATCCTCGTTATGAATCAAGGCTCAATCGTTGAACACGGCACACATGATGACTTACTTTTACAAGATGGCATGTATAGCAGCATCTATCAAAGTCAATTTGATAGTTAATCAGATACGCTTCTGCTGACTATGCGATGGAAAACCGTAAAATATATTAAGTAACGATAAAAAAGTTATCTTCGGATAACTTTTTTATCTTGTGTTTATTAGGATTTTTGTAGCAAAAAAACGATGACGTAATTGCTTCCCCACCGTAGATTATTAGTTTATAGACTATCTAGCAGTTGTTTTTGCTTGTCTAAGGTAGTGGTTAATTTTTCACCGAATGCCCCTTTAACTGAATGAGAGAGGGCATCAGATGACCCGCTCAAAGATGATTTAACTTCCCCTACTTCAGCTTTTTTGTCTTTTTTAACCTTGTCAGCATTCTTTAAGCTAGTATTGTTTCTATAAAACCCATGTGCCAGAATTCGTACTTTTTTGAATCTGTTTTTGTAAGTCTATTAGTGCTTGTTCTAAAATATCCATTAAATAAGTCCCCTCCTAATTCATTTGACTTAATTTTTTACGGTAATCTAGTTCGTTATCTTCTAATTTTTGAAGACATTTATGCTTTTCTTTTCGGATGATTTCGTTATAAGATTCTTGTGCTTTATAGAGTTCTTGACGAAGAAGGGATACCGTTTGACCATCTAATTCCTGATTTCTAAGGCTAATATCTAGTTCATAAATTAATTGTTCAATCTCTCGATCGCCTTTTCTTTGGAAGTTTTTGATTTGGTCTTCTTCATTTTCTAGGTTGGCACGCTTTGTTTTATAAGCTAATATTAGGTGTTCTTCTGGATGCATCGCTAGATTCCTTTCAGTTGATGAGCAAGATCTCTGTCTCTTTGCACAATCTCAGATATCTTAGCAGTGATTTCATTTGTCAACCTATCAAAATCTGAAGCTACTGTCATGATTTTGTTAAGTTTATCTTGATAGGTATCACAAGGATTGGTAATGATTGTTTGTTCTGTAAAACCTGTCATTTGCAAGGTGTCCCGAACTTCCCACTCAGTTAACAAAGGGCCCATACTTCTTGATTCATACAAGGTATTCTGCCAGAGTTCCTGTGCTTCAATGATCGCTTTTTGATAGATACTGATCAATTTGTCAGTGGCAATTTTATAATCTGATGATATTTTCTGTACAACAATACGTGCTGCTTCACTATCTAAATAAATTTTTTCGTTAGTAGATAGGCCACCACCACTTCTTTTCAGATTCACAGATATACTATCCAATTCCTCTAACATGTTTGCTAGCATCAGCTTATTTTTAGCTTTCTCAAAAGCAGCAAGAGTTTCTGGTCTTACCTGCAACACACCTTTTTTTAAAACGTATCCACCCCACATATGTTGCGCAACCAGATCTTTAGCCTTTTTAGATGCGACATTGATTAACGTTCCGATGTGTTTAGGGTTAGGCATATAAGTCACCTTTTTCCAGAGTTGCTCTGTATTACCATAACCTATTGTGACAAAATCTTTATCGTCAACAAAATTGAAAATCTTATCCTTTAATTTTTTTGCCGTCTTTCTTTGCCTATCATTTAACATGAGATAGGCATTAGGGCCTTCATAAAGAAAAGCCCCTTTTATTCGGCTAATTTTATCTTCTGAATCCAATGCACTTAACGCATATTGGCCATTAGTTGAGCCTTGAGAATGCCCATAAACTTCAAATTTTGCATTTGAATATTTGTCCATGTATTTATTTAAGGTTTTAGCAGACGAGATCATTTGTATTGTTGGTGTTTTTGGAAGCGGGTTAACGCTTGAGAGTTGATTATCAATGTCTAGATTGTTATCTAACCAGTCTGTCAAACTATCCATAGGTTCTTTTATAGTGGCAGATGACCCCCTATAAAGAACGGTAACATTTTTAATGTCTTTAATTTTTTGTGTTTTGGGATTGCCATCAGTGATGATATAGGCCTGTTCTCCAGTTGCTTTATTGTTAACGACGTCTGAAACATAGCCTATGGTTTGGTTGTCAATTCTTATCTTTTGATTCAGTTTAAGATTTTCATATTCTTTTTCTGCAATTTTCATTTTATTCTCATCATCCATATAATTACCCGCCCTTTCTTTCTGTGAGTCCGACTAAATTTTCAGATAATACAACTCCTCCACTACTTAAAATTCCTGAACGCTTATTTAAAGAACAACTAACTACTAAATTACTATCCCTATTTATAATAACATCAAACATAATAGACCCCATAGGATTATATTTAATGCTTTTATAATTAATCTCATAAGATTTTATCACACCTTCAGGTGTGAAAGCTTCTTCATCTAAGCTTTTTACCTCATGTTCAACTATTTTATGTGCCTCATCACTCTTGACAACTGCTACCATCTCATCATTAAGCGCTTGTCTATTCATATACAACTTTCCTCCAATTCCTATAATCAACAAAATGATTATTACAAAAATTACGATTACCTTTTTATTTTCCAATTTTTCCATAGCTGCAACCACTTCCCTCTAACTTACCCAGT
Organism: Pseudolactococcus piscium; assembly: GCF_002441695.1. Classification (GTDB taxonomy): domain Bacteria; phylum Bacillota; class Bacilli; order Lactobacillales; family Streptococcaceae; genus Pseudolactococcus; species Pseudolactococcus piscium. The sequence continues at coordinate 18,357 of NZ_JXJW01000011.1, forward strand.
ATTAGTATCCTGATTTAAATATGTTCTATACTATCGTAATTAATTTTATATGATTTAATTATACCTTCTAAAGTTAAGCCTTTCGGATCTACATTTCTCAGTCCGGTTTTAAATACTTTTTTAGCCTCTTCACTTATAACAACTTCTGTCATTTCATTATCGAATGCCTATTCCTAATTTGTTGTTGAATCTATTCATTATTATACTCAATGTACGCTATTTATTTCATACATGCATTTAGTATAACATAATTTATGTTATTTATAATACAGAAATACATACGTATTATATGTTGAAAATATCCTGCCCTAGTGAGTGAATCTGTTGATATCGTCGACTATGACATCACGTCTACAAGCATCTCTGATTAGACAATGACTGAGGAGATACTAACTTATTTTTAAACTATGACTATACTTGTATATAAAGGGTATCTTAGTAGATTTTTACAGTAAAGATTAGGACACAAGAGAGTAAAGCTAATTACGCCACTCAGAAAACATATGAAACAAAGTAAAAACACCTGCCTCACTTTGCTAAGAAAAGTGAGGCAGGTGTTTTCTCATTTCTTGCTAATCAAGTAGTTGAGCTTTGATGACTTTAAGATGTGCTATGGATTACAAAATCAAGGAAAATTAATCAACTAGTAATTCGGATCAATTTGCGCCATTATGATGAACACATATCTCTAACAAGGTCATCTTTAATCGTGATATTCTCTGATTTAAGTTTGTCGATGGTTGTTTTAAACTGAGGCAAATGTGCTTCATGCGCAATAAATAATTCATTCATGACTTGCTTAGCAGTCTCTCCTGACTGAATTAGCGGGTTAATGGTAAATGCTTGTAAGGCCGTCGCATAATCTCCAGTAACTGCAGCTTCAATGGTTAATAGCTCCATCGCTTTCATGACTTGTAACCAGCCTTTTTCAGCAGTAGGTAGTTCGCCAAATGCCACATTTCTTGCACCCTGAGCGCCTACGTAAGCTGTCACTTCTACAACGCATTCTGCGGGTAAATCAGGAATCGCACCGTCATTTCTGGTTGAGACGACGATTTCAGTATTTTTATTGGCATAAATAGAGGCAATAGTTTCACATGCAGCATCTGAATAGTAAGCACCTCCACGTTCTTCTAGTTGTTTAGGCTTGTAATTTAAATTTGGATCCTTATAGAGTTCAAACAAGTCATGTTCGATTTTTTTAACTTGTTGGGCTCTGGTGCCTTCATTTTCATATTCTGTTATCCCGTGTCTTAACATCTCCTCAGCACGGTAATAATAACGATGATAGCCACAAGGAATCATCTTCATTTGGATTAACTGTTCTTTGTAAAATGCAACATCAAAAATATTTTTTGGTAAGCCGCTATTTTCCTCATAGAGTTTGTCGATCAAGTCTAAGGTGATATCTTTGCCGTTTTTATCAGCGACTTTATGCCAATGAAAGTGGTTAACGCCAGCAAATTTATAGATTAAGTCTTCCTTAGGGATACCTAAGGTCTTAGATTCTCCCATTTTTGCCATGACAGGGACATTACAAAGGCCAATTACTTTATCCCATTTACCATATCTGATGATTGCTTCTGTCACCATACCACTTGGATTTGCAAAGTTAATTAGCCAGGCATCTGGACAAAGCACTTTCATATCTTCAACGACATCTAAAATGATAGGAATCGTTCTAAAGGCTTTAAACATGCCGCCAGCACCGTTTGTTTCCTGACCTAACAGGCCATAGGAGAAAGGGATGCGCTCGTCTTTAACACGGGCATCCAGTTGACCTACCCGAAACTGAGTAGTGACAAAATCAGCATCCTTCAAAGCAAGTTGTCTATCCAGTGTCGTGTGGATTTTAACATCGTAAGGACTTGCATCCCACATTCTCTGTGCCATTTTGCCAACAATGTCTTGTTTTGCTTTACCTTCTGACACATCTACAAGCCAAATTTCTTTTATCGGCAATTCATGATATCGTTTGATAAAGCCTTCCATCAACTCAGGCGTGTAACTACTACCGCCACCTATTGTTGCAATTTTTACTTTTTTAGTCATCTGTTGCCTCCTATTTTCTATTTTTTACAAATTCAGTATAGCATAAAGAAAATTAAAATAACTATTTTATACATAATTTAAAATAAAGTTTACAATAAAAGGCTTAAAATAGGGGATTAACTCGAATTTTTTAGAAAAAAATCAACTTGATGTTACTTTTTTTTTTTCAAAATGTAGTATAATAACGTAAAAAGGACGTAGCATATGTTAATCAAAGAACAACTCCAAACAGGGAACTTCTCTTCAGCTGAACAGGTCACTGTCGATTTTTTGCTGAATTATCCAGAAAAAATAGCTGATCTCACCATTCAAGCATTAGCAAAGCAAACCTTTACCCAACCGTCGACGATTGTTAGACTGGCCAAGAAACTGAATTTTCGTGGTTGGAAGGACTTAAAAAAAGCTTACTTAGAAGAATGGGCATATTTGAGAAGACATTTCACAAAAACAGATGCCAATCTGCCTTTTAATAAGACGGATTCGATCATGACCATTACCAAAAAAATGGCAAGCCTTGAACAATCCGCTATATCTGATATCTACTCACTACTTGAGCATCAAAATTTGGCTGCTATCAAAAAAATGCTAGTCGAGTCGACTACCATTCGCATTTTTTCTCAAAATGCAAACCTACTTATCTCGAAAGATTTTGCATTAAAAATGAATAGGATCGGCAAACAAGTGCTACATTCTGATATCAAAGGTGAAGAGAGATATGAAGCCTATACGCTAACCCCTAAAGATTGTGCCATTTTTATTTCTTATACCGGTGAAAATAAAAGTTTACTTGCAGTAAACAATATCCTAAAAAAAAATAATGTGCCGACACTTGCCATCACGAGTATCGGTGACAACACATTATCTAGAGCATGTACTTGCTTTCTACCCATTACGACTAGGGAAAAACTGTATTCTAAAATTGGCAACTTCACTAGTAATATCTCCATCATCTACCTTTTGGATGTGCTTTATGCCATCGTATTTTCCGCTAACTACGATAGTAATTTAAGCCGACTTAGGGAAAAAGGGCGTGCAGTTGACAAACGGATGATTAATACAGACATCATGAAAGAATACTGAGACGCTTAATACTGCACAAAAAAATTTTAACGCAATCTCTAACGCAATGATGTGACTTGTTATAGAGTGCCTTATAAAGGGCAAAAGAAAGTCTGTCTATAGTCTAGTGGACTGCAGAAGAAATGAACTTCTTATTTGCGATATTGACACAAGTTCGTGATGCGGGATGTAAAACATTAACTTTTGATACCTAAGATTTACGTGAGTACGTTAAATTTGATAAAACTCCAGCCACAGCGTTGGCATCATACAATGAAAAACGTTGTCTCAAAGATTGCTCAACTTGTTTATTTGCATGAGGACGAAAATATATTTCGAGCATTACCGCTATCTAAAGAGTTTGCAACCTTAAAATCAGTCTACTCTAAATCTGTTTTCCGGTTTTTAAAGCAATATCGTAAGACCGGCTTTTGGAAAATTGATTTATATGATTTTAGAAAGGTATTAAATATACCTGAAAGCTATCAATCAAGCGAGTTAGACAAGCGAGTTTTAAAACCAGTTAGGACATGCTTTTAACAAACACGCTTGACGAAAAAATATCAAATTGAGTTAGTGATTTGATATTTTTTAAGCACTTACACACCAAATTTTCGCAAAAAAAAACGGTGCGTATAAGTGCGCCATTAGCTTTTTTTGATTGAGAAAGCATTTTGTAATAAAAAACCTAAATGTGCCAAAAAATCGCTAAAGAGTGGCATAAAATGGCCCTAAAAACGATTTTTAGGCCCTTTTTTGCAATTTTAAATGTATTTTAGTATATTTACCTAGAAACAAAATTCAAAAGCCGTAAATGAAAATCTGAGGGCTTTTGGTTAATTTTATTTTTAATAAGGGCGCACCTTAACCACCAAATAATTTTAGTGGTTAAGGTGCTGTAAAACTAAACTTTATATTTAGATTTAGATTTGACCTTGTATATCGGTGTTTAAAAGTGTAAAATAAAATATAGAATCAATTTAATAAAGGAGAGAAAATGATAATTTGGAAACGATGGGGAATTTTTGTTATAATTGCATTTGCAGTAGGTATTGTACCTAGCACTCTATACATGGATGCAGTAGGTGTTGCTAAAGCGAGTGAGCTGACTTTCGTACAAAACATTGTATGGGGCTTAATATTTACCACTTCTACTGCTGGAATAAATTGGTTACTATGGTTTTTATTCCTTAGAGATGAAGGAGTGAAAATTTTTCATGATGAAAAGGGAAACCAATTCACTTTTAATAATATTAGCTCATTTTTCTTTATACCTAATTTTTACTGGACATATATTTTAGTTGCTCTAGGAGTTATTTTCACGGTCATGAATATTTTAAATAAATAGCCTAATCTTTTTAAAAAATGTGCTTTAAACAAATATCGTGTGCTTTATTTAGCGTTTGATGTAAAGATTGGAAAACTAAAACAGGAATACCTATTTCAGTCTACCTTTCAGCAACTTTTTGGGGAATTTTCTCAAAGAGAAAAGGGGGGTCATTTCAGCCCCCCTAAAATACACTTAGGTAATTTCGTCAGAAATTTACCTTTTTTATTTGTCTTTTTCTCAAAAATTAGGTCAATTATCTTGTTCAAAATATCCAAAAGATACTCTTTTATTAATCTTTTTAGTTCTTATAGGGGTCTGGTGTTCACATCACAACCGTTTGAGTTTTTTGGCTATTATTTCTTTTTTTTGCGATACTTATCCATTTAAAAATCACTAATCTATGCTTGCCAAATACTGGTATCAGGTCCTAATGGGACGATCTGACGTGGATTTTCAGCCTGGTTGTTTAGCCAAAAACCTTTTTTGATTGCTTCAAAGTTCGTCGTCTCACGAAAGGCTGGTATCTTGTAAAGCGATTTGGCATAGGGCCAAAGATTTGGGAATTCGCTTAGTTGGTTGCGATCAGCATGATACATACTGTAATAGGCCACATCAAATCGGACTAGCGAAACGTAAAGTCTGATATCAGCTTCTGTCAGTTGCTCACCAACTAAGAAGTCGTGATCAGCAAAATGCGCATCTAACTGGTCTAACCGATTAAATAAGATGTCATACTGTTTGGCATAGTCATCTTGTGACTTAGTAGCACCCATCTGATAAATGGCACCGATGACTTCCTCTAAAATGATGGCATTGATTTCATCTATCTCAACCCGCAGATGTGCTGGATAAAGCTCAGGTGCATCAGGCTTAGTGAGCCCAGTAAAGTTCATCTCCAACTGTCTCATCAGGTCATGAGATTCATTATTGACGATTTTTTCTGTTGTTAAGTCGATGATGACTGGAATAGTTGCCCGCCCTGCATAATCAGGATCAGTTTTCAAGTAACTGTCCATCATATAGGTTGTGCCGAGAATCGGATCCTGATCCCCTTCATCTAGTGAAAACTGCCAGCCTTTTTCTGTGATGACAGGATTAAGTTTACCTTCACTGATCACAGTCTCTAAGCCAAGTAACTGCCTAACGATGGCAACACGATGGCTCCATGGGCATAGTTCACTCCAGATAAAGCGATAACGATCAGCCTGTGCTGGAAATGCGTCACTACCTAAAACACCTTTAAATGGGCCTGTATGTGTCATATTTTCTCCAATCTACTGATAAAATCAGTCTAGTCTAAGTCTATAAAAGAGAAACCCCTAAAACTTAATTTTAGACGTGTTTTAATTTTATTTATTAAAAATCTTTGGTCCTTTTCTCATATGTTTACGATCATTTTTCGTAGGTGTTTGCTGTGGTGAACGACCACCACCTTGTTTTGCCTTAATAATCTCTAACATTTTTTCTTTAGCTGTTTGATTCACTTGATTCACTTATTTTGCCTCTTTTCTCGATTTTGATACTTTTGTTAAGCGCTACCTGTCATGGCTAGAACAAATAGCCTTATTTAAAGGCCTTCTACCATCACACCTTATCTATTATAACAGAATTAAATGACTAGGGACAAGGAATCTGGCTATTTAGGTGAATTACTTTGCCTTTTGCTGATAATTTAGCTGATAACTGATGCTTGATTTCCTCAATTTTGCATCATGAAACCTAATAAACCTTTCCTTCCACATGAATCTTGATACCAGGAATGGGTGGATTCACCATATTACCCCCATATTGTCCGTAAACGACCATCGCTGTTTTTAAGTCCTGAAAGATTTTTACTTCATCTTTTATCAATTTTTTAGGCAGATGAATACCTGCTTGGTAAGATGCACCTGGATAAGGGATTAATAGGCTAAACTCCCAACCCTCCAAGTCTTCCTCTCCCCAGACCTGTTTCATCTTTAAGAGGAATAAGTAGCCATGCCAAAAATAAAATAATTCTATGTCATATGGCGTATCGTGATTGATAAATTTTGTTTTGATAAATATCGTTTTTTCTTGATTAACTGTTAGGCAAGGCCAAATCATCCTTAACCCGATCACATCTTGAGAATATGGATATGTCTTCTTAAAAAATGAAATCCATTTACTTGCTTCTTCTCTGGCTAAATTGACATTTTTAAAGATCATGCATGTCTCCTCTGGTTATTTTTATTTGGTTAAATTGAGTTGTTCACAGTACAATACACTCTAATTATACTATCTTTTTATTTAAATAACAATTTCTATCTTTATAACTATAAAACTAGTCCTGATAAAAAAGAGTCGTAAAAAACACATGATCTGTAAGGAATCCTTAACAAATCATGTGCTTTTTTATCTTAGCCTACGAGCATTGACCTATACGGTGTCGATGAATTACCTATTTGTCTGCTTATCCCTTATAGGTTTTAATGAAATCCTCAAAAGCAAGCTGTGACGTCTTTTTTAACCGCTTTAATTTATCAGTTGCTTGTTGCTTTCTTTCTGCTTCTGCCTGAGGATAAGGCGCTTGTGTTAGACCTTTAAACAGGGCGTGTAAGACTGAACGGTAGACTTCCTCAGATGCCCAGCCCCAGTTTAAGGCAAAGGGATAGGAAAAGGCATTGCCCTGATTAATTCTGGCAAATAAAGTCGCCTCGATTTCACTTGTCCCATACCCACAGATAATGCCTGGCACATAATTGCAAGCAAGTTGCATGCCTAGACCTGAACTACAGCCCGTTAAAATAAAGTCTACCTCTTCACGATAAAGTGCCGTACCACAAGAGATTGCGACATCTATATAGTCTAAGTTATCACCTTGCCGATCTAATAAGATCACCGTATGCCCATATTGACTTGATACGTCTTGAATTAGCGCATAGAGCATGTCCTCTTTAGCTGCTAAAGAACTTGCGAGAGCGAACCCTATCCTCATTTGCTGCCACCTTTCCCTTGCTCATCAGCCAATTCGTGTTTATCTAAAAATGATTCCAGAAATCGTTTTGCTAGACTATTGGCTTTGATTACTTGTCTGGCTTCTGCTAGTGGGAACCATTTTGCGGCATCAACTTCATCAGTCAAGGTAACAGATTCTTGTGACGCGACACAAATATAATTTAGCATGAGTGTATTGGAGGGCGCATAGTATTCAGAGTGATTGGCTTGAATCTGTGAGACTGAGAGACCGACTTCTTCAGCAATTTCTCGACTGACCGCTGCTTCTGCATTTTCACCCTTATTAATATAACCCGCAACTAAAATATAGGCTTGTTGCTGATACTGTTGGATCAGGAGCACCTTATCTAACTGTTTATTGAGCACAATCATGCTAACTGCCGTATTAAAAATCGGAAACCGAAAGCTTGCACAATCAGGACAATAGGGTATGTCCCCTTCATTTTCCAAATATCGGGTGTCAAGTTTACTACCACACACCATACAATAAATCATCACTAAGCCTCATCTAATCCATCAATTTTAAGGTTTAACGCGATACCTGCTAAATCCTATATGATGTATTATACCACTTTTACTGACATGAATAAGTCAATCATTCAGTCTTGATTACACGGATTATTCAACACCCTTAAGTGCCTGAACCCTATCTAAATGCTTGATCCTACTACTGATAAAGACAGTTGTACTCATAGAGCACAGTACAACAATGACTGTTGAGAGCAAGATATTATGCCAGGTCACATAGGATGTATACTCTAGCTTGATAGTACTAAACGTGTTTACATAGGCAGTTAAGAACCAAAAGCCAAGTGGGAGGCCTAACAACCAGCCAATCGCTGTCGTCCCAATATTTTCAAGCATTGTAATCCGACGTAATTCATTTTTCTTAAAGCCAAGCACACTAAGCGTTGCATAATCTCTCGTTCGTTCAACAAAATTTAGCGAGCCTAAATTGTAAAGCACAACAACAACTAAAAGAATGGCAAAGCCTACAATCATTAGAAAGATCGACATCAAACTAGCAACAAAATCATTTGCATTTTTTTCTTGATCTCGCATCTTAATCCGCGAAATGACCTGTTTATCATTTTTAAGGTTGTCAGCATAATCCCTATCTCTGATTAATAACGTACTAGGCGAAAACTTACCTTTTTCTTTTTCAAACAAGGCTTGTTTGATATAAGCGCCTTGATTGGTCTCACTTGTGATAATACCTTTAATTTTAAAGCGATAGGATTTACCATCCAAGTAAGGTGTCACCTCCAACTCTTGACCAACAGTTAACTTAGCACGTTTGGCAAATCCTTTTGTCACATAAATACCATCAGACTTGACTGGATCACCAGACTCGGTTTTCATATTGACGTAATCTCCATCACTGATCACAATTAAGAGACGATTATAGCCATCATCTGGCGTGAATTTTGCTTGCTTAATCTCAACCCATTGGCCTTTGGGATAGTTAGCTTTGACAGCGTCATAATTTGCAATATGAAGTCTGGTATCATAGCTAAAATCTTCATGGTAGGCCTTGTCTACTAAATGATTGATTGATTGTGGCATACCAATACCTGCGATAAGTAGCATCATCCCAAATGCGACACCGATGATCCCCATAAACATCCTGACTTTATTAGACAGCGCATCTCTAATCGCCCAGCGGTGTTCAAAACGTAGTGCTTGCCAAAGTAACCTAAAGCGTTCTAAGATAACTTGACGGCCAACTTTTTGCTTATTCCCTCTCAGGAACTCGGCAGGTAAACCTTGTATAGCATCACGACTTGCTAGGTATGATGCTAAAATACAAATTGATAAGACGAGTAAGATGACAACTACTGAACTCATCGAGTAAGCAATCGTCCACGATGGTACGGCAAACATGTCTTTTTGTGTCCCTAAGACGAACCAAGACATGACTGGCGATATGGCAAGGCCTAGAATTGCACCCGCACTACCAACTAGTAAACCAAAACTCGTATAATGCCAGCCAATTTTCCAGCTAGAAATACCTAGTGCTTTCAAAATCGCGATCTCTTTTTCTTGTGTCTCGATCAACCTGCGAATCGTAGTATACATGGCTAAAATTGCGAGCAGGATAAAGATGAAAGAAAATAGATAAGATAGGTTTCTAATCTGTCCTACTCGGTCAAGGGCATCAGAGACGTCCACTAAGGTATGACGATCGTTATAAGCCACCAACCGTTTACCTAGTATTGTGACTAGTTTGTCACGTATTTTTAATGGTTGTCCTTTAATCTCTAACACATTTGTGTCACCCTGATAGCCCAGTTCATGTCTTAAAGTAGCAGATGAGATATATCCATAGCCATAATCAGCATCGTTAGGTGAAATAAATTCTTCAGTACCTGTAAAGTAAATCCGATCAGCAGATTGAACAAGGCCAAGCACTTTTAGTGAGACTGATCTCCCTTGACTGGTGATAGTCATCCGATCACCAACCTTAAGCTTATTTGCCTTGGCATAGTTAAGATTTAACCATAGTCCGGATTTATCATCTTGTAGTTTCTCACCTTTTACAAGATGTGGCTGTGTTAATTTTGACTGAAAAGTTTCTAAAAATAACTGTTTTTCACGACCGTTTTTCGTATCAGCTTTAACTTGAATTCGCGTCGTTTCACCAGTTTGTTTAACGCCATTTATGGTCTTAATCTCGTCTATATCTTGTTTAGAAAAACCAGTACTCATCACCCATGAGTCAGCAAGACTTGAGTCTTTAATGTAGGTATCTAAACTAACTTCAAGACCATGCCAAGCACCTTGTAGGCCGACAAAAATGAGAATGCTTAAAAAAGCCATCAAAAATACTGAGAAAAATTGGGTCCAATTCTTTCGAAAATCTCTTCTCAGTTTTAGGTTTAAGAATGCCACTATATGCTTACCTCCGATAAAGCAGCTGGACTACTATTTTTTTCAATAGTCGCTACCTCTCCATCATGAAGGCGAATGACTTTATGTGCCAATTTAGCAAATGCTGCATTGTGTGTAACCATGACTACCGCAGTATCACTACTTTCAGATGCCGTACGTAACATCTCTATAATCTTTAGCCCCGTTACAGAATCCAATGCACCCGTTGGCTCATCACATAAAAGTAATTTTGGCTTCTTAGCTAATGCTCTAGCAATCGACACACGTTGCATTTCCCCGCCAGATAATTGTGCTGGAAAGTTATTTTTCCGATGGGACAAGCCAACACTTTCTAAAAAGGGGGCCGCGAGCGCTTGATTACCTGTCAACTGAGCCGCAATCCCAACATTTTCTAGTGCTGTCAAACTGGGGATAAGATTATAAAATTGAAAAACAAACCCAACGATATCTCGTCTATAATCTGACAGTTTTGCATCACTTAAGGCATTAATTTCTGCACCATCAAATAGAAATGTACCACTCGTTGCTTTGTCTATACCGCCTAAAATATTTAAGGCCGTACTTTTACCAGAGCCAGATGGCCCTAAAATAACTGTGAATTCCCCCTGTTCAATCTCAAAACTCACATTTTTTAGCGCTGTTACCTCTTGGTCACCAATCTGATATAACTTACTAATATTTTTAAAACTGATCATCATAACCTCCTAATAGTTTGATATAATTTTTATTTTTTCTTTTAGTGTTGGTTCTTGATATTGTTCAATTATTTTTTGGGAGACAGCCTCTCTACTTTTATTAATTTTTAATTCTGCCAACCTAAGCGCTTCCGGAAGGGGCATAACTAGCGGTAAGTCATATGCCTTAATAATCGTCTCTAATCTATCCAACTGGCTACCACTAGCACGGACAGGTGGCAATCCAATAGTTGTAAAGGCATCATGCAATGCACTGTCAGATAGCCTTCTATACTTTTCAGAAACTGGTCTATGCCCATCAGCAGACATCTCAAATTCAATCGGTAGATGAACTGCATCAGTGTACCATTGTCTTGCATGTAAATTAGCAACTTGCCCATAGGCATTTAAGTAGGTTCTAAAGAATGGTTTAGCAGGAATGCCTAAAATAGCCTTTGATACTCTATGAAAAAATTTAGAACCTGGGTTGATTCCTACCTTCATGCGAACCGTACCGTAAATCCATTCATTAAGTACAGACCCATCTGAGATAAAGCTACCATAATCCTTGTAAAGAACGGTTTCTTCTCGGATACGTTCTTCCAATCTTTTCAGACCAAGTGCCAATAATTCAGTGGCATTCATATCCTCAAATCGACGACCAGGATATAAGCCAGTCAATATTTCTCTAGCAGATTGTGCATTTATCAATGGTATGCCAGTCGCAATCGATAATGCAGTTGTCGTTGTTGTTTTTCCGGTTGAATAGGTACCTGATATAACCAAACGGATTTCTTTTGCAGCCATTATGATATGCCTCCTAGATGTGTCGGGATTTTATGCGCGATATTACCACTAAAAATAACATCCTCATCTATCGTCCCACCTTGCATTTCTAAAATACGCCATTCATCCTCTCCTCTTTTTAAACTGGTACTTTTTACAATCTCACCAATCACCAAGGTAGGTTCAATGTAAGGCAGAGGCCTTTTATTTCTGCTTTTATAGTTCTCATCCACAATGTATCACTGTCACAACGTGTTATCTTATCAAAATTATAAGCCATCACTTGAGCAAATTGAGACACAATAATCAACCATTCGAAAATAGAAATACTTGCACTATAGCGACTTGAAATACCACTATAGATAGGTTTTGAAATACACTGTCTTACGACATCACAATTAGCATACTTTTCCGATAGTAAATCAATATTGGTTAAATCATGTGTCATACTCTTCAGATGGGTTGCGACATAGCTGATGTCAGACTCCGTTTCAGGGGCAACTAAGTCTAAGTCATATCGCCTTAGAGATAGATTAATTTTCATATTCAAGATATGAATCGTAGCCGCATAAGTTTCTTTATCCTGATACATTTTTTTTAACTTGACTGGGATACGATTTAAATCTTCAATTGGTGTCGCCCCAGCCTTTATTTCAAAACTCTCAACAAGCAAGGAATCTAGAGATAGCCATGGTGCCATTTTCTCCAGATACTTCTCAACCATCAGCACTGCTAACACAATACCATCTAAGCTACTCAAATGAGGTGTCACAACAACATCTTTCTTCTTTGACCAGCATGAATCCTGGTGCAAGGCAACGTAGCCAATAAAGTCACCTGCTTCTTCATGTAAATCAAAAATTTCTGAATAAGTTGTTTGTTTATGCCCTAATCCAAAATAGCGTTCATTATAGTTTCCTAAAATCTTATCAACTAGCATGCTTGAAACCTCCATCGTAAAATACATCATTAAAATTAAATAGACTCATATTCCAATCTTATATTTTTATATAAAAAAAGACATCCGTATTTACCGAATGTCATTTTGCGGAAAGGCGCATTTATTTAAACAAGCTTTAATTTCAATCCCTCTCGAACTGCTCCGATACGAGAATTAACGCCTAATTTTCGACAGATATTTGAGACATGCGTCTCAACTGTTCTGCGACTGATGAACAGCGCGTTGGCAATCTTTTCATTTGTGTATTCTGCGATTAGTAATGACAACACTTTACGTTCAACATCAGATAATAAGGCATGTTCTGTATGTGCTACAAGAAACTCTGGCAGAATATGATTGCCGGCTGCAACACTAATAATACAGCTAATCAGTTCATCATAACTCACTTCTTTTCTTAAAAAAGCTTTAACCCCTAATTCCAGTGCCCGTTTATGTAATAGCTCTTCATAAAATCCAGAAATCAGGATAATTTTTAAGTCTGTATGCCCCATTTCTCGTATTTGCTTGATTAGCTCAAAGCCATGCATTTCTTTAAGCATTAAATCCATGATAAGGACATCTATTTGCTTATTTTTTAAGCACATGATTAAACCTGCAACATTATCATAGCTACCGACAACTGTGAATTGATCTACTGATTGTAATTTTTCTTCTAGACCATGCAGCACCAACTGATGATCGTCTATCAAAGCTAATTTTATCGTCATTTACTCGTCTCCTTCATCTCTGGGATCGTAAACCGTATACATGTCCCATTAGCAGTCTCAATAGCTAGCGTACCGTTTAACAATTTCAACTTTTCTTTTATCTTATCTAGTCCAAAATGGTTATCTGTCCTGATCGTCTTTTCTTTGACAATAAAGCAACCATCATCTGTTATAGAGAAACAATAAGCATGGTTAGCTTCTGAAATTGACAAGGTGATTTCCCTTGCTTGACCATGTAGTATACTATTGGTCATTAATTCTTTAACAGATCTAAGGATAAAATTACTCACTTTTTCTGACAACTGTAAGTCTATCACTTCTATTTTTAGGGTAATTAAGACCGGATATTTTTTTTGTAGCTGGCTAGCCATATTAGCTAGGGCATTTTTCAAGCCTAATTCTTGAATCATTAAAGGATAGACATCCGTACAAAGTTCACGCAAGAGATAAATCGTCTCTTCTAGTATGGCAATAGCTTCAGGGTCTGTTTCCGAGACAGCTTCTTTTTCCTTTAATTTTCTAATGAAATAGACGATATCTTGAATTAAGGTGTCATGAATATGGAGAGAAATTTTTTCTCGCTCCTCTTCTGCAACTAGAAATGCTGATAAGTCATCACTTGTGCGCTTATCACGTCGAATAAGAGAGATCATCTCGATGATGATGGACAGTAAGGCATAAGTAAGTAAAAACCCATATATGCCCACAATATAAAGGGGTACATAGTGACTTAATAAAATCAATAGGATGATAACTAAGGTAGTACTTGCTGTTATGATCAGATAAAAAACTTGATAAGGCAATCTATATCTAAAGATAAAACTCTTTGCAAGCGTCAATCGATGAAAAAGTGCCATGACAGGTATAATCAAAAAAGGGATTACGACAGAAAAAGGTGCTGCCCAACCTAACTGTAACAGATAACAAAAGAGAAATGGCAGTGTACTCAATAGGCTGAGTAAGACTAAATTAGCGTCACTACTCTTGTTATCTTTTTTTAGGACATGGCCTAGACTGATGACCAATAAGGATACAAACAACATATAAAATATGCCACTATTTAAATACTGAATAACTTGTATTGGCATATCAAACATCAGATTACCCAATAAAAGGATGCTATTGATAAGTAAGACAGCAAGGCAAAACAAAGCAGTTTTATTGCGGTTTAATTGTTCTTTTATGATATATGTCCGATAAGAAAAGACACAGATGAACAACGGAAAAAACGACATCATCAGGATGAGAATACAACGTGCGACTGTATTACCAGTACTTGACGGAACGATGGTGAGTAAGGTTACTATCACACTAACGACAAAATAATAGAAATAACTGCTTCTACGACTGATAATCTGTCTTTGACTGTACCATCCTAAAAAGATCAACATGACGATGACAAGCATTAAGAATTCAAAGTATCGCTGTAAGTTAAGCTGATTCTCAATGAAGGTATAAGAGATTGTTTGACCACCTCTCTCAACCGTCACCTCCCTGGCTTGCTCAATAATCAGCCATTTTTTAACGCTTGTTTGATTTTCTGGTAGCTTACCATCTATCCTTACGATGCTATCACCTGCTAGTAGACCTGATTGAGTTGCAGCACCATCATGTTGTAGGTTATTGATCTGCCATTGATCAGAATTTTTGGTAACACTTATGCCAATATAGGCAGGAGATGACATGGTAAAAAAATAATAAAAAGCAAGACAGGTGACAAGTACAAAAACTAGCCAAGTCTGATATGCATAGTTTATTTTTTCTTGCTTACGGTTCATTTACTGACGCTACCTCCCTATCTTTATTTTGATACTGTAGGGATAGATCCAAACTAACACCTACGCCTACGACCAATTTATGCCCAAATAAGCGATTAGGCTGTTCATATCTAATCCTAGCTATCTTAAGCCTTTAGTTACTACTATAGCATACATTGCGTTATTTCCAAATCAAAAAAACAGCTTGAGTAAGTTATGATAACTACTCAAACTGCTTTAAAAAAGCGTAGACTAACTGCTTTCCTTATTTTGTCATAGTGCCAATGGCAATAAACGATAGCACTTAACTATCACGGTAGACCCATCACGCGCCTCCGATTCCCTATTTATAAGGCTTCTTCAGTTTGCAAATCAAGTATTGCCTTAAGCGTCGGTGCCTTGGCATCTTTTTCAGATACCTGATCTAAATTGCTTGGATCGAGGGTGATAGGCCAATCAATACCAAGTGCAGTATCGAGGGGTGTTAAAGCAACACCCGACATACCAGGCTGCCACTCATTATCAAAAAAGTAAAGATATTCAGTATCGTCATCAAGGGCTTGGAAACCATTACAGACACCTTGTGGCACAAAGACTTGAACACCAGGTGTCAAGTTGACTGTGACCACTGCACCAATCGTTGGACTATCGGGTCTAGTATCCACGTAAACACCAAAGGCTGACCCATGGGCCACAGTGACTAATTTGGCCATGGCCTCACCATGAAGACCACGTACCGCACCACGCTTAGTCCGTGTTAGATTTACTTGACGCCATGCTGTTACAGTATCAGGTAAGAAAGCAGTATAACTCGTCTCCCGGTAAAGTTCTCGCACGGTGCCACGATCATCCGTCACCATCTTGGATTGAATCACTTGTAAGCCAGCTATTTTTCCAGCTTCTGCTAATAAAGGGTCAATATGTAAGGTCATGTTTGCTCCATCTCTTCTTATTTAATACTTATTATGACAGGTTTCTTGGTAAATTTCAATGATTAGGTGAATAGTAGAAAAAATAAAATGAATTGTCTAAAAGTTGAAAACAACAAAAAAAGAGACCCCAAATCCAAATCTGAAATCTCTCATTTATAAAAACTCTAAGCCTTTTCTTACTTCTTACTTATCAGCACAAACTTGCAGGAAAGTGGCTCCCGAGGCAAAAACAGAAAGTGGCATAGTGCACCACGTTCTATCTTCGCCTATCGTTCGCACATTTCCTAAACGCTAGTTCTTAGCTTTTCGTCAATAACCCAACCAACTCTACATGATGCGTCTGCGGGAACAAGTCAACAGGTTGTACTTTGTCTAATGTATAACCGAGGGCTTCAAAGCGGACGACATCTCGTGCAAATGTTGCGGCATTACATGAGATATAGACGATGCTACGTGCGCCTACAGCTGCTGCTGCATCGATAAAGGTCTCGTCTAGGCCTTTACGCGGTGGATCGACTAAGATGACGTTAGGTGTGATCCCTTGTGCTAGCCAGTCGCTCATGGCCTTCTCAGCCTTGGCAGTCACATAGGTCACGTTTGTGATGTCATTTAGCGCTGCGTTCTTCTTAGCATTTGTAACAGCTGCCTCGACAACCTCAACGCCATAGACGTGTTTGACCTTATCCGCAAAGGAAAGACCGATCGTACCGATTCCTGAATAGGCATCGATCACGACGTCATCCGCTTTTAAGTCAGCAAAAGAGATCGCTGTTTGATATAAGACTTCTGCTGCTGCTGTATTGACCTGATAAAATGACGGTGCTGAAATTTGATAGTCACGGCCTAACATCTGATCTGTAATGTAGTCTTGTCCGTAAAGGATTTTCCAGTCAGTGCCAAAAATCGCATTACCAGTCGATGTATTGACATTTTGCATGACTGATTTGATGGCTGGGAAAGCCGTTGTCAACTCAGTTAAGAGATTCTCTACCTTGAAAAAGGCTGCTTTTCTCGTCACAAAGATGACCATGAGTTCACCAGTAGCATGTGCCCGACGGACAACGATATTGCGGATAAACCCAGTATTTTCTCTTTCGTTATAGGCTTTTAAGCTATACTTTCTGATTAAATCACGCACCGCAAGGACGATCGTATCAATCTCAGGATTTTGGATATAAAAGCTTTCCACCGGCACTAAACTATGTGTATGTTTACGGAAGAATCCTGTTTCAACAACACCATTAATGGCACGGACAGGAATACTGGCTTTGTTTCGATAGGCAAGTGTCTCCGGACTAGGTACTGTTTCAAGTACTGGAAAATCAACTTTACCAGCTGTTTTACGTAATAATTCACTGATTTGTTTACGCTTAAATTTCAACTGCTCAGAGTAGGCCAGATGACCAAAATCAGCGATACCAGTTCTGAGATAATCCAGGTCAATATCGCTGACACGATGCTCAGATTGGCTTAAATAAGTCTCAACCTTACCAAAACCAAATTTCTTACTTGTCTTAAGGACGCGCATCTCGATTTTCTCACCTGGCAGTGCGTTCTCTACAAAAAAGGGATAGCCGTCAACTTTTACAACACCTGCACCCTCATGCGTTAAATCTATTACTTCTGCTTCAAAAATATCATTTTTATTAAAATTCGTCATAGCCTTATTATAGCATATCTTATTAGCGCACTGTTTGCTTATTCTGCGGTTAAAGTTAAACTAAATAAGTTTTCAATCCTATTTAATTATTATTTTTTCATAAATAGTCAAATGGTTGTCTTTATTTTTAGGTGGTCCAAACTTCCATGACAATTTGATTAAATCAAAATCAGTATAAACCTCAGACATGATAGAGGCTGTCGCTTCATCTGATAACTGGTACTTGTAGCCATCAGCCAAGAAATCTCCCGGATCATGTTTATGAACTGGTAATTTTTCCATTTCATGGCTTACCTCTGGCAGGAATTCGAGAGTTAAATCAATTAATTTATCTAGTTGCAAATAATGAATTACCTTAGTATAACGTTGCCAGTAGGCATCATTCAGTAATTTCAAAGCTTCATAAAAATAGATATTGGTACCACCTAAAAAATATAACTGCCAATCACCTTGTAATAAACCATGATCACTAGCAATAGGTAGACTTTTAGTTGCCCGATATGATAGAAATGGATAGTCAAATATCTCATGGGTAAGCGGCTGATTTATCCATAAAGTAGCATCGACCCATATACCACCATACGTCGCTAAAAGATTAATTCTTATTTGATCAGAAAAGTGAGCATGACTCATCTTACCGGATTCAAACAAAGCGATAATTTCCGGTCTAAGTAACACATAGTCTTTAAAATTAGATTGATCAACATTAATAAACTTTGTCTCTTTAGGAAACTGTTGCTTCATTTGTTTGATACATTTTTTAACTACACCTGGTGCTTCATCCATTCCTTGCCACCATGAATACCAAACTGTTTGATTCTTAACATAGCGCTTTTGATAGTTGGCTGAAATATCAAAAAGTTCGGTGGATAATACTTTCCTTAACTGTAACTTCACGTTGTGATAACATTTTTTTTCAAAGAAAAGGCTACATTTAAATAACCATTTCTTGATTCCTTTAAATGGCATTAAGATGGCTAACCATCTCAAGTGACAAGATATAATTCTTGGTAGGGTAAGTCTAGGTGACCAATAAAATATATCGGGTATGTTTAACTTATAAATTCTAACGATTGTCTTTAGCATATCACGCATTAGTTGTCCTTATATTTCTTTTACTGTAGATTAGTTGCTACTAAAAAAACAAAACTTGAACTTGACACATACCTTGTGACTTAATCTTTAGTTAATGCTAAAAAGTGCCTACTCATAGTTTTTGTTTAATTAGAACTGATTTAATTTTAGGGATCCTAATCTATCAATTTGTGATGTTTTTGTCATTACTATATGCGTATCTTCGTCAACTATAGGTATGATTTAATTACAGGTCATAAAGTGAAATAAACTATCTTTTTCACTTTAGTGTTTTCCTTAAGTATACCTAAGGAATTACAGCTTGTCAATGATTTGATTACATTTTATGAAAAATAAACATTTGATAAAATTGTCATTCAAAATATTTTCGAAACTGAACTATTTTGCCTATGAGACTAACTGTAATAATTGACCTTATTTGGACAATAGAAAAAGCAAGCACCGAAGTACTTGCTTATAGCCTTTAGCTATTTCCTAAACGATTTGACAAAGAGCCTTTAGCTATTTCCTAAACGATTTGACAAAGAGCCTTTTTAAAATTAAATTTTGCCTTGTTCCAGATAACAGAATAAAAAACGTTATTTCCGATACATCTTAATCGATAAAAATAAGTCATTATAAATACCTAAGTATTCTGGTCCTAAATTTTTATAGACTTCCAAATTTTTCATCGCTTGATCACTCGGATAAAATGCCTTATCATCCAGAATCTCTTTTGGTAGTAATTTTTTAGCTGCTGCATTTGGTGTTGCATAGCCGACATACTCAGCATTTTGAGCGGCATGCTTAGGATTTAGCATAAAATTGATAAAAGCATAGGCAGCCGTGAAGTTTTTAGCTGTTTTTGGAATGACGATATTATCAAACCACAGATTTGAGCCTTCACTGGGCACCACATAGTGCAAGTCCTTGTTTTGGCTGACCATCTCAGAGGCTTCTCCAGAAAAAGTAACCGCAGCTGCTGCCTCATTATTAATCATGTACTGCTTGATTTCATCAGCAACGACTGCCTTAATGTTTGGTGTCAAGTCCTTGAGGCGATCATAAGCCTGATTCAGCTGACCCATATCCTTACTATTTAGACTACTGCCCTGTTCATTTAGGCCCATGCCAATTATTTCACGCGCCCCGTCGATTAGCATCAGATTATCCTTGTAGTCTGATGACCACAGGTCTTTCCAATGCGCTGGTGGCGTTTTGACCAGCTTATCGTTATAAACAATCCCTAGTGTTCCCCAGAAATATGGGACCGAATACTTGTTGTCCCGGTCAAATGGCTGATCTAAGAATTTAGGGTCAATATTTTTCAGCCCTTTTATTTTACTGTAGTCCAGTGGATATAGAAGTTTCTCGGATTTCATCTTATCGATCATATACTCGCTGGGAATGGCGATATCATAGGTTGTCCCACCCTGTTTGACTTTGGTATACATGGCTTCGTTTGAGTCAAATGTCACATAGTTGACCTTGTAGCCTGTCTCTTTTTCAAACTGACGCAATAGTGCGTCGTCTATGTAATCTCCCCAGTTATAGATGGTCAATTGATTATTGATACCCGAGCTACCTTTATCTGCTGAAAGTTTCACGGACAAGCCGCCTAACAGGGCAATGATGGCGATGATACCACTGATAAAGTAGACTAATCTCTTCATTTATTTCTTGTCATTACCGAAGTCAACAGAAGGTGTATTTTTAGCAGACTCACTGGCTTTGAAGAACTCTTTTTTAGTGGCACCACGCATGCCTGCGACGATAGATGTTGGGAATAAGGTTACTTTATTATTATAAGTTTTAACGACATCATTATAACGTGTCCGTGCAACAGCAATCCGGTTTTCTGTACCAGCCAATTCATCAGCTAACTGTGTAAATTGTTTGTCTGCTTTGATATCAGGATAGCTAACTTGGAGACGTAATAAGCCATTAAGCGCTGAAGATACTTGATCATTAGCAGCTGCTTTGTCAGTGACTGTTTCTGCTTTTGTCATAGCACTTTGGGCAGTTGAAATTGCTGTGAAAATCTTTTCTTCATGTGCCGCATAGCCTTTGACAGTTGATACTAAGTTTGGTATTAAATCATTACGACGTTGGAGTTGTGTATCGATATCCGCAAATGCTGAATCAACACTGTTTTGTTCTTTAACAATCCCGTTGCCGATTGAGAAAAAGGCAATGATGATCACAACCAATACACCGATGATACCGACAACAATACTATTCTTCTTGATAAATTCCATTATTTTCTCTTTTCTATTTATAAAGTCGCTTTAAAACTACTTGCTTTAAAGCAATGCAAGATGACTATCGACCGGCACCACCACCTGATGATGACCCGCCGCCAAAACCGCCGCCACCTGATGAGCCACCACCGAAGCCGCCTGAGCCGCCGCCGTAACCACCACCTGAACCGCCGCCACGATTATTGAAGAACAACATCAAGATCCAGAGTAAGATATCCCCATGGCCAGTGACGATGAGGCCCAGGACCACAGCGATAATGAGAC
Source organism: Pseudolactococcus piscium (assembly GCF_002441695.1). Taxonomy (GTDB): domain Bacteria; phylum Bacillota; class Bacilli; order Lactobacillales; family Streptococcaceae; genus Pseudolactococcus; species Pseudolactococcus piscium. The sequence continues at coordinate 39,742 of NZ_JXJW01000011.1, forward strand.
CAAATAAGATCAGGCCACCGATTGGGTTGCTGCTGGCGCGTTTTTGGCGTTCTGGTGCATCATTGGTTTCATTATGAGCTGGTGTATCTACCGCCGGTGTGGTGCCTGTCAAGACACCCGTAAGGGCGGCAGTCGTTTTCAAGACAGCCGTATCATAATCCCCTTTACTACGATAGGGAACAAAATTATCATCTAGGATACGACCTACTTTACCATCGTTGAGGTCACCTTCAAGGCCTTGTCCAACTTCAACCCAGACCTTTTTTTCATCTTTAGCAATCAGCATCAGTAGGCCATTATCACTTGCCTTGTCACCAATGCCTGTTTTACTAAATACAGTGTTAGCATAGGTTTCGATCGATTGGCCGCCCAGAGAGTCGACCGTCAACACAATAAATTGTGTCGTTTTACGATCATCTAACTCACCTAGGGACTGGTTTAAGCTGCTTTTAGTCGACTCACTTAGCATCTTAGCCTTGTCATAGACATGGGTATTGGCTTGCCAAGTCAGTTTTGGAATCGGATCTTTACCTAGACCTTTACCTGATTGACTAAAAAAAGCAAGTAGGCCACCGAAAGCGAGGATCATAACCGTAATCAGGATTATTTTTCTAGTAAAATTATTTTTCATCTGAACTCCTCATAATCATATAATACCCGATTACAAGCAAAATTGAAAGCATAAACACGAGAGCTGATAGTGCATTGATCTCTAACGAGATGCCATGACGTGCTCTTGAGTAGATTTCGACTGATAAAGTAGAAAAGCCATTACCTGTTACGAAAAAAGTAACCGCAAAATCATCCAAGGAGTAGGTAAAAGCCATAAAAAAACCAGCGATGACACCTGGTGTCAAAAAGGGTAAAATCACTTCGCTCAGCGTTTGGCGCTGGCTAGCCCCTAAGTCATAAGCCGCATTTACCATGTCCTGATCCATTTCTTGAAGTCTAGGTAAAACCATCAACACAACGATAGGAATAGAAAAAGCAATATGCGCTAGCAAGACCGATGCAAACCCCAGTTTAAAGCCCACTGATGTCATCAAGATCAGGAAACTAGCCCCGATCATAACATCTGGTGAAACTAATAACACGCTATTTAAAGCTAATAAGGTATTTTGACGTCTTGCCTTGGTCTGGTGGATATAAATCGTGCCAAAAGTCCCGATAATTGTCGCTAATAAGGCTGACAAAAAGGCAAGGAAGAAGGTTTGCACGACGATCAAAATCAACCGACTGTCAGCAAATAAGGCCTTAAAATAGGTTAAGGTGAAGCCAGTAAAGGCGTTCATGTTACCATTCTTGTTAAAGGCATAGAAAATCAAATAAAAGATTGGCAGATAGAGTAAGGCAAAGACAAAAATCAGATAGACCTTTTCAAATTTAAACTGTCGTTTCATGATTTATCCCCCCTCTTGCGAGTCAAGAACATGACGATAAACATCGTCACAATCAACACCATGCCGATTGTTGCACCCATTCCCCAATTTTGTGTGACTAGGAAATGTTCTTCTATGGCAGTACCAAGCGTAATCACACGATTACCCCCGATGAGTCGCGTCAACATGAATAAGCTTAGACTAGGAATAAAGACAGCCTGTACACCCGATCTAACCCCATTCATAGACAGTGGAAAAATAATCTGGGTGAAATTTTGAAACCGTGTTGCGCCCAAATCATAGCCTGCTTTAACCAGATTCTGATCGATATCATCTATGGCATTAAAAATGGGTAAAATCATAAAAGGTATCTCAATATATGAGGCAACAAAGATGAAGGCAAAATCTGTAAATAGTAATTGTTGGCTACCGATACCAAAGAAGGATAAAAATTGATTAACCGCACCTGATTTACCAAAAATACCGATGAAGGCATAGGCTTTTAGTAAGAGATTAATCCAAGTCGGCAAGATAATCAGCATCAACCAGAGTTGCTTATGTTTGAGTTTTGTTAAAAAGTAAGCTGCTGGATAACTAACGACCAGTGTCACAAATGAGATGATCGTCGCATAAATCACTGAATTAAGTGACATCTTCAAATACGTCCAGCTAGTAAAATAGGTTGCATAATTTGCTAGCGTCAGTTGATTATGAATATCAAAAAATGATTTATAAACCAACAAAGCGATTGGCGCTAAAACAAATAAAAAGAGCCAGAGACAGTAAGGTAAAGCGGATAAATAAACTTTCTTAGTCATGTTTGATATGGGTTGTTACTAGTCTTTTGTACCATCGACTACCATCTCCTCTTCTATTGCATTGATGAGGCCAGCCTCAATCGTTTCTTCTTCTACATATTCTTCAATCCGCGCATCAAAATCTTCTTCCGTCTCATTCAGACGCATGATATGAATATCTTCTGGATCAAAGTCAAGTCCAATGACTTCGCCAACAATGGCTTGACGTGTCGAGTGGATCATCCACTCTTGCCCTAAGTCGTCCGTAGCGATGATTTCATAATGCACCCCACGAAATAGCTGGGTTTTAACGCGAACAAGTAGCTTACCTTCATCTGGTAACGTTAGGCGCAAATCTTCAGGACGTATGACAACATCAACGGCTTCATTTTGTCGCATACCACCATCGACGGCTTCAAACTTTTTGCCATTAAACTCGACAAGATAGTCACTCAGCATGATGCCTTTAACGATATTTGACTCCCCGATAAAGGTCGCGACAAAGCGGTTAATCGGTTCATCATAGATATCGACTGGTGTACCAGATTGGATGATTTCACCTTCATTAATAATGAAAATCCAGTCACTCATCGCAAGGGCCTCTTCTTGATCATGCGTAACAAATATAAAAGTAATCCCTAGTTTTTGCTGTAGGGCACGCAGTTCATATTGCATTTCAGTTCGCAGTTTTAAGTCAAGGGCACTTAAAGGTTCGTCTAGTAGGACAACCTTAGGTTGGTTGATGATGGCTCTTGCAATGGCCACCCGCTGTTTTTGACCACCGGATAATTTTTGAATCCGTCGATGTTCAAATCCTGTTAGCCGAACTAGTTTTAGTGCTTCCATGACACGCTTTTCGATTTCATGCTTATCGATCTTGCGTATTTTGAGTGGAAAGGCGATATTATCAAAGACGTTTTTATGTGGTAAAAGTGCATAGTTTTGAAAGACTGTATGGACATCGCGTTTATTAATCGGCACATCATTTATTCGCTCACCATCAAGGTAGATATCCCCACTAGTCGCATCAGTCAACCCAGCGATGATATTTAGAATCGTTGATTTCCCAGACCCTGAAGCACCGAGTAGGGTATAAAACTTGCCGCTTTCAAGTTCAAAGTTGATATCTTTTAGGATTAACTCCCCATTATCATCAAAGGACTTTGACACATTTTCAAATTTAATGATCGGTTTATGCGTCACGCGTCTCTTCTCCTAATATTCTAACTTCTGGCTCTAATCTCACACCAGAGGCTTGTTCAACTTGCTTAATCACATCAGCAATCAAGGCTTCGTAATCTTTTGCTGTGCCATATCCTAAATTAATCATAAAGCCAGCATGTTTTTTAGACACTTGTACGCCACCGATTTGATGTCCCTGCAAGTTGGCATCCTGGATTAATTGGCCAGCAAAATAGCCGACAGGTCGCTTAAAGACTGATCCACAACTTGGGTAGTCCAATGGCTGTTTTAACTCACGTAGATGGGTCAAGCGATCCATCTCAGCTTTTATCAGCTGATGATCGCCAGCTGATAGGGAGAACTTGGCAGAGATCGCGATGTAATGCTCGCTCTGTAAAAGAGATTTACGATAACCAAACTGCAAGTCTTCTGCACTGATGACCGAAAATTCTCCTGTATGATCCATGACCTGGACACTAGACAAGATATTAGCCACTTCACCACCGTAAGCACCAGCATTCATAAAGACTGCACCGCCGATAGATCCTGGAATCCCACAGGCAAATTCAAAGCCAGTCAAAGAATTAGCTAAGGCTAATTGGGTTGTCTTGATTAAGTTAGCACCAGCTTGTGCTTCGATGACATAGCCATTTGCTCGGACAGCATCCATTTTCTCAAGTAAGATGACAAGCCCACGTATCCCACCATCTCGAACGATGAGATTACTGGCATTACCAAGCACGATAAAAGGAGTCAGTGTCGCATTTGCAAGCCTTACGATTGCTTGTAACTGTGTTTTGTCAGTTGGAAAGGCTAGAAAATCAGCAGACCCACCCACTTTTGTATAGGTATAGTTGGCAAGTTTCTCATCATATTTTATCTCAATATCAGGTAATTTTTCATTTATCTCTAGTTTAGTTAACATTTGAACTCATTTCACAATATTTTTTAATCAATAACATAAAAAGCTGGATATTACACACCTTTTTAAGCTGATTGTATCATCTGTAATCACTTCTATTTTATCATATTTCTGGTTTTTTTGATCACTATAATCTGACCGATGATAAAGACGATGATGGCCAACCAGATGGCAAGGAATCCATATAAATTTTCGAATTTAAAGGGTTCATGAAAGAGAAAGATAGCAATCGCTAACTGAATCGTCGGATTGAGATACTGCACAAAACCAACGACATTCAGTGGTGCCCTTTTCAAGGCTTCTGAAAACAGCAATAAAGGAATTGCCGTAATGATCCCTGATATTAATAGCAGGCCTAGTTGACTTGTACTATAGTCTAGCAAGTTATGTTTGGCAAAAAAGAAGAGGTAGATCAGAATAAAAGGCGTGATCACAAGCGTTTCGACGAGCATGGCAACATCACTTGATAGCATAACATTTTTCTTGATAAAACCATATGTCCCAAAGGATAAAGGTAAGATGATGGATATAATTGGCAGGTGGCCTCCTTGCACTGCAAGGATGACCACGCCACTCACTGCTAAGAATAAGGAGATTTTTGTATAGTTATCAAGCGTTTCTTTTAATAATACAACAGCTAGTAGTACAGAAAACAAAGGATTAATATAATACCCAAGACTAGCTGCGGTAGCTTGATGGTGCGCGATAGCATAGATATAAACAATCCAGTTGATTGAGATGAGAAAACTTGCTGCTACCATACTAACAAGTTCTTTTTTATTGACAACAAGTTGCATCACTTCTGTCTTTAATTTACCAACTTTACCAAAGACAAAAAAATAGACCACCATCGTCAGCATGGTCGATAGAATCCTATAAGAAAAAACATCATAAGAATCAACATCTCCTAATAATTTCCAAAATAAAGATAGAAATCCCCAAGAAACATAGGATCCCACTGCTAATAATAATCCTTTTTTCATATTTTTCCTTTACTTAAAGTTTAAAAAACTAAGGTGAACAAATCGTTCCCTTAGTTTTTAACTTGTATACCTCTTGTATCGACTTTTAACACAACTAGTCGACCAGCTAATTTTTCTGATAAGAGACTTGCTTTTATTTTTTTAATCACGTCTGGTGTTGCTAAAACCATGACAGTAGGTCCTGCCCCTGATAGATAGGTTGTATAAGCACCGAGCTCTTCGGCCAGTTGACGGATTTTTTTAAACTCCGGGACTAGTGGACTACGATAAGGTTCATGAAACCTATCTGCTGCCATCAGTTGACCAGCCAACTTTAAATCTCCTGTTAAGAGCGCGGCGATGGCAACATTTGATATAGCACTTGCTGCTACTGCTTCCTTATAAGCAAACTCACTTGGTAAGACACGGCGAGAATCTCTTGTTTTTAGCTCATATTTAGGGATGAAGGCAAGTAAGCCGGTGGGAGGCATTTTAGCCGCCACATAGCTCGTCTTACCAGCAAAGCTTTGGGCAATAACAAGACCACCAAAAATAGCCGGCGCCACATTATCTGGATGACCTTCTATTTTTGTCGCGATGGCTAACTTCGTGTCAGCTGTTAAATCCAGATGTCCAAGTTGGTTGGCCAACTCTATCCCAGCCACAATGACTGAACTTGATGACCCAAGTCCTCTTGCTAAGGGAATATTGCTGGTCATCTTTAGCCGATGAGGGAGTAGATCTGGACAAACTTTCAAGGCCGTCTTGATTAAGAGATTTCGCTCATCGCTAGGCAATTTCTTCCCTAGACGATGCTCTATCTCCCAGTTACTTGATGGCTCAAGCACCTCTATATTTAGGTAAAGCGATACTGCAAGACCAACCGAATCAAACCCTGGCCCAAGATTGGCTGATGTCGCTGGCACTGAAATTATCAAAGTCATATATCTTACCCTTTAGATTACTTTAATCGTATTACGTAGTGTAAATCCATCAAGTGATGAGATTTTAGCTACCAAATTATCAAATTGATTCAAGTCCATTTGATGTGAAATGATGGCAATCGTTGCAACATGATCACTAATTTTATCTTGGAAAACTTGTTCAAATGAGACATTTTCTGCATGGAAAAGTTCTGCAAGTCGTAAAAGTTGACCAGATTTATCCTCAGTTTCAATGGCAAAATAATACTTATCTAACAAGTCTTCTTTTTTAGCATAGATTGTTTCACGCGAAAAAGTATTAAATGGTGGCGCTGAATAGCCTTCTGCAACACTCATAGCAAGTTGAATAATATCAGCAACGACAGAGGCAGCTGTTGGCTTTTGACCAGCACCAGGTCCATAGAACATAGCCTCACCAATACCGATAGATTCAACAAAGACAGCGTTCATGACACCATTAACTGTTGCTAATTGGTGCGTTTTAGGCAGGAAGGTTGGCACGACTTCTGCATAGATACCAGACTCACGCTCAACGATTTCACCAACTAATTTAATCACAAAGCCCAATTTCTGTGCTAACTTAACATCAGCTGGTGTGATATTGCGAATCCCTTCATGGCGGACATCATCAAACTTAATGGTCATACCAAAAGCAAATTGACTCAGAATCACCATCTTATAAGCAGCATCAATCCCGTCAACATCGTTGGTCGGATCCGATTCAGCATAGCCTAGACGGCTTGCTTCTGCTAATGCCTGATCATAAGTCCAACCTTCATCTACCATCTTCGTCATCATGAAATTACTTGTGCCATTGACAACACCAAGCACTTTTGTAATTTTATCAGACGTATAAGCACTTGCTAGTGTTCTCAAGATAGGAATACCACCTGCTACTGCTGCTTCGTAGTAGAGTGCCACTTGATTAGCTGCGGCTATGTCTAATAACTCTGAGCCATGCATGGCAAGCAAATCTTTATTTGCTGTCACAACATGTTTTTTAGCCTCAAGCGCTTGAGAGATAAAGGTTTTAGCTGGCTCAATACGTCCCATGAGTTCAACGACAATATGAACAGATGGATCCGTCAAGATAGCGGTGATATCCGTCACAAAGTTGTAGTCATGGCCCTGTGCCAATAAGGCTTGTTTTTCAGCTTCATCTCTAACTAAAACTTTTGAAATACTGATATCCGTACAGGCAGCTGAGCTGATTTTTTGACCATTTTCTTTTAATAAAAATGGAATACCACTGGCTACTGTCCCAAATCCAAGTAATGCGATGTTGACTGTCATAAATCTTAAACTCCTTTATCCGATTAAATTAAGTAGTATCTAATTTTGATTAAACCAGCTATCAACTGGCATTAGCTAAATTATAGCAGAATTTTCAGACTATTTCCATCTTAATTGACAACTTGTCGTGTCAATTAGTCTATAAATTCCTCGATGACACGCCACGCCTCATCCAAACCTGTTTTATCAAAACTTGAAAAAATGATGAAGTCATCTGTACTATCAAACTGTAAAGCCTTTTTAATGATACTTTCATGTTTGTTCCACTTGCCACGTTTAATCTTATCAGCCTTAGTCGCAACTAAAATAACTGGAATTTCATAATACTTAAGGAATTCATACATTTGAATGTCCTCAGTAGATGGCTCATGACGCATATCAACTAAGCTCACAACCGCACGAAGATTCGGACGAGTCGTCAAGTATTCTTCAATCAGACCTCCCCATTTCTCACGTTCCTTTTTAGAAACACGTGCATAACCATAGCCTGGTACATCGACAAAGTGTAAGGTATCATCAATATTGAAAAAGTTAAGCAACTGGGTTTTACCAGGTCTACCTGATGTACGTGCAAAATTTTTGCGGTTAAGTAAGGTATTGATAAAGCTTGATTTACCGACATTTGAACGACCAGCAAGAGCAATCTCTGGCCATTCTGTATCAGGATACTGCTTGCTTGATGCAGCTGAAATTGTCAAACTGACATTATGGATATTAAATTTCATGAGTCTCATTTCTATAAAAGGAAAGAGCGCAGTTATGCGTTCTTTTCTTATCATTAAGCACCGATTAGTAACGGTTCATTTGTTCCTAAAACAGCTGCTTCAGTGATTACGACTTTTTGAATCCCAGTCATACTAGGGATTTCAAACATAACGTCCATCATCACTTCTTCTATAATCGAGCGAAGTCCACGCGCACCTGTCTTACGTGTAATAGCTTTTTGTGCAATGGCTTTGAGTGCACCTTCTTCGAAGGCTAGCTCAACATCATCAAAGCTTAATAGGCGTTGGTATTGCTTAACCAGGGCATTTTTAGGCTGTGTTAAAATATGAATCAAATCATCTTCTGTTAAAGATTCAAGAGCTGCAACAATCGGTAATCTTCCGATAAACTCAGGAATTAAGCCAAATTTTTGGATATCTTCAGCAACAATCTCTTGCATATAAGATGCATCCTCTGATAAGGCTTTATTATTAAAGCCAAAGCCGATCACTTTTTCACCTAAGCGTTGCTTGACGATCTCTTCGATCCCATCAAAGGCGCCACCAACGATAAACAAGATATTTTTAGTATCTAGCTGAATCATTTCTTGATTCGGGTGTTTACGACCACCTTGTGGTGGGACACTCGCTACCGTACCTTCGATGATTTTTAGCAAGGCTTGTTGGACACCTTCACCAGACACATCACGGGTAATCGATACATTTTCCGATTTTTTTGCGATTTTATCGATTTCATCCACATAGATAATCCCACGTTGGGCCCGGTCAACATTATAGTCTGCTGCCTGTAGTAATTTGAGTAGGATATTTTCAACATCTTCCCCAACATAACCGGCTTCAGTCAGACTCGTTGCATCTGCGATCGCAAATGGGACATTTAGAGACCGTGCCAAGGTTTGGGCTAGGAAGGTTTTTCCTGATCCTGTTGGCCCAATCATCAAAATATTTGATTTTTGGAGTTCAATGTCATCGTCTGCCTTACTGGCTACAAAATTAATCCGTTTATAGTGATTATAAACAGCAACAGATAAGGCACGTTTAGCGGTATCTTGTCCAATGACATAGTCATTTAAAATCGCAAGTAATTCTTTTGGCGTTTTACTATCTAACATTTCTGAAGATAGATCATCTTTAAATTCTTCACGCAGAATATCCATCGATAATTCAACACATTCATTACAGATAAAGACATCGCTGCCGGCAATAATTTTCTTAACTTCGTCTTGTGATTTACCACAAAATGAACAAAATATCTGATCTTTATTTATCATTTGATTTTGTTAGTTCCTTTTCTAAATGCTTACCCTTAAAAGAGTGTTTGATAGACTGCGTGAATTGAATTCACCAGATTCGTGAACGCACACAATAAAAATAAAATCGCAAGACCAAACTTTTTCTTGCGGAAACATTGTACTGCACAGACAACACAAATCCAGGCTAAGACAGCCGTAAAAACGCCAAATATTGATTTTTCCATTATTTATTCTTCTCGTAGGTTTTAACTGTAAAACCGTATTTATTTTCTTGATCTTTCGGATGGGTAGTAGATGACAGTTCAGAAAAATGGTCAAACTGAATCACGTCAGGAAAGTAAGTATCTCCTTCAAAAACGCCTGAAACTATCGTCCTGTATAAGCGCTCTAACGACTGGCTAAATACCTCAAACATCTCTGCACCACCAATAATATATAAATCTTTTGCTGAGTCTGGACTTTGTTGCGCGTACCAGGCTAATACTGCTTGAGGGTCATGAAATATGAGGACTGATTTATCAGCCACCGTATAGCTTTTATCACGGGTCATTACGATCGTTGTCCGACCTGGCAATGTCCGTTGGGTCATCCCATCAAAGGTCTTGCGCCCCATTAAGATAGCCTGACCCATCGTTGTTGCTTTAAAGTGACGCAGCTCTGCGGGTAGAGACCACGGCAACGTCCCATTTACACCAATCAAACCTTGTGCGTCCTCTGCCCAAATTCCTGCAATCATCACTCACCTCATCTTTTTTAAACTACCTCTGTCAATTATACCGTAAAAGGCTATTTTTTGCTATTACCCAGTCACGAATTCCTTAAATTAGCAGAACATGATAAACTATAGGTATGAATTATATGACACATACAATTGAACCATGGATGCCTATCGGGGCAACCAAACCAAAAGATGATATTGCAAGCATAGCAAAACAAGTCGGCTGGCAAGAGCTGTTGATAGACCGGGCAAGTCAATCACCTGATACAAGTAATTTGGCACTTAATTTAAGCTCGGATGACCTCATTGTGCATCAGTATCCAAGTTATTTACCCTTAGCATTCGAAGAAAATTTTCAAAAAGCTGTGCAGCAGGCTGGCGCGACGTTCATCTTGCTCATTCATGATTTTGAACCCCTCAGGATTGCCAACCGCCCAACTTCCGATCGTGAATATGCACTACTTCACCAGTCAGACGGCCTAGTCGTTCATACAAAAGAAATGGCAGATGCATTAGCTAGCCCAGTCCCTACTTTTATCCTAGGCCTTTTTGATTACTTAACGACAGCTATGATACCAGAGCGCCTGTTCACCCCTCAATTGCTTTATGCGGGTACGTTGACAAAGGCAAGCTGGCTTAAAAGCTGCTGCCAACCAATATCTGTTTTCGGTAAACGACCGCGAAAGTGGCAGCATGATAACTTGCCACCTCATATCACCATTCATGACCTCTTACCACAAGATTTAGCCCCTGGCCTATTACCAGATGGTATTGGCCTTGTATGGGATAGCGACAGTGATCATGATACACGCTATCAGAGCTATCAAATCGTCAACAGCCCGCACAAACTCAGCCTTTATTTGGCTGCAGAGTTGCCAGTTATCTTGCCAACATTTTCTCCTTTTTCCAGTTTCATATCATATAATCAGCTGGGTGCCTGCATCACTGAGTTGTCAGAACTCCCCCTTACCTTTCCCTATGATAAAATAAAAGCAAAACAAATCGGGCATGACCTTCGGTCTGGAAAACATACCAAAGATGTCCTCAAAAAACTGATTGCTTTTTATCAGTAATCAGCAACCTATCAGCCTGTATGATGTTGATCGACAGACGGCACCTTCTTTTGGCACATATGAGGTCGAATATGTTATCCTATCTACATACTTACTTTTTCAAAGGAGACTCCATGTTTATTCTAAACCTAACCTACATCAAACCACTTGATGAGATAGAAACTTTCTTAAGTCAACATCGCGCATTTTTAGATTACTATTATCAAAAAGAGATATTTCTACTCTCTGGTCCTAAGGAACCTAGAAATGGTGGGATTATCATATGTCATGCTGCCAGTCAAGATGACGTAAAACAAATTATTTCAGAAGATCCTTTTTTTATTCATCAAGTTGCTGAATATGAGATTGTTGAATTTATACCGGTTAAAACAGCTAAAGACCTGGTTCAATATAAGCAATAAAGGATAGCTGACACGCAAAGGTCCAGATGAAAATCGTATGCCAAATAAAACACTTATACGTTTTTTTTGCATCAATAAATCAGTTTCCCTATGATATAACTTTCTAGCCCATAAAAAAAACGCCTGACTCAGCCAGACGTTTTTTAAATTTAATTATTTAACTGTACGGATACGCATTGTATTTGTACGGCCTGAACCTACTGGTACACCAGCAACGATGATGATATTGTCGCCAGATTCAACAAGACCTGATTCGATAGCAGCTTTTTCAGCAACTTCAAACATGTCATCAGTTGATGCAGGTTTTTCGTTCAAGATTGGGATAACGCCCCAGTTAATCATAAGTGATTTTTGAACTTTTTCATCCCAAGTAATTGCTAAGATATCAGCATCAGGACGGTATTTAGAGATCAAACGGGCAGTTGAACCTGACTCAGTCAAGGCAACGATTAGTTTGATTTCCATAGAGTTAGTTGCATCTTTAACAGCAGATGCCATAACTTCAGTCACGTTAGAACGGTCAAATTTATCAGTTGACAAACGGCCATATTCTTTCAAAAGTGCTTGTGCATTTTTGTCAACAGTTGCCATTGTACGTACTGATTCAACTGGGTATTTACCATTTGCTGATTCGCCAGAAAGCATTGTTGCATCTGTACCATCGATAACAGCGTTAAATACGTCAGAGATTTCTGAACGTGTTGCACGAGGTTTGTCAGTCATTGTTTCAAGCATGTTAGTTGCTGTGATAACAGCTTTACCAGCAGCATTTACTTTTTGAATGATTTGTTTTTGGTAAACTGGTACCATTTCAAATGGTACTTCGATACCCATATCACCACGGGCAATCATGATACCTTCAGAGGCAGCAATGATTTCGTCGATATTATCAATACCTTGTTGGTTTTCAATTTTAGGGAAAAGTTGAACGTGTGTGTTACCAGTTTCTTCTAAGATAGCACGAACTTCGTTAACATCTTTAGCAGAACGAACAAATGAGATCGCGATGAAGTTCAAACCTTGTTCCAAACCAAAACGGATGTCTGCGTTATCACGGTCAGCAAGTGCTGGGAAAGGAATTTTAGTGTTAGGGATGTTAACACCTTTTTGTTTAGCAATAACGCCATCATTTTGCACTTCAACTTCGAATTGACGCGTTGCAGCATCTTTACCAGCAACAGTTAACCCAAGTTTACCATCATCGATAAGGATTGTTTGACCAATTTCAACGTTATCAAAAATGTCAAGACCACCAGCAACGTTCAAAGCGATAACATCTTTAGTAGATTTTAGGCCTTGTTGTGTTGCAACACGGAGTAAGTCACCTGTATTGTATTCGAATTCTTTAGCTTCGCCTTCGAATAATTCAGTACGGATTTCTGGTCCTTTAGTGTCAAGTAAGAAACCAACTTTTTGGTTAGCAATTTCTTCTGCACGACGGACAACGTTCATACGATCGCCTTGCTCTTCATGGTCACCATGTGAGAAGTTGAAACGGAAAACATTTGCGCCTTCTTTGATTAATTGCGCAATTTTTTGCGCTGAAGCTTCTACATCGAGTTTTTCACCCCAGTAACCATCGTCACCAAATTTTTTGCCACCACGGATTTCAACAGCTGGTCCAAGTGTTGCAACAATTTTTACACGTTTGTTCATTTTAGTAGAACTCCTTCTAAATTAGATGGCTTTCGCCAATATATAGGACATCTCATATGAGGTATCCTTAGACTGCATATGCAGTTTTTAACTGATGTTTAGTGAAACTGTAAACCGATTAAGATGAAATTTCTTTATTGAGTTTGAACAAATCAAGATTGGCTACATGCGGGTTATTGACAATGATTTTACCATTATCAAGGCTGAAAAGCGCCCCTTCTTCTGCAGATCCTAAAATTGGACTCTCAACTAATTTTTCATTATGAATACCGACTGCTAAACCGCCACGACCTGCTTTAAGCAGTTCAACGGCACGTGCGCCCATCCATGATGCGAGAACACGATCTCGCGCAGTAGGTGTACCACCACGTTGGATGTGACCAAGCGTACTCACACGAAGATCACTATCGTCTCCAGCAGCTTTAAGTTTTTCAGCTAATTCTGAGCCAGACATGACACCCTCAGCAAGGACGATGATGTTATGGTTCTTCCCGTTTTTATAACCATGTTTAATCGATGCAACTAATTCGTTGATATCAAAGTCATGTTCAGGGATAAGAATCTCATCAGCACCTGCGCCGATACCAGCCCAAAGTGCGATATCACCAGCGTGACGACCCATTACTTCAACAATAAATGTTCTTTTATGTGAAGATGATGTATCACGAATTTTATCAATCGCATCAAGTGCAGTGGTAACTGCTGTATCAAAACCAATCGTGTAATCAGTACCCACGATATCATTATCAATCGTACCTGGTACACCAACTGCTGGGAAGCCATGCTCAGTCAGACGCATCGCGCCGTGATATGACCCATCACCACCAACGACAACAACACCTTCAATCCCATGTTTTTTCAGCTGTTCAATGCCTGCAAGCTGGCCTTCTACTTCTGCAAATTCTGGAAATCTTGCAGAGTACAAGAACGTGCCACCACGTGAAATTTTATCACCAACATCTCTACCTGTCAATGGGAAAATATCTCCGGCAACCATTCCTGCATAGCCATAATTAATCCCAAAGACTTCCATACCTTCATAAATGGCTTTTCGTACAACAGCACGAACAGCAGCATTCATACCAGGAGCGTCTCCGCCACTAGTTAAAACGGCAATACGTTTCATTTAAGTATCAATCCTCCAATGTTTTTTATCTTAATCATTATACCACGTTTAAATATATTTTGTCAGACAAAAAGTAAAGAAAACGTTTTCTACTATTAAATAGAAGCCCATAGAAAAAGCGCTTTTACGCGCTTCCTTCCAATGTTGCATCTAATCAACACGATTAAACTATTCAATTTTTCACATGCTATTCTATTGCTTTGAGCTTCTGACATACAAAGTCGATATTATAGACGTACATATGACAAGGAAAAGGCCTAGCCCTAGGTAATTATCATTTTCATCACCCGTTTTAGGTAATAAAGCAGATGCTTTAGTTGTTTCAGTATTGAGTGTATTGGGTGTATCGTTTGGTATTGGAACTACTGGCTCAACTTTAATTTTTGTATAGACATACGTTACAGTTTGTATTTGATCCGTTAGTTTACCAGTCATATTGATTGGCAGTTTCGTCTCATCTAACGTGTAACCAGCAATCATAAGTTTATATTTATCAGTTGACGCGTCAAATGAACTGCCTACATTACCACTGATACTTTGGCTAGGCACATTTGGAATAGCTTGTCCCTGTTCATCAACATAATTAACAATGACACTTTGAGCAGTGGTAAGGTGATTCACGGGAATCTGATAGCTACCGCCATACGTGATGAATGCATTAGTAGTACTCGCAAATAAAGCAGGTACCATAGATTGTATGTTTATCTTTTCTGTGTCTTTGGGTATGCTAGTAAAGATTATCCCCTGGTGTGTCATGTGATAATCAATTCCCTCTGAAAGAGAGGTCCATTCACCATTCTTGTCAATATAAGTAATAGATAAAGGTATGCTGGCATTTGATAGATCAGAAATAATCGGATTTCCCGATGTATCCTTTAAAAGTGTATCTGTATAGGCTATCTCTGACTCATTTGTGTCTTGAATCTCGATTGGGTTTAGCACTATGCTATCATTCGTTAAGATAGATAAATCATAGTTAACATTAACTTTAGATAGTTCCAATTCAGAATAATCAGTCATACCAATTGAATAGATACTCAGCATGTCAACATCCCAATTATCCATATCCTGACCTATCCCGACAAGTTCGTCTTTAGGACGATAAGACGTATAATTACCAATGTGAATATTATTAAATTTTCCTTTTGGCTTAATATATGGCAGAACATTTGACCGTGTAAATAATGTTGCATTATTGACCATCGTAATCTCTGGGATATCTGTCGCAATTATGTTAGCTATATCTAATGATTTCAAATTTACTGCCAACTCTAACCCCTTGAGATTTACTTGTGTATCTTCAGGGAGACTCTCCAAATCAATCCTTGTCACACTGGTCATATCTTCTTTGGTGACTTGGGATAAAGGTTTTTCAAGTAGGGTAGCAATAACGTTCTGCAGATTTTTATCTGGCATCCAAGCGTCTATCGTATCGGATGATAGTGGTTTGATAGGTTGATGACTTAGTGATGACGCTATTACTGTCTGTGGCGTTTTACTAGCATTTAAAGCTGTAGTACCAGTAGTGTTATTCGCTAATTGACTATCTGCTAGAACAGGTATCTGGGACATACTTGACAGCAATAAACAAGACAGCAGACAAAATCTAATTTTTCTTTTCATACACTTCCTTTTAAAAATAGTAGGCGACTTGGTTTCCTATTGGTTGGTTACATGTTAGGGTATCCTAATTAAACTGAATAGACTTTTTGGCCATTCAAATAAGTTGCGGATAGCTCTAAATTAGGGTCTAGTACGATAAAGTCTGCATCAAATCCTGGCTTAATCCGACCACACTTATCATCAATGCCAACAGATTTAGCTGGAATAAGCGACGCCATCATCACTGCTTCTTCTTGTGATGCAATCCCCCAATCAACAACATTTTTGATACCATCTTTTAGTTTCAAAATTGAGCCTGCGAGATTACCACCGTCTTTTAGTCTGGCTGTCCCATTTTCAACAATGACTGGATATTCGCCAAGCATATAATCACCATCAGGCTCTCCACCCGCACGCATGCAATCCGTAATCAAGGCGACATGGTCATGCCCTTTTTGTTTGATCAAGATATTACAGGCTTTTGGTACAACATGGTGCCCATCACAAATTAACTCAGCATAAGTATGCGGGATTTCATAAACAGCACCAACCATGCCGAGTTCTCTGTGCGTCAACCCACGCATGCCATTATAGGCATGGACCCAGATACTAGCACCTGCTTCAGCACCACGGACTGCTTGCTCATAAGTCGCATCTGAATGACCGAGCGCAACTTTTGTACCTGTTTCGACTACTTTTGCGATAAACTCAGCACTACCATCTCGCTCTGGTGCAACAGCAATTTTTAAGAGCATGCCCTTTGCAGCCTCTTGCCAGCCCTGGAATTCTTCAAAGCTGGGATTACGCATGTAGGCAGCATTTTGTGCACCTTTATATTTTTCAGTAAAGTAGGGACCTTCAAAGAAAATGCCTTGAATCTTAGCACCTGATGCCTCTGTATAGTGATCTCCAATCGTTTGACAGATGTCTCTGAGCTGTTCGTAGCTTGCCGTCAAAGCTGTCGGTAGAAAAGAGGTGACACCAGTTGATAATAAGGCATCACTCATGGTATGGACAATCCCATCCTTATGATTATCCATCACATCAACACCCGCATAGCCATGAACATGTGTATCCACTAATCCTGGAGCTATGAACTTACCACTATAATCTAACACAGTACTACCTTGTGCTACCTGTTCGACATGATTCCCAAATTTGCCATCGGCCGTTAGTTCTAAATAACCACCCATCTTACTTTCGTATGGATAGAAGAATTTATCAGCCTTTATATAAGTTGTTGTCATCAAGTACACCTCTTGCTTTCCTAATTTTATACCTCATTTTACACCTTTCTCTTGCCTTTGTCAAAAATGGTATAGTCCAATTAAAAAAGCAAGTATGGGCTACTCACTTTTTTCTTTATTTGACAAGGCTAACAATTTTGCCTTTATTTCTGCTTCTAGTTGACTTAACTCAACTTCACCTTGTCGACGTTTAATAGCACCTTCACGCTGGATGGTCATCGTTTCTTGGATCGTTTCTATCAAGTTAGCTTGTGTTGTTTTCAAGGTTTCAATATCAACAACACCACGCTCGTTCTCTCTTGCCGCCTCGATAGACGACTGTTTTAGCATCTCAGAATTTTTGGTTAATAGATCATTTGTCGTATTAGACACAATCCGTTGACTGGTTAGGGCATCCTTTTGCTTCAAAAGCGTCAAAGCAATCGCAACCTGATTTTTCCATAAAGGAATAGCCGTATTAATTGATGTTTGGATTTTTTCAGCTAATTCTTGATTTGTATTTTGAATCATGCGGATTTGTGGTGCCTGCTGGATTGTAATTTGACGTGCTAATTTGAGGTCATATTGTCGCTTATCTAAGCGATTTTTGTAGTTTTCCAAATCAGAAATTTTCTGAACAGCAATGGCATTATCTGCCATGCTCTCAGCGTCTTTTTGTGCTTGGGGAATCGTAATCTCAGCCAGTTCTTTAATCTTTAACTCAGCACCAGCGATATAAACACTAAGGGCATGGAAGAAATCTAAATTTTCAGCATATAAGGTCTCAAGCGTCTTATTATCATCAAGTAAGCCTTTATATTCATGGCTCAACTTGATCGAAATTTTATCGATACCAGCGCCTAATTTTTGATATTTTTGCGTCACTTCAAAAATAGACTTTTTGACTTTACCGAACATTTTCTTGAAAAAGCCAGGATCTTCTGCCGCTAGGTCATTTGGATTTGATTCTTGTAACTGATACATCAAATCAGTCAAGGCGCTGCCTACGTCACCTAAATCCTTAGTTTGTACCTTATTTAAGACTGATTGTGAAAAATCACCGATCTTTTTCTGTGCAAGTGCACCATACTCGATGACAGATTGGGCATTGTTTTCATCAAGAGATTTTGATAAAGCCTTTGCCTTGCCTAATTCTTCTTCAGTGAGCGTCGATAGGGCCGTTGCCTCAGGTGTTTGTGTTTCTGATATGACCTGTGCTTCTTGCACTGTAACGTCTGTCAATGTTTTATCCTGGTCAGCAAGCATTAACTCGTCTAATAACTCATTAGCCATTTTCCACCTCATTCTTAATTGTTTCGATATCCTCAGATATAGTTAGCGCATAAAGGCCAGCGATTTTTTCAGACAATGCTCTAATGACTTTTTGACTGTCGACTAATAAGGCTTGATCTAATTTATCAACAGCCTTAATATTTTGATACGTCTCGATCAAGTCAAGCATGGTCGGCAAATGCTTATACAAAAAATCATTATTTGACAAGGCAATTTTGGGCCTTTTGACGATTAGCTGAAATAGTTTTTTAGCACTATCAAGCCCACCTGTCACCTGTTCAATGACTTGTAAGGCAGCATCCTCTTTTACAGCAATCTCCCATTGCTTAATTTGATCTTTGGCATCTTGCATGGTTTGACGAAAAATGACAATGTCCTGATCAGACAATCCCGCCTTGTGATAGGTTTTGATTAACTTTGGATTTTTTTTATCATTTTTATAATCATGTATCAACCAAATAATAAGTAGAACGACGATTAACATCAATATTATTATTATATTCATACCCCTATTTTATCACAAATTTGCTTGCGATTCTCAGTCTAGAGTATGATTTTAAAATAGAATATGTTAAAATGAGATGAATACAATTGGAGGTATTATGTCTCAAAAGAAAATCTTAGTTCTCGGTCCTGGATCATGGGGAACAGCTTTATCACAAGTCCTTAATGATAATGGTCATGACGTTCGTATCTGGGGGAATAACCCACAACAGATTTCTGAAATCAATACAAAGCATACCAATACACTATATTTCAAAGATGTTGTCTTAGATAGTAAAATTGTCGGCTATGACGACTTAGCGCTTGCCCTTACTGATGTTGAAGCGATTTTATTTGTCGTCCCAACTAGTGTAACGCGATTAGTGGCTAAACAAGTTGCCCAACTACTCGATCATAAAGTGGTTGTCATGCATGCTTCAAAAGGGCTTGAGCAAGGTACACACGAGCGGATATCGACCATCTTAGAGGAAGAAATCCCTCAAGAACTTCGCTCAGAGATTGTTGTCGTATCTGGACCATCTCATGCTGAAGAAACGATTGTACGTGATTTAACCTTGATTACAGCTGCTTCTAAACAACTTGAAGATGCTAAATATGTCCAAGCGTTATTTAGTAATGATTACTTCCGTCTCTACACAAACGATGACGTGATTGGTGTGGAAACTGCAGCAGCACTTAAAAATGTCATTGCTGTTGGGGCGGGCGCATTACATGGTCTGGGCTTTGGTGATAATGCAAAAGCTGCCATTATTACGCGTGGTCTTGCAGAAATTACAAGACTGGGTGTTGCCATGGGTGCAAATCCGATGACTTACATCGGCTTGTCAGGTGTCGGTGATTTGATCGTCACAGGTACTTCTATTCACTCACGAAACTGGCGTGCTGGTGATGCGCTTGGACGTGGAGAAAAAATAGCCGATATTGAAGCGAATATGGGGATGGTCATTGAGGGGGTATCAACAACCAAAGTTGCCTATGAACTAGCCCAAATGTTAAAGATTGACATGCCAATTGTCAATGCCATTTATAGTGTGATATATGAAGGAGCTGAAATCAAGAATAGTATCATTCAGCTCATGCGTCGAGAAGGTCGTCCGGAAAACGAGTATATTATTGAAATTAAAGGGAAAAATTAAGATGAAAAATGAACAGCAAGCTGTTAAAGTCAAGAAAGCGGTAATCCCTGCAGCAGGTCTTGGTACACGTTTTTTACCCGCGACTAAGGCGATTGCTAAAGAGATGCTACCGATAGTTGATAAGCCAACAATCCAGTTTATTGTTGAGGAAGCACTTAAATCTGGTATTGAGGATATCTTGATCGTCACAGGTAAAGCCAAACGACCTATCGAAGACCATTTTGACTCAAATATTGAACTTGAGATGGCCTTAAAGGCGAAGGGTAAAGATGATCTCTTAAAACTTGTTGAAGAGACGACAGATATTAATTTACATTTCATTCGTCAAAGCCACCCAATGGGCCTAGGCCATGCTGTACTTCAAGCTAAAGCCTTCATAGGTGATGAACCTTTTGTTGTCATGCTTGGCGATGACTTGATGGAGTCTGACATTCCCTTAACGAAGCAACTGATTACTGACTATGAGAAAACGCATGCCTCTACGATTGCTGTCATGAAAGTACCACATCAAGATGTTGACAAATATGGTGTCATTGCACCCGAAGGCGAAGTCGAAAAAGGCTTGTATAACGTTGCTAATTTCGTTGAAAAACCTGCAATTGAAGATGCACCTAGTGATCTTGCCATCATCGGTCGTTATTTATTAACACCTGAAATATTCAGTATTCTAGAAACACAAAAACCTGGTGCTGGAAATGAAATTCAACTAACAGATGCAATCGAGAGATTAAATAAAACACAACGCGTTTTTGCTCGTGAATTTAAAGGCAAACGTTATGACGTTGGCGATAAGTTCGGCTTTGTCGAAACAACGATAGAATATGGCTTAACACACCCGCAAATCAAAGATGCTTTACATGATTATATTATCAAAAAAGCAAAAGAACTTGAGGCTACAAGTAAAATAAGTACAAAGAAAAGCTAATGATCTAGCGTTCCGTGAGGGGCGCTTTTCTTATCGTTTGTTGCTAACTAGCTTTTTGCCCAGTCGCCACTTAAAACTTTTAAGCAAAAATCTATAAAACATGATAAAATGGAGTAATGAAAGCATCCACGGGCATCTTTAAAAAAGCAAAGCATTTACAGATGAAACCAGTCGATTTCATCTTGATAATCCTATTAATGATTGCAAGCTTTTCTCCTTTCTTATTACTAAGGGGAAATCAACAACCAGGACAAATTGCGCAACTTCGGGTTAATAGTCAGGTCGTTAAAACATTTGATTTAGGTAAAGACCAGACCTATACTTACCGCGACGTAGCCCATGATGACATCAACAAAATAGAAGTACGTGATGGGCAAATTGCTATTGTTTATGCCAACTGCGGCGATCAGATTTGTGTTCGCAAGGGTTATATCGGTAAAACTGGCCAAACCATCGTGTGTTTACCTCATCGCTTAGTCATTGAAATCATGGGTGCAACCGATGAAAAGGGTAAAGATAAAAAAGATAGGATAGTAGATTACCAATGACACAACATCAGCTACATCGACTTGTCTACATTGCTTTACTGACAGCTACGGCAACCATTATTGGTATCGTCGAAACCTTATTCCCATCACCATTTGCATTTGCACCTGGTGCCAAACTAGGGTTTAGTAATCTTGTTGTCTTAATGGCAATTTTTACACTAAAAAAATCCGATGTCATCATTTTGATGATCTTAAAATTGCTGCTTACTGCCTTATTTACCGGATTTTCTGTCTTCTTGTATAGTCTTTCTGGTGGGATATTATCCCTTCTAGCCATGTATCTCATCAAACTCTTGGGCCCAAAACTAGTCAGTCTGATAGGTATCTCATTAGCAGGCGGTTTTTTTCATAATGTCGGTCAGCTTGTAATGGCAACATTTATTTCTCAGACACCTGCAGTACTTTTGTATTTACCATGGCTCGCTTTTTTCGGTCTTTTGGCTGGATTTTTTATAGGCGTAGCTGCTAACTCTCTACTTTATAAGATTAAACCGATCAATGATTTATTTGTAAAAGAAAATAAAATTTGGATGACAGACCTATGACTTTTTGGAATACATATCCCCAACTTGCTAAGCAACTTGATATCGTTCATGAAACGATGACTGATGCCATTAAAGTAAAAAATCCTCAGACGCAGCAAGCGATTTTAAGCTTGTTAGCTTCTGGTGGCAAGATGCTCCGCCCAGCTTATCTGCTGCTATTTTCTGACTTCACAACCTTAGACTCAGACAAAAGAATCGCCTTAGCCAGTTCAATAGAACTGCTACATACGGCAACACTTGTCCATGATGATATCATTGATGAAGCTGAAACACGACGGGGTGTCCCAACGATTTCCCACCTCTATGGTAATGAAGTTGCTGTCTATGCTGGTGATTATTTATTTATTGCTGTCTTTAAATTAATGATTAAACACGCCTTAGATATGTCAAATCTATCCAACCGAATTGATGCCATGGAAACCGTACTTAATGGTGAACTTGGTCAGATGAATTTGCGTTTCAACACGGATCAAACCATTTCAGACTATCTAGCAAATATTTCTGGGAAAACGGCTGAGTTATTTGCACAAGCCTGTGCTGTCTCTCTTTTTGCAGATGGACAAATAATGCTTGCTAAGCGTGCCTATGATATTGGACTTAATATCGGTATAGCCTTCCAAATTATGGATGATTATCTAGATTACACAACAGAAAGTCAAACCTTTGGCAAACCTGTACTGACAGATATCAAACAAGGCATCTATTCTGCACCTGTTTTATTTGCCATAGCTGCCGACGCTAATGTAGCTGATCTATTAGCACAAGAAGCTTATGATCAAGTGTTTACGATTATTCATGGGACACATGCCTTAGATAAAACCTATGCACTAGCTAAAAAACATACTGATAAGGCATTGAAACTGATCCAAAAATTACCAGATATCCCTGCTAAATCTGATATCCATATGATTACGAAAACCCTACTAGAAAGACAATTATGACACCAGAAGCCTTTTATAGCGAACTAGAACAATTTGATATTTACTTAACTGATACACAAAAAGAACAATTTGAAACTTATTTTAATTTTTTGGTAACTGAAAACGAAAAAATTAATTTGACTGCTATCACTGAAAAACAAGACGTCTACCTCAAGCACTTTTATGATTCTATCGCACCACTTTTATATAACGTAATTGATAATACGTCACTCAAATTATTAGATATTGGTGCTGGTGCTGGCTTTCCAAGTTTTCCGATGAAGATTATCTTTCCTGAGTTAAAGGTAACCATCATTGACTCCTTAAATAAGCGGATTAAATTTTTAGAAGCCCTATCTGATAAACTGAACTTCGATACAGCTACAATTACCTTATTACATGGACGAGCTGAAGATTTTGGACAAGATCCTATTTATAGAGGCCAGTTTGACTATGTTACTGCTCGCGCAGTAGCACGCTTGAATGTCTTGTCAGAATTAACCTTACCTTTTTTGAAAAAGAATGGCAAGCTGCTATCACTCAAAGCAAGTCAGATGCTAGATGAGATGACGCAAGCCAAACATGCCATTGCTATTTTAGGTGGCAAATTAGGCACACCTCTAGATTATACCTTACCAAATGGTGATGAACGCCATCTAGTGATGATCGAGAAGAAAAAGGAAACACCAAAGAGATTCCCGCGTAAAGCAGGCACACCCAATAAAAAGCCACTTTAAACCGTTTACTAGATAATCAATAAACAGATTATATCGTTAGACGGATACGATTAGAAGTAAAATAAATATATCTTTCAAAAATGTAAGTTATATTTTATTGTTTTTAATACATTTTTAATTTCTCTTTTGCTATAATATAATAATCGTGATCAAAACCGGCGTTTCACTACCATTGAAACAGTTAAACCTAACAGGAGCTAAACGTGATTCATTACATCTTAAACTTGCCGCAACAAAATAAGTGGCCTATCATCAAATTTATTTTACAAACTATCCTCTACTTCTTTATTTTTTTAGTCCTCCTCTACTTCTTCAGTTACACTGGCGTTGGACAAGGTAATTTTATCTATAATGAATTTTAATCGCACAGAAAGAAGAACAGACATGCCCGTTTTAGACTTTATTGCTACACTTGATCATTATGCACTTACGCAACCTCAAAATCCTGTTTATGATATGTTAGGTAAACAAAATACCTATGCCCAACTCAAACAAGATTCCGACAGTCTTGCTGCTTATATTGATAGCTTGAACTTACCTGCTAAGAGCCCAGTTATGGTATTTGGTGGACAAGACTATGAGATGCTTGTTGCTTTCGTTGCCTTATCAAAATCAGGACACGCTTATATTCCAGTAGATGTCAATTCAACGACTGAACGTATCACCTCAATCGTCACAATTGCAGCACCAAGTGCAATCATTGCTGTACAACACCTGCCGATCGCTATCTCAGACTTACCTATCATTAGTTCAGACGATTTGACAGATGTTATCTCACAAGCTACAGCTTATGAGATGACACATGCTGTAGCCGGTGATGATACCTATTACATCATCTTCACTTCAGGGACGACAGGGCAACCAAAAGGCGTTCAAATTTCTCATGATAATCTCCGATCTTTTGTCAACTGGGTTTTGACATCTAGTGAATTTGATTTACCATCGGGTGCTAAGATACTATCCCAAGCGCCTTATTCCTTTGACTTGTCAGTCATGTCTTGGGCACCTGCTTTAGCAGTAGGTGGTTGCTTATATGCACTTCCTAAAGAAAAAACAGAGAATTTTAAAGATTTGTTTGCTATCTTACCTCAAATGCCAGTTCAAGTATGGGTTTCTACCCCTTCTTTTGCTGACATGGTGCTGTTATCAGATGACTTTTCAAGCGATAAAATGCCAGACCTATCACATTTTTATTTTTGTGGTGAAGAGTTAACTGTTGGTACTGCAAGCAAATTACGCCAGAGATTCCCAGATGCTAGTATTATCAATTCATTTGGGCCTACTGAGAGCACTGTCGCTTTTTCAGCCGTTGCGATTTCAGACGAGATGATTGAAAAAGCTGACCGTCTGCCAATTGGGTATATCAAAGCCGATTCACCAACCTTTATCATTAACGACGCGGGGGATATCCTAGAACCTGATATGCCTGGTGAGATTATCGTCACAGGACCTGCTGTTTCAAAAGGCTACATTAATAATCCAGAAAAAACTGCCCAATCGTTCTTTGAATTAAATGGTGCACCAGCTTATCATACAGGTGATTTAGGGTCTCTAGATGCTGATGGCATGTTACATTATCAGGGCCGAATCGATTTTCAAATCAAGTTTAACGGTTACAGTATAGAGCTTGAAGAGGTGGCACATGTTT
Source organism: Pseudolactococcus piscium (assembly GCF_002441695.1). GTDB lineage: Bacteria > Bacillota > Bacilli > Lactobacillales > Streptococcaceae > Pseudolactococcus > Pseudolactococcus piscium. The sequence continues at coordinate 65,257 of NZ_JXJW01000011.1, forward strand.
TAAACTTATCTCAATATGTAGAAGCTGCTGTTGCTGTCCCACGCTATAATGTGCAACACAAAGTCCAGCAATTACTTGCTTTTGTCGTTGCTAAACCAGGTGTCAAAGCGCAATTTGACAAAGAGTTAGCCTTAACAAAAGCGATTAAAACTGAACTTGTGGACGAGATGATGTCTTACATGATGCCATCAAGATTTATTTATAGGGAGTCGCTGCCAATTACACCAAATGGTAAAATTGATATCAAAGCGCTAATAACTGAGGTGAACACCCGATGAGTTCATTTTTACAGTCCTTGCCTAACTGGCAACCTTATGGGACACCTCATTATTTTTCAATCTTATTACTAGCACTGCTACCGATCGTGATTGCTATATTTTTAGGTAAAAGACTCCCAATCTATGAAGAGCTTGTCTCAATTGGATTCATTAGCTTGATGTTCGGAGGTACGCATTACAAGCAATTCTTTGCTCTAATTGGCTATCTAGTCTGGCAATCCTTAGTTGTCTTTTCCTACCAGACCTACCGTAAAAAATATGATCATCATTTGGTCTTCTACTTCAGTGTCTTACTTGCTGCACTTCCGCTGATTGTGGTTAAAGTAACTCCTACGATACTCGGCAGTAATTCTTTACTTGGTTTCCTAGGTATTTCATATCTTACTTTTAAGACTGTTGCTATGGTCATGGAGATGAGAGATGGTGAGTTAACCGATGTTACTTTGTGGCCATTTATACGATTTATGATTTTCCTCCCTACCATTTCGTCGGGACCTATAGACCGCTATCGTCGGTTCCAACAAGATTATCTTAAGGTGCCAACTCGTGATGACTATCTGAGCATGCTTGAAAAGGCTGTTTGGTATATCATGCTCGGTGCCCTATATAAGTTCATCATATCCCATATGTTAGTCACTTATGTTATTCCACCTATCAAGTTAGCTGCACTGGCTACTGGTGGGTTAATGAATTGGCACACAGTTTTATACATGTATGCTTGGGGATTTGACCTATTCTTTGACTTTGCTGGTTATTCCATGTTTGCTGTCGGTATCTCTTATATCATGGGGATCAAAACACCAATCAACTTTAATAAGCCGTTCCTAGCAAGAGACTTAAAAGATTTTTGGAACCGTTGGCATATGTCCCTTAGTTTCTGGTTTAGAGACTTTGTCTTCATGAGATTAGTTTATACCATGATGAAACGTAAAGTCTTTAAAAATAGAAACACCACCTCAAGTGTCGCTTATTTGCTTAATATGACACTGATGGGCTTCTGGCATGGCTTACATTGGTACTATATTGTTTATGGTATCTTCCATGGTGTTGGCTTAATCATTAATGATTGGTGGGTTCGCAAGAAAAAAACAATCAATAAAAAAAGAAAACAAGCTGGACAACAGCCCCTTGTCGATAATAAATGGACACATGGGATTGGCATTTTCATCACATTCCATGTTGTCATGCTGAGTTTGTTAATCTTTTCAGGTTTTCTAGACACACTCTGGTTTCATAATTTTATCCGTCAACCCAAATAACCTGATTTAAATTAACTTAGCTTCTTAAGCTAATGACTCCCCTTTCCTGAGACCAGGAATTTTATTAGGATGCAATCTTATCCCATTTAAACCACTCAGAAACTTACTACTACATTTTACAGGAGAAATAAAAAATGGACATTCAAACAACAGTAATTCAACTAATTGATACTTTATTTATGGAAGATATTTCAGATATGATGGATGAAGACCTCTTTGATGCTGGTGTTTTAGACTCAATGGGAACGGTAGAGCTAGTTATTGAACTAGAGACAACCTTCAATATCAAAATCCCAGTATCAGATATGGGTCGTGATGACTGGAATACTGGTAATAAAATAGTCGAAGGTGTTAAGGAATTACAACATGCTTAAGCGTCTCTGGTTTATTTTTGGTCCAATTCTTATCTCTATGCTGCTACTTGCTGCTTTCCTATTATTTGCGCCTGATAAAACAACTCATCGCTTGTATGACGAAAAACGTGCCGCTACTGCATTAACACCGATTGTATTCAAAAATGCTTCTTTAAAAAAAGAGGCACTTTCAGATCCAGATCATCGTTTTGTCCCCTTTTTCGGATCAAGTGAATGGAAACGACTGGATGAAATGCACCCATCTGTTTTATCTCAAGCCTATAATCGAAACTACACGCCGTTTTTGTTAGGCTTAAAAGGTGCTGAATCACTAACACATTACTTCGGCATGCAACAAATTAAGCCTGAGCTAAATAACAAACAAGCCGTTTTTGTTATTTCTCCCCAATGGTTCATCAAAAGAGGCCAATCACCAGGGGCTTTCAATTTTTATTTTGCTAGTGACCAAGGCTATCGTTTTTTAGAAGGTGCTAAAAATACAGCTGCTGATAAGTATGCGGCCAAACGTTTTCTAAAAATGGCACCTACTAGTTCCCTCAGCAGATTTATGGAAAAAATAGCTGAGGGAAAACCACTCAGCCAAATCGATAAGTGGCAAATTAATGTACAAAAGAAACTCGCCGTTCATGAAGATAATCTATTTGCAGGGCTTCAGTTTGGAGATAATTTTAAAAATGTCGTAAAACCACGTGCCAAGCTACTCCCTCAGCCTTACAATCTAGAAGCGCTTCAATCACAAGCAAATCAACTAGGTAAACTAAACACAAATAATAACCAGTTTGGTATTCTCAACAGTTTTTATACCAGTCAGATTAGGGATACACTCTCTAAACTACAAAATGCACAACGAACATTTTCTTATGTTAAATCACCAGAATATAACGATCTCCAATTGGTGCTAACTGAATTCGCTAAACAGAAAACTGATGTCATATTTGTCATCCCACCTATTAACGGAAAATGGCAAAGTTATACTGGACTAAGTGAGGAAATGTACCAAACATCAGTTGATAAGATCCGTTATCAGCTATCTTCACAAGGCTTTCATCATGTTGCTGATTTATCCAAAAAAGGAAATGAACCCTATTTCATGCAGGATACCATCCACCTTGGTTGGAATGGCTGGTTAGCCTTTGATCATCATGTTGACAAATTTTTAACAACAAAACAAAAAACACCAACTTATAAGCTGAATGATTACTTCTTTAGTCCTGAATGGGCAAATGCAACTGAAGTAAACAAGTAAACTAGTGACCTATCTATTTATCAAAATCATAACGCCAGATGCCCTTTCTGAGCGTTTTTGATTACATTCAAATGATATGTTGCAAGGTGTATATAAGTGTCAACTCACTCTATCAGATAAAAAACCTCCACACCTATCATTTCTAGGTTGTGGAGGTTTAATATGTTAGTGACGCATTGTATGACTACTGTTACGAGACAGCCCGTTCACGTATCAATGTCTGAAGTGACGCGCACCAGTGAAGACCATGGCGATACCATGCTTATTTGCCTCATCAATTGCATCCTGGTCACGAACTGAGCCACCAGGTTGGATAATGGCTTTGATACCAGCTTTTGCGATTTCCTCTACATTATCTGAAAATGGGAAGAAAGCATCTGATGCTAGTACTGCTTCTTCGAGTCGATCTGCTGCTTGCTCAATCGCAATTTTAACAGATGCAACGCGATTTGTTTGTCCAGGACCTACACCTAGCGTTTGGTGATCATTTGTGATGATGATCCCATTTGACTTGACATATTTGACTGAACGCCAAGCAAACTCTAAGGCAGCTACTTCTTTTTCACTGGGTTTGCGGTCAGTTACGATATCCCATGTATCACGTAACTCAACAGTCGTATCTTGATTTTGCACTAGTAAGCCACCAAGAACACCTGTCAACTCTTTTGGTAATTCTGATGCAGCTTGTTGCGCAAAATCGAGCGCTAAGATTCTTAGGTTTTTCTTTTTAGTCGTTAACACCGCTAAGGCTTCCTCAGAATAGCTTGGTGCTATGATGATTTCAAGGAAGATATCATGCATTTTTTTAGCAGTTTCGACGTCTACTTCTCGGTTTGAGACAACAATCCCACCAAATATTGAAACTGGATCAGATGCGTAGGCATAATCCCAAGCTTTTTCAATCGTATCAGCACTACCGATTCCACAAGGATTCATATGTTTTAAGGCAACAATAGTTGGCGCAGTAAAATCACGAATAATGCGAATCGCTGCATCAGCATCTCGAATGTTATTAAAGGATAGCTCCTTACCATTCAATTGTTTTGCTGCTGCAATTGAATAAGGGACTGGTAATGCTGTTTCATAAAAATCAGCATCTTGTTGTGGATTCTCCCCATAACGCATGGCTTGCTTAAGGTCATAGGTCACTGTTAGTTTTTCTGGTTTATCGACACCAACTTGTGCGGTAAAGTATTCAGCGATCAAAGCATCATATGCAGCCGTATGACGAAATACTTTGGCAGCCAGTTTTTGACGTGTTTCATAACTAGTATCGCCATGTTCAGAGAACGCGTCCAAGACTAAAGCATAGTCAGCAGGATCTACCACTACTGTTACACTTGCATGATTTTTGGCAGCAGAACGTAGCATAGATGGTCCACCAATATCGATGTTTTCTACAGCATCAGCATAGGTTACATCAGGCTTTATGATCGTTTCCTTAAATGGATAAAGGTTGACGACAACTAAATCAATCGGTAGGATATCGTGCGCTTTCATAGCAGAAACATGGCTGTCAAGATCACGTCGTGCTAAGAGACCACCATGAATCTTAGGATGCAAGGTCTTAACGCGGCCATCCATCATTTCAGGAAAATCAGTCACATCATCGATCGCAATGGTCGCAACACCAGCAGTGTCTAATGCTGTCTTAGTGCCACCAGTAGAAATAATCTCCCACCCTAATTCTTGTAATGTCGTAGCAAATGCTACAATACCTGCTTTATCGCTCACACTAATTAACGCTCGTCTAGTCACCTTATTCTCCTTTTTTATAAAAACAGTTGATAGTTCAATTTTAAGCGTTTTTTATCATTTTATATATAGAAAAACGTATATCTTGTAGAAACATACGTTTATTGTTCGGTATTTGCTGTTTCTTGATAAGTTGAATCCTATATGATGCTAGGAAATTTAAAGGGTTGGAAACAAGTATAGGAGCTTTATATTAGGCTATCAATATGCTGATCTTTCATGTATATCCATCATTTAGTTATTTCTCAATATTCTTTAGAAAAAATTAAAAACCTCCAAATAATATTCGATTATTTGGAGGTTTTTAATGTGCAAAAATGATTTTTTTTTAAGTTATTCAAGAGATAGTTATTTAGAAGTTACAGAATCAATGATATCCTATTTAGAAACAAAAGGCTTTAATATATGGGTTGATCGTTATGATGTTCCGTTCGGAGTAGATGTGTATGATAATATAAAAAAAGTAATAACTGATGCAAAAGAATGGAATGGAGCAATAATCCTTTTTGACCCTACTTATTTTTCAAAAAATTGGTGCATACTTGAACTAGATGAGTTAATATTGAACAATATATCTATTTTACCTATTCTATGGAAGATTAAGAAAGAAGATTTTCCTGAATCATATAGAAATATTTTAAAGACAAATTATGCCAAAACAATTTACTCAATAGATGATTTACCAGAAATTATCAATGCCATCACATTATTCTATGTTAAAACACCTAAGTATCTTCCTAAGTTAAATGGTCAAAGCATTGATATATTAAAGGATATGATGTATCAGGTTTGTATCAGTACTGATTTTTTTAATAAACTAATACTAACTTCAATATTGATTGAGTTCTTCATAACAAAGTCTAAACATGATACAAGTGCCTTACATTGGTTAAGTATTTCAAAAGCTATTCTAGTAGATATACTGAGTAACTATTTTGAGACTAAATTAATGTCAACCTATAATATCAAATTTATAGATGCCATAAAAGATACAATTATAAAAAAATACTCTTTTCTACATGAATATAATCGATAATACGGATAATCATATCAACCATTTTTTCAGTATCATTTTTGTCAATCGTTTCGAGTTCAGTAGCGAACTTTTTTAGGTATCCGTAATCTGAAATATTATGTTTGATTTCTTCGAAAATAACCCTTGATGCACCTTCTGTTTGTGGAATAGGTATAATATAATTTTTATTTTTTTTAGCTCTGTTAAATTCATTCATTACCCCTTTAGCTGGTATATAACTGGCGCCACCATCATAAGTTTGATTCCCAAAAATAAAGATAAATATGCCACTTTCTTCTAGGATACTTTCCTGATACTGTCTTTTAGTACTGTCATTAAGTAGTACCTCTAGATTACCTTCTGCATTTTTTATCCTAGGCATTTTATTCAGCTTAAAATAGTCTTCAACAACTAAATTATCTTCATTTATTTGTTCTAATACTCCCTTTGAAAATGCTGCTGTACCTTCAATCATAGCAGTAGCAACATGATATCTTTTTTGAATCAATTTTTTGCCAAGTTCTGTTTGAAATTTATAAATTAGTTCATCAGTCCAACCATCAGGATTTTTTCTATTACTTCCTCCAACATGAATATATCGCGTTTTATTTTTATTATATAAACATGCTAATATCTCGGGTAAATCAGTTTTATAGTCCTCGATCCAAATTGTTTTTATTCCAGCTCTTAGCCGGTCTTTAGATGCTAATTCTTTTTTCTTGTTTATATAACTCGATCCTTTACCAGAAGCTTTTGCTTCAATAAAATAATGACTCTGCATATTATCTTTAGTATAGGTACTTAATGTTGCAAGCAAATTATTGAAATCAGGATCTTGAAAACTATAACCAAGAAAAAGAAACGTTTTATTTGTTAAATCTCCTAATAGAGAGTTAACAAAAAGTTGATGTGTTGTAGAATAATTTTGATAATCATCTCTAGTTATCACACAATTTTCAATATCTTCTTTATCTCCGTGAAATTTATATACTTTATCTGTATAACCTAGTTGATCTCTATAAAAATCCATATTTTTTCTTAATACAAGTGGCTTTCTCTCTCTTCTAATCAGATAATCTTCAATTTCTGAATCATAATTAGTAGTCCAGTATGTATGAATAGGTAATTTTGTCAATGTAGTTAGGGTTTTATTATCAAGAGGCTGTTTTTTTAACTCTTTTTCAATGATACTAAATAGAGGACGCTTGTTCTGTTCTTGATTCACAAAGTATTGAGCGAGAGTAATCAAATCATCTTCTTTTTCAATTTTCAATGATAACTCTTCAGCTGCTGGTCTTAATAATTCACTCCAGTTTGCAAAGCCAGAAGACATAGAAGTTCCAGCACCACAAAAAATAGCTGCACTGTTGTTATAAATAGCTTCTTCAAACTTAACTAGAAATGAATTTATATTTTTTTTATGCACATTAAAAACCTCCAAATAATCGAATATTATTGTATGATTATTATACCATAAAATTACATTTTCTGTTTATTTTAATTAAATTAGAATTGAGAAAGAGAACTTATGAACCATATCATTAAATCATTCATTTCTACCAAAAAACTTGAGAATCTATCGCCATCAACTTTAAAAGCTTATCAGGTTGACTTATCAAAATTCTCTGCCTATTGTATCCACCATAATTTTCAGCTTGAAGCTGGTATGATTAACTATTTTACCTATCTTGAAAAAACTGATACCTATCGTTCCACTACTAAAAGTAGGAAAATAGTCACTATGAAATTACTGTATCATTATTTATCACAACAAAATTTAATCACACAATTCACACTACCCCACGTCAAAATAAGAAAAGAAAAGAGACTTCCAAAGACACTGACTGTTTTCGAACTAAAGCAATTGTTCGCAAGTATCTCAAAAATTCCAAAATCTGAAATAAAGCAACGTGACCAAATAAGGGATTTTGCAATTCTAAATATTTTGATTACGCTTGGCCTCAGAATATGTGAAGTACGAAATTTAAATTTACATGATTATAACGCTAAAAATGGCCAACTCACAATTTTTGGAAAAAACCGCAAAGAACGCTTATTATTTTTAACACATACGCAAGACAAGATCATGATGAAGACTTATTTAAAAATACGATCACAATATACTGCTGCTTCTGAAGAATCTGCCTTTTTTCTCAATAAATACGGTAAACGGCTTTCTATCTATGGTATCGAAAATATATTTTTTAAATATCGTGATCTATCAAATATTAATCCTAACGCAACACCACATCACCTCCGCCATAGTTTTGCAACAGAATTACTTAATAATGGTGCTAATCTCAGAGATATTCAGGAACTTTTAGGTCATTCAAGCATCACAACGACAGAGATTTACGTTGAGGTATCATCAACTCGTAAAAAGAAGGTCTTAACAAAGTATGGCATTAAAAAATACTAGTCAGTTATCAATATAAAATAAGACTGTTGCATCAAAAAAAACGTGCAGAAATTGATTCTCTACACGTTCTCATATAACCCTATTTGCTATTAATCAGTATAGCCATGAGGATGCTTCTGGTGCCACTTCCAAGCATTACCGATAATATCAGTCAAGCTTTCAGTTGGTTTCCAGCCAAGCGTTTCCTGGGCCTTGCTGCTATCGGCAACCAAGGCATCAGGATCTCCAGCTCGGCGAGGACCAATCTCAGATGGAATCGCATGACCAGTTACTTGTCTTGCAGTTTCGAGTACTTGCAAGTTTGAGTAGCCTGTTTTAGTCCCTAAGTTAAAGGCATCTGACTTGCCACCAGCTTTTAGATAAGCTAATGCTTTGATATGCGCATCGATCAAGTCTGTCATACCGATATAGTCTCTAACACAAGTGCCATCTTCTGTGTGGTAGTCATCACCATAGATCATGATTTTGTCACGTTGACTAAGAGCAACTTGTAAGATGATGGGTATCAAGTGTGTTTCATTTTTATGTGCTTCACCGATCGAGCCATCATGTTTGGCACCTGCTACATTAAAATAGCGTAAGGCAACATAGGTCATATCAGTTGCTGAGGCTTGCCAGGCCATCATTTTTTCCATGATCAGTTTACTTTCACCGTAAGGATTGATCGGGTTTTGTGGTGTCGTCTCAGTAATTGGCGTTTCCTTTGGGATACCAAAGGTAGCTGCTGTTGATGAAAAGACGATATGTTTGACATCAAACTGATGCATCACTTCAAGTAAGGTCATCGCACCACCCACATTATTCTCAAAATACATGAGTGGTTTTTCCATCGATTCACCAACCAAGGAATAAGCGCAAAAATGCATCACACCCTCGATATTTGACTCTTTAGTAAAGACATCAGCTAAGAAATCCTTGTCGCGAATATCTCCCTCATAAAAACGGGCTTTATCAGCAACTGCGGCACGATGACCGGTCGATAAGTTATCAACGACAGCCACATCATAGCCACGCGCCAGAAATTCATCTGTCGCATGACTACCAACATAACCCGCTCCGCCTAAAATCAATACTGTCATTTCTTACCTCAATCTATCTATTCTAAGTATCATTTACATTAATTCTTGACACATAATATGTTGACTATATTCTATCATAGTCCTGATATTTTTTCTCCGTTAAGCTTAATCTCAAAGGCATATGTTTTAGCATTCGCCGTCAATACCGCACAATTTTCTTTTTGTGCATCAAATCGGCTAATAATAATCTCATGCTCACTTGGTGTATCAACCTCAATACTCCCCTCAAGATCAAAGGCTGCAGCCGTATTTCTGAAGGTTAAGAGTGCCAACAATTTTTGTACAACTGGGCGTTGTAATTCTGTCTTAATTTCTGGCAAGTCATAATAATGTCGATTGATATTACGGCCTTCTTTTGATGCTTCTAATAACTCCAGATCATTTTTTCCAGCTAACAAACCGACATAGTAAACTTGCGGGATACCCGGTGCAAAAACTTGAATGGCACGTGCCAGTAAGTAGGCAGCATCGTTATCTCCCAAAGCTGAATAATAGGTTGAGTTAATTTGATAAATATCTAGATTATTATAGGCTTCAGATGAGAAAATTTTCTTAACATTGGCGCCAACCTTGTACAGTTCTTCAGACGTGTAATCTGTTTCTGCTTGCGTTAAAATATCAGCAGCATCAACGACACCAATCCCATCATGTGTATCTAATGTTGTAAATTGCTTCATGGGTGACATCTTTAACCATTTAGCTAATTGATTTGTTTTTCCTGAGTAGAGTGTATAAAGACCAACCATCGGTAAGGTAAAATCATAGATATAAAAATCATGTGACGCGATTTTATGTTGAATACTGTAATGTTCATGAATCTCTGGTAAAATCTCACACCCTTTTGCCATCGTGATCTCTCTGATGTCGTTTAGTAAATCCCAAATCTCAGGTTCAACGAAAAAATCATTTGTATCTAACTTTTTAATGGCATAAGCAAAGGCATCCAGACGCACGATATCACAGCCATGATCAATCAATTGTGTCAAAGTTGCTTTAATAAATTGTCTTGTAACCGCTTGATTCACATCAAGATCTATCTGTTCTTCACCAAAGGTATTCCAAACAAGCTCATGTGTCCCATCAGCAAAGGTTACGTCTTGAAATGGTGCCTTGTCCTTGCGTTTATATATCAGATCTATATCTGCCTGCGTCGGCCGATTCTCTGGCCAGAAGTTTTTATTTCGAAGAAATAAATCTGCAAATTCTGATGCATCTTTTTTCTCTTTGAAATCAATAAACTCAGGACTTTGACGAGATAGATGGTTAATCATGAAGTCAAACATCAGATAGTAATTTTCACCAATGGCCTCGATATCCTCCCAATCACCAAATGCACTGTCAACATGACGATAATCTTGCGGTGCAAACCCTCGGTCTCCTGTCGATGGAAAGAAGGGTAATAAGTGCACACCACCAATCGCCCCTTTTAAATCATCAGCAAGCACAGTTTGTAGCTCTTTCAAATTTTTACCTAAACTGTCCGCATAAGTAATCAGCATCACCTTATTTTGAATTGGCATCGTTTTCTCCTCTGATAGTTTGTCAATCGTTTAATAAGTATAGTATAGCAAAATATGCATGCCATGTAAACGTTTTCTATCGTTTAAAATCTATTTGACTGCACCATTACTCATGCCTGAAATAATACTTCTTTGGAAAAAGAGATAAACAATCGTAATCGTAATAATACCAATGACATATGAAGCAAAACTTGGACCAAAATCACTCATATATTGTCCTTGATAATTGTATTGGAACAAGGGTAAGGTCCAAAAAGAATCATCCCGGTTAAGTATCAACAGTGGCAAGAGGAAATCATTCCAAATCCATAAGGCATTTAGAATCAATGTTGTTGCATGCATCGGTTTCATCAATGGAAAGGCTATTTTAACAAACATGGTTAGTTTACTTGCACCATCAATCTCTGCAGCCTCATCCAAACTTTCAGGAATTGATAACTTGATATAACCGACGTATAAAAATAGCGTTTGTGGAATGGCATATGTCAAGTATAGGAGAATCAAACCTGGTAAATTCATCAGTCCCAGCGCTGTCATTTGATTCGTAATTGGTAACATAATCACCTGAAAAGGGACGAAAATACCAAGAATCAATAATGAATACATGATTGTAAATGCTGTTTTACGACTGATATTTCTAGCAATAGAGAATGCTGCCATCGGCACAATCAAAATGATCAATACAATTGAAACAACAGAAATGATAATCGAATTAAAGAAGTACTTCCCAATGCCATCCTCAATTAAGCGGGTGTAATTATCCATTGTAAAGTGTTTTGGTAAACTAAAGAAATGTTGCATGATTTGAGGCGTGTCTTTAAAAGAACTGACCAATGTTAAGTAGATGGGGATTAAGATAAGTATGGCCCCGATAATTAGTAATAATAGATGTGGTAACTTATTTTCTTTATTTTTCATTTCTCTACCCTTTCATGCTTCCCTACACTTCAAATCGCTTAGAAACAGCTTGTTGAATCAGAGAAATGACGACGATTATAATGAATAAGACAACAGCGAGTGCATTAGCATAGCCAAAACTATTATTCTTAAAGGCGGTATTGTAGACTAGCATACCTAATGTTGCTGTCATATCATTTGGTCCACCACCTGTCAGCACGAATATATTATCAAAGGCAGTCAAGCCACCTTTTAAAGCAAGGATAAATACCATAGAAATTGATGGGATTAAAAAGGGGATTTCAATGCTTTTAAAAATTTGTTTTCTATTTGCACCGTCAATCGCTGCAGCTTCCAGAATTTCCTGTGGTATACTTTGTAACCCTGCTAGAAAAATAATCGTTGGTGTCGCAATACCTTGCCACAAAGCAACAAATAGCACCGCATAGATAACTGTTTTAGGATTCGAAAGTAGGTTTTCTTTCAAAAAAGCAATATGGAATGTTTCCCCAATCAAGGGGATACCATATGCAAAAATTTGCTTAAAGATCATACCGATTGTTACCGTTGCAATCACGGCAGGAAAGAAAAAAATGGCACGAAAGAAATTAGACGTTCTAAGTTTAGCATTCAAAGCACGAGCAACAAGAATCCCGATACTTACTTGACCCACAATCATCCCAATGGTAAAAATAATCGTAAATCTGATCGTTTTAATAAATTTTGGATCACTAAAAATGGCTGTATAATTCTTAAAACCGATGTAGTCATAGTTATCTGTCAATCCCGTCCAATTTGTGAATGAGAACATGACACCTCGGATAGTGGGTAAGTAAAAGAATATAAATTGCAAGATGATTGGGACTAGTAGGAAGAGGTAACCCCAGTACTTACTGATAAATTTATCTTTCATAATCTAATCTCTTTTCTAGTTTTATGAATTTATGAACTTTATACTAAACTCATCACAATAGATGAGTTTAGGAAAAATCCATAAATCTGAAAATAATTCTATTTCATTGAATCGAAGAAAACATTTAGTTCTTTTGCAAAATTATCTGCGTTTCCTGAGCGTGCGTAATTTGCTGTCAGTGTATGGAAATCAATTTCACTAGTCCATTTAGATTGTAACCAAACAAACTGTTTATCAGTAAATGTAAGTCGTGTTATGCCCTCAAGTTCTGGCATTTTACCTTCGGTCTTAACACCTTTGACTGATGTTGGCTCTCCATTTACATCAAAATATTTTTGGAAGACTTTAGCTGTGCTAAAGTAGTTAACAAATTTTTCGGCTGCTGCTTTATGTTTAGACGTACTAGAAATAGAAAGTGCCATATCTGCTGCACCAACACTCATTGCATCTTCAGCTGTTTTACCTGGATAAGCAAATGACCGAATTTCAAAGCTTGGTTTTTGCTGTTGAACAGCAGCAAGTGCCCAAATACCTTGAGGTAAAATAAGCGATTTTCCACTTACAAATGCTGCTATTGCATCATTGTAGGTTGCCCCTTCTGCACCTTTTTGACCATTACCTTTTAGAATATCTAGTTGTTTGACTACAGATTGAAAATTAGGATTAGCCGTTTTAATTGCACCTTTTGGAGAAAAACGAAGTGCATTTTGTGCCCCATCAAAACCGCCATCAGCTTGTGCCCATGCCAACTGACCAAATCCATTGAGTGACCAAGCATCACCTTGTGCTAAAGATAGTGCGAAAGGTGACTGATCCTTGCCTTTTTCTTTTATATCCTTAACTACTGCTTCAAATTCATCCCAGGTTTTAGGCGCTTCAATCCCAAGTTTTTTAAAGGCATCTACATTGTAGAAGAATCCCCATGCATTTGAATCTAGTGGAGCGCTATAAAGCTTATCATTTATTTTATATTGTGCAGCAACGCCTTCTTTGATATTGTTCATGAACGACTTACCAGTTAAGTCTTCAAATACATGATTCGCTGCCCATTCTTTAAAATCTGAATTTTGTGGATAGATATTAACAACATCAGGTGTATCTTTTGAAGAAATACGTGTTTTCAAAACATTACTCGGATCTGGGACAGATACAACTTTTACTTTTATGTCTTTATTCTCCTTCTCAAAATCTTTAGCAATTTCTTTTGTAATGCCTAGTGTCTCTTTTTTTTGAGTGAAAAATTCAATTTCAGTTTTTTTGCTACTTGTACTACCACAAGACGCTAATAAAGCTACTGATGCTAAACTGACAACTGTCATTGCCCATTTTGTTCTTTTATTCATATTAAGTTTCCCTCTTCTAGAACTTATATTTAGTTAGTGCTTAGTAAGCGCTTTCTATATCTTTATTATATGATAGAAATATGAGTATGGATATAGACAGACGTTCTTAATTTATGGTAAAATGTATGCAGTAAACGTTTACAAAAGAAAGTTTAGTAAATTATGAAATATAGAGAGTTTCATCAAAATTATTTAGATATCAACCTTGATTTTGTGGGTAATGAAACCACAATCCCTAGTTTTAGTTTTGGCCCTACAAAACGTGAAAATTATGTCATACATTATATTGTATCAGGACGTGGTATATTCACAATTAATGGCTCAAAGTATGGTTTAGAAGCTGGTGATTGTTTCATATTACCTGCTGAAGTTGAGACCTTTTATCAGTCAGATCCTATTGATCCATGGGTCTATAACTGGCTAGGTATTAGTGGTCGAATTATAGCAGATTTATTTGCCAGAACTTCAGTAAACGACCAAAATTGGGTATTAAAAAATGTCAGCACAACTGACTTTATCAAGTCATTTAATCAAATTTATACTCTATCCTATGAGGATATGGCTTGTATTGATTTACGCATTCAAGCAGAACTTTTTTTGTTAATGAAAAGTCTAATGACTGCTTTCCCAAAACTGTCAAGTTCTCATAAAAATCAATCTGATTATTATGCTGAAAAAGCCTATATGTTTATCAATAATAACTATAAGCGTGGCATCAAAATAAAAGACGTTTTAGCCCATGTGATGATTTCACGTGCCTATCTTTTTACAGTTTTCAAACATAAGTATGGCCTCTCACCACAAAAATATTTAATTGACTTACGTATGGGCCAAGCAATCATGTTGCTTATTCATTCAGAGAATTTGATTTCTCAAATCTCAGAGAGTATCGGCTTTACAGATTCTCTTGGTTTTTCAAATGCATTTAAAAAGCGTTATGGCGTGAGCCCAACGAAATTTCGTGCTGAAAATCATGATAATTTGATGCTTGAAACATTGACTTCTACCAATATGAATCGCATAAAGAAATAAGCAAGTTTATCGCTTATTTTTATTTTATCCGATCCATACTTTATTGCTAGACTAAGTCATTAATTAATAAAAAAAACGCCAAATCAGCGTTTTTTTATGATGTGAGAATAAACTTGCTTAATGGTGATTACACCTCTTAAATCACTTCATCTATCACAAACTTACGACTTTGATAGTCACCAACCATAAAGGGATCAAGATAGATGCCAACATGCATCAACTCATCTCCACCATAACTTGCGTCGCCATTCACTTGATACACTTTTTCTGGATCAAGACCTGCAAATTTAATCGTGTGGAGTGGGCCAGCTGACTCAACAAATTTCCTAAAATAGAAGGCGATGGCTTGTGATTTATCTGGATTAACGAATAGCCAGGCAGCATGCGATGTCTCAAATGGCGACATAAGCCTATGAAACTTGCCATACTGAAGTAATTGACGATGCTGTTTATAGAAGGCAACTTGTTCACTAACCGTCACTTTATCTGCTACTGTCATATCTTGTATATTGAGCTCATAGCCAAACACACCACTCATGGCAACATCTCCCCGAATATCAAGACCTGTCACACGATGTGTTTGGTGATTAGGGACAACTGAGACGTGTGAGCCCATCGATGAAATAGGATATAGGAAACTCGTCCCATATTGTATATCAAGTCTTTCGACAGCATCTGTATTATCACTTGTCCAGCTTTGTGGCATGTAATATAGGAAACCAGGGTCAAATCGACCGCCTCCTCCTGAACATCCTTCCCAAAGTATATGATCATACTCTGTTGTCAACGTTTCTAGCATCTCATATAGACCGAGCACATATCTATGAAATACTTCACCTTGATTCGCACTGCCAAGTGTTGCAGAATAGACGTCCGTCAAACTCCGGTTCATATCCCATTTGATATAGTCGATATCGACGGTATCAAGAATGTGGCGCATCCTAGCTATGATTGTCTCACGGACATCTTTTCTAGAAAAATCAAGCACATATTGATCGCGTGAGGTACTGATACTACGATTCGGTATTTGAAGGGCATAATCAGGATGGGCACGATAGAGATCACTATCAGCATTTACCATCTCTGGCTCAAACCATAAGCCAAATGACATGTTTTTTGCGTGGACATAGTCAGAAATACCAGCTAAACCACCTGATAGTTTATCCGTATTTTCAAACCAATCCCCTAATCCTGACGTATCATCCTCTCGTTTGCCAAACCAGCCATCATCAAGCACAAATAACTCAATACCGAGCTCAGCTGCGCCATCTACGATTGCCTTTATTTTATCTGTATTAAAGTCAAAATAAGTTGCCTCCCAGTTGTTAATCAAAATCGGTCGGTCTGCATGTTTGAATTTCCCTCTAGCCAATCGATTTTGAAGCACATCATGAAAGGTTTGACTCATACCATTTAACCCCTGATCTGAAAAAACGAGCAGGGCTTCTGGTGATTGGAAGCTTTGACTCGGTTCTAGCTCCCACTCAAAACCAAAGGGATTGATACCTGCCATCACTCTGGTTTGTTCGAACTGATCACGTTCAACCAGCATCTCATGATTACCACTATAAACTAAGGTCAAGCCAATTGCAGTGCCTGTAAACTCATCTGTCTTTGGCGACACGAGTGCAATAAAGGGGTTGGCTTGATGACTTGATGATCCCCTTTTACTATCTATAATCCGAGTGCCTCTCTGTACCGTCTGACGCTCAATCTCACGTTCCTTGTTATGACGACCAGCCAAACTGATAAGCTCTAAGTCCTGTGAAACTAAATCAAGTGATGCACTCGCAATTTTCTCAATGCTGACCGATTCCTGACCCTTATTTTCAAGAAAGGAATTTCTAGCAATGACCTGTCTATCAGCAAATATTGTGTAGGATAGCTTCAAAGTAAGCTCAAGCAAGTGATCAACTAGTGTAATGACAAGCGTTTCAGCTTCACTATCTGATTCAACATAGGTTGCAGGTAAGCCCATAAGTGCTGGTTTCCCTGCCATAATTTCATAGCTATCATAAACAAACTCCGTAATAGATGAGCCATTTACTTGCTTGATTTGAACAGCTGGATTTCGGAAGTCCCCATGACCATGACTTGGCATCTCCTGTGGGATCACATCCAAGGAAAAATCCCGTGTTTTAAGTGGTAAACCCGCAGGATTAGGTGAAAAACTGCGGTCTATAAGTGGGTATTTCCGGCTATTATGATACGTCTTAATCGCCTTGCCAAAATAGAGATGACTAAGATATGATGCTCTTTCAAGTCCGATAATGTAGGAAATCGTCTTATTGGATAGGTGAAAAACTTGATTGTGTTCATCAAATGTAATTAATGTCATGTGATACCTCATTCGCTTTATTTTTTACTAAACGTTTACTCAGTATAGTATATAGTTTTTTGAAAGCGTTGTCAATAGTGTTAAATAGGATCTAAATTGCCTATAAAAAAAGACCATTGACAAGCAATCAGTCATTTTTTCTAACACTCTCACGCAAAATCAGATTAGAGGCAACTTCAACACGAAGGGCGCTCTTACGACCATCTATCATTCTTTCCTTAGCCAGTCTAACGGAAACTCGACCTATTTCTAGACTATCTATTTGAACAGTGCTAAGTGGAGGAGACATATAGCTTGCCATCTCAATATCGTCAAAACTAAAAACGGATAGTGCTTGAGGTATAGGGATTGATTTGAGTTGCAGTGCACGATAAATTCCAATACTCATCGGATCACTTGCTGAAACAATGGCGGTTGGCAACATCTCTTTTGATTGCTCTAGTAAATCATTGGTCGCAGTCAAGCCAAATGCCATCGTCCAGTTTCCTGTTCTCACCTGGCAGTGATCTAGCAAACCATGAAGTGTCATCCAATTTTTATAGGCAATTGTTCTAACGTCTGATAATACGTCTTGCTTGTCTCCGTTTAGATCTACTACTTCTATGTCCCCACCAATAAAAGCGATCTGCCGATGATTTTGTTCATATAAATAATCTAGAACTGCTTGTGTTTGTTTGGCAAAATCATGATGGACAAGATCATATTGTGAACTTGCAAAATAATGATCAACAACAATCAGATTCGGATTGACGTCGTAAAGTTGTGATAAGGCGCCATCAGTTAATACACCAACCACAATTACTGCACCAAAGTTGCCAAGCTGATCCAGTCTAATCTCACCTAACTTAAGGATTTCAAGTCTAAAACTCCATATATCTGCCTCACTCTTGATCCCTTCTCTTATCAACCTGAAATAAGGATCATCACTTTCACCTTTTGAAGCATGCGTTTTAATTAAAGCAATGGATAGTAAATTAGCCTGCTTTGGTGACTTAACCCCTAAATTACTTACCTTATGATAATTTAGTTGATTGGCAACTTGAATGATTCTACTTCTTGTTGCTGCTTTAACGCTCATCGTCTCATCGGCATTTAAAACTCGGGAAACCGTGGCAGGAGATACGCCAGCTAATTTTGCTATTTCTCTGATACTTGCCATCTCTACTTTATCCTTTACTTTGTTTTTCTAGCATGATAATCTGACTACTCAAACCCGACAGCGGTATCGTATCAGTCTTGATGCCTCATGATATCTGGTCTTATTTTACTATATTTTCTATGTTTAGTAAACAATAAGCGTCACTATACTGTCTCATCTATTTGTATATAATAGGTTATCGCATGATAAAACACCTTAAACATCAATCATGATTTAAGGTGTTTTGATAATTTTATTTTGTTGCGTTTGCATACGATGCAAGTGCCCATGTAGATAGGACTGTCATCACCAGTGCCAGTAGTAAATCAATCATGTCATATCCTCCTTTTTGTCGAAATAGGCCTAGTCAGCCAATCAGGGCATATAGTCCAATAAGGCATTTAAATCAGTGATGCTTGCACGTAATTTGTCACCAATCGTTGTATCTTTAATCATGCGACGCTTCGGTTTTTCTTCAAGAAAATACTTCAAAGATTCATTGCCCTTACCCTTAGCTAAGATGTCGGCTATCGACGTAAAAGGTGCATGCGTGACGATTTTAAAGCCATAGGAGTCATTTAGTAGGGAATAACCAGCGATACCTGTTGTCTTTTGATAGGCTTTGCTCATCCCACCATCTATGACCATCAGTTTACCTGCTGCTTTAATCGGACTTTCACCATCACCTACTTTTACAGGCGTATGTCCATTAATGACAACTGACTGGGGATCTGTTAAACCGAATTCAGCTAAAATCTTGGTCATCATTTTAGGATCCTCACGGTAGGTAAAGTAGGCATTATCCCCTTCTTGATGCGTTTTTTTATCTGCAATGAAATACCGTTCAAAGGTCGTCATCGATGATCTGCCAAATAAGGGAGAACATTTACCAGCCCAGGCATACCACATCAGATCTGTCGAATAATCATCTCCGATGTCAGGATAGTGAATACCTCGCCTAATGTGCGCATCAAATTGATCAAGCAAGGCCCGACCAGAATAGCTAGCATCCTCGATTTTCATCTCCAAAAATGAGCCGTCATCTTTTAAAGGGATACAGCCATGGTATAACAGATGGCGGTTATAGACCAAATAAGCTGACCCTTTTTCGACTAGAAAGTGCATATGCCGTTGAAATTTCTCAGATTTTTGAAGTGAGGATAAGATAGCTGTCATGACATAGCTTTCACCGTCAGTCAGTTGATTAGGCAGCTCAGGGGAAATTGTTTGAAAACACGCATTTTTTAGTGTATACGTTTCACCAGCCAGATTGATGGTCTGCTGATCATAGTCAATTCTCTCAAGTAAATTACGATCTGCCATCTCAAAATCCGGTCGCCTAGAGATGATCTGTCCTTCTAACTTGAACTGAATGATAGATAGCGCTTGATGCACTTGTGATAGCCGTGTTTGGTTTTCCACCCCGTAAAGTTCATCATCTGCGCGTGATGCTGGTGTGAATCCCGAGTTATTATCAGTATAATGTGCTTCTGCAAACAAAAATAAGGGTCTGAGATTTAAGCCATAGGCATCCTCTAACTCATAGAGATAATTATACTTGACTGCAATCCTTAGCAGCGTCGCAAGACAGGCTAAATTACCAGCATACGCCCCCATCCAAAGCACATCATGGTTACCCCACTGAAAATCAACATTATGAAACTGAATCAACCGGTCCATGACCTTGTCTGCGCCAGCCCCCCGATCAAACACATCCCCGACAACATGTAAATGATCGACAGTTAACTCTTGTATCGTGATACACAGACTACGGATGAACTTCTCATCTTGGTCAAGTTCAATCAATCGCTTGATGATTTGTTGGTAATAGTCTTTTTTCTCAGTCTGATTGGCATCAACACTTAGCATTAATTCTTCCGTAAAATAACGGAAATCTTCATCTATTGCCTTGCGCACCTTAGAGCGAGAATACTTTGTACCGAGATGACGTAATAATTTTAGTAAGCGATTGATTGTCAGTGCTGACCAGAGATTAGCCTCAGCTGAATCAGTAGGCTTCCCCTGCAACATATCTGTCGGATAGGCAATCAACATCGCCATGTGTTCCATCTCTTGCACATTTTCATCCGGGAAAATTTCATCGATTTTTTCCTTAATATTCCCAGCACCCGTTCGAATGATATGGTTAAAGGCCTTATATTCAGCATGGATATCACTGATATATAACTCAGTACCTTTTGGCAAGTTAAGTATAGCTTCTAAGTTGACCAGTTCACTTTTGACTTTATCTGTCGTTTCATATTTTTCAGCTAATAGAGAGAGATATTTATTGTCTGACATACTCGGTTTCCTCTTTCAAATGCGCACCATATTAATACTTATAGTATAGCATGTACTGGCTTATTTTAAGGCATATTAAACCAGTTTTCATCGTGTTAAGTTAATAAAAGATAGCTATCATGACTACTTATTTAATCAGCTCTGTTATTAGCTAAGTACTTTAAGTATATGACACCTCTTTGATACCTCTATCCACATTGACACGTATAAACTAAGTCGTTCTATCCTAGGCAATAATAAAGTTAAAAAATTTTTAAAAAATCAAAAAAGTTAAAAATAAAAAAAATTTCATTTTTTTGTTGACAATTATATGTCACATTGTTATAATAACGTTGTAACATATTTTAATACACTAAAGGAGAGTGAAAACTTAATGGAACTTAAAACATTTTTAAAAAGCACGCTTGTCTTGACAAGTATTGTAACGACTGGGGCGATATTGTCAAGCGCGTCAATTGCTAATGCTGATGGTACTTCGTATAAGGATGCGTTGAATGCCAAAACAACATCTGACCTTACGTTTATAAAATCAGATGCACCAACACCACCGACACCGCCAGGACCAAAACCTGAACCTGAACCAGGCGAAGATCCAAAACCTGATCCAAACCCACAACCAAATCCACAAGGTGGCGAATTAATGCTATCTTATGCCTCTAACCTGAACTTTGGTACTCAGCTAAAATCAGATTCAAGTTTTTTTGCAAAAGCAGATAAAGGAAGTAATGGTACTGAATTCTTACCATTTATCTCAGTTTCAGACAACAGAGGAGCGGAACGAAAAGGTTGGAAACTTACTGCTAAGCAAGATACGCCTTTGATCGCTACAAAAGATAACAAAAAACAATTGGATGGGGCGACGATTACATTCTCTAATCTATTTTATGACGATAAAGCTGGGGCACCTAAATCAGCTTCTGGTGATGTTGTCTTGACCTCTGATGCAAAAGATCTTGCGACTGCTAGTATGACAACTGGTATTGGCTCATGGAGCCTTGGGTTAGGTAGTAAATTAGAAGAGGGAATCGTCAGCTACACAGCAGATAAAGATGGCAAGATGACACCTGTCAAAGGACAAGTTACAAAGGGTGTAAAATTATCTATTCCAAATACTTCTGTTAAAGAATCAGATACGTATTCCACAACGATTACCTATGAACTAATCGCAGATCCAACAGCTTAATGAAACTAGGTTAAACATTAAAAAAAGGAGGGAGTTAGACTTGCTATACAGAACCTGTATATAAAGGCTAAGTCTCTTTTTGTATGATTTCTGGGTTCTGTAGAGCCACAAATACAAACTAGCTACTCCGATATAAAAGTAAAAATCTCTATACTGTGGTAATACCTACTTCAAGAGATAATTACGGTATTAATTGAGTTAAGCATGCTTTTAAATCTGCTTTATCACAAAATTAAGAAAATGATTACAAGAAAATGATTATTAAATAAAGAGGTCAAAAGAACGAGATGAAAAAGATAAAATTAACTTTGGCCCCCATATTGATAGGGATGATGCTTTTAGGGCCTATCTCTAGAGTTTACGGGGACACTAAGGACCAAGTCAAAACTGATGCCAACATTACATTTATTGACAGGTCAACTATAGCCGGTACACCTTCTAGTAATCAGCTATTGCCCCTTGGAGAGGAGACGTTACCAAGTCTTATCTGTGCTGGACTGATACTACTGGTTTTAGTCGCACTGATTCTCTATATCAGAAAAAAAGGGACATTAAAATATGAAAAAAATAAACTATTCACTTTGTTTTCTCTGACACTTTTGTCGATGGGAACACCGCTCACAAGTATTGCACAGGTAGTTGCTGTTAGCCAAGATACTCCTGCTATCACAACTGAATTAAACGACGAAACTGAAAATACACCAGATAAAGAAACTAAATCAGTGCCTACTGAAGAAGCTAAGACTGGTAAAGATGAAACTGAGGCAGTACCTACTGAGGAACAAAAATCTGCTAAAAATGAAACCGAGCAAGTAACTACTGAGGAACAGAAAACAGAGAAAGCTGAAACTCCTGGAAACTTAAAAGCTGAAACACTGCTCTGGGGAGATGCACCTTGGGCTTTTGATAGTACTACTGGTATTTTAACCA
>NZ_JXJW01000012.1 GCF_002441695.1 Pseudolactococcus piscium
CGACTGTTTCATTCATTATTCTGATAATTACATGTTACACCTTTTTAGATAACAAAGCAAACTTTATCCTGTTTTGTAGGCATTTTCATCTAAATTCATATCAAAATTTGTATTAAAGTCGCTTGAGATCTATCAACTAAAAGTTAACAAAAAAAGCTTACATCAAAGCTAGACAACTTCTGTGATGTAAGGAATTTTTATTATTTATTTGCTACTTCATCTGCTAGTGATACCTTAGCGGCTAGTAACCAGGGATGTAAGACTTTAATATCATGATTTAGTATATAATCGATATAAAATAAACAGCCTTCTGATAAAGAAATAGATAATGCAACAAGCAAGTCTTGCAAATAAGGTGGTTGACCTGCACCATCCCATTTGATTTTATCAGCTAAAAAGACTGTCTTATCTAATAAACTCGGATTTGCTTTTAAAGTGGTATGACAGCAAATTGCTGATAATATATCTTCGTCTGCTATCTCAAATACTTGCTTGGCAAGTACTTTAGATAACTTCTGGTGGATAATCATCGGTAAGGCAAGTTCTTCTTTAAAAAGTGATAGCTCAAATTCTCTTGCCTTACCTATCCGTTCCTCATTGGGAAAAATACCGCCAATATCATGCAATAAGCCAGCAATATAAGCCTTGTTTTGATCTGCACCGACTTGCTTTGCTAAGGCTTTGGATGCCTGCGCTACAGCAACTAAATGTTTGAATAGGTCATCACAATTATGGGCTTGACAAACAGTCTGCACTTGCTGTTCTAGTCTGTTCATTTTCAATTTATCAGTTTTAGATACTTTGTACATGGGTATTTTCCTTATGACCTACTGCTGATATTTGACCAGTTATTTGGATTTACTAAATACAGCGACATCTTCTGCCGTCATCCCAATCATCGGATCGATCGTTAGGACATTTTCCATTGTCAAAACATAATTTGCTGTTTTAGCGCCTAGTCCAGTACTTTCGACTGCTGGTTGATCACTAGCTACCTGATCGCTTGCGACATCTTTAAAGGCTGTCTTGTCGATTACCGCTGTTTCGATAACTGTTTCTTTGACAGGAATTGCTTCTGAATTAGTTGCTGCTTGATCTGATGTTGTGGTAAGTCCAAACCGTTCAACCAGATATGTTTTACGGTTAGCGCCTTGTCGACTGACTGCTGTTTGGAAACTCTGTCCCTCACCGAGTAAGATCAAGGACTGTTTAGCTCTTGTAATCGCTGTATACAGTAAGTTACGCTCTAGCATGCGATGATAACTCGCGACCATGGGCACGATGACACTTGGGAACTCACTCCCCTGAGATTTGTGGATAGACATGGCATAGGCCAGGGTGATTTTGTACCACTCAGCTCTTGGGTAGCTGACTTCATTGCCATCAAAACTCATGACAATCTCATCCTGTTTAGACTCTGTATACTTGGCTGGGACTAGATCAGTAATCACGCCAATATCACCATTAAAGACGTCTAGGGATGCTTCATTAACCAGATGGAGGACTTTATCGTCTTGCCTAAAAATCGTATCCTGAAAGAGAAATTCTAGTCGATCAGCTAGGGGATTAAACAAATTTTGCAGTGATTTATTGACCTGATTAATCCCTGCTACGCCTTTGTACATGGGGATCAATACTTGTAAATCAAAGGGGTCGTTACCACGCTTCATCCAGGCACTGGCAATCTGCTCGATATAGTTTGGGATATTGACTGCCTTACTTTCGATATAAGACCGATCAGCTTTCTTAGCAGTGAAATCTGCTGGTAGTTGTCCATTTTTGATGTCATGGGCTAGATTTGTAATCGTAGAACCTTCACCCTGACGGAAGATTTTATCTAATCTGACGGTCGCAAAATCAGGGATTTTAAGCAGATCCGCAAATACCTGTCCAGGGCCAACTGATGGCAGTTGATCTGCATCGCCAACGAAGATAACCGTCATAGAGGGTAGGATGGCCGCAAATAGTTTATTGGCTAGCCAGGTATCCACCATCGAAAACTCGTCCACAATCAAAAGACTGCCGGATAAATCGTTACCAAAGTCATCCTCTAAATCATCCGAGTTCAGCCCTAGTTGGCGATGAATCGTCGCTGCCGGTAAGCCAGTTAATTCGTTCATCCGGCGTGCCGCACGTCCCGTAGGTGCCAACTGGACGATTGGAAAGACATCATCCGTATAATTATCCGGATTTAAGTCTAAATGATTTAGGCTAGCATAGGCCTGAACGATTCCCTTTATTACGGTTGTCTTACCTGTTCCTGGTCCACCTGTCAGGATGAAAAATTGGTGGGTCAGCGCCTTATAAATCGCCTCTTTTTGAAGACTATCATAGCGAATCTCAAGCTTAGCTTCGACATCGCCTATAATCGTCTCAAATTTATCTTGTGCTAATTTAGTAACCTTGCTATTGGTTAGCTTGTCTAAGCGCTGATAGATCCCATCTTCCGCAAAATATAAGGAGTTCTCAAATAATTTTGTCCCAATTGCCTGCAGTTTGCCTTCAGCTAGCAAGACGTTAATCATCTCTGCCACCTGGTCAGCTAAAATTTCTACATTTCTAGCTGATTCTAGCAAGTCGATGGTCTGATTCAGTAAATCCCGTGCTTCGATATAAGTGTCACCACTGTCAAGTGAATGGGTCAGCACCGTATGGATTAACCCTGCTTGAATACGTGCATCACTGGTAGCTGAAATCCCTTCATCTTCGGCGATTTTATCTGCTTTTTTAAAGCCGATGCCTTTGACATCAAAAACAAGCTGATAGGGGTTTTCCTTAATCACATCTAAACTCGCCTCCTTATAGAGGTCATAAATTTGAAAATTTAGCTTACTAGGGAGTTCGTACTTGGCCAGTTTGGATAGGATTTTTTCCATACCATGATTTTCAGATAGACGCTTAACAAAGGCAGCTAATTTTTCAGACGACAAAATACCTGATAGATGCTCAGGTGTCTCTAAAATATGATCGATGGTATCTTCTGGAAAGGTTGCGACGATTTTTTCAGCTGTTTTCTTGCCAATACCAGGAAAGTGCTCGCTAGACAAATACTTGACTAAACCTGCTCCTGACGTGGGGACATCTTTTTCATAGGTCGTTACTTTAAGCTGCTCGCCATATTTAGGATGATTGGTTAGCTCACCAAAAAATTTGTAGCTATCCCCTTCAACCACATCCCCTATAATCCCATTGACAACAATCTCGTCGTCCTTAAAATCAGCATTGGTATCTGTAATGGCAAGTAATAGCACCTTATAAAAATTAGCTGGGTTACTGAAGAAAATCGCTTCAATCGTCCCCACAAAATAAAGTTTATCAGCCATGTTTTTCATTCCAATGCGTTAAGACATAATGCGTTCCATCATAATCAACGATAGACAGTGTATTATTATCAAGACCTACACCACCTGGACGTAATTCACCGATCGGTGTTTGGACTAGCATCCTGATTGAGCTAGATAAAAAAGCCCCATGGCTGACAACGAGAACATTGTCATATCCTTGTTGCGATACCTCTGCTATAAACTTCCCAAATCTACGCTGAATATCTGATAGATTTTCTGCACCGAACGGATTACCCCAAAACTGTTCTGGATGATGGCGAAAGGCATTCATATTTTCGGGATTTTTTTTGATGGCATCATCGATCAGCATCCCTTCAAATATACCCAGATTCCATTCAAATAGCTCGGTTTTTTTGATGATGTCACGCGGGTGCTGATTATGCTCAGATAAAATCATTGCCGTGTCTACTGCACGTTTAGAGGGACTTGAAAACATGGCATCGAAGGTGACATCTGCCAAATAATCACCAAGTTTAGCAACCTCTAGACGTGACTCTGCTAATAAGGGAGAATCTCCAGTCATCCCTTGCAGTCTGCGCTCTTGGTTCCATACTGTTTTCCCATGACGTACAAAATAGAGCTTCATTTTAATTTGTCCTTTTCATATCTGTGAACTAATTCCAGTCCGTGATACTGTTGTTGTCTGAGACATTCATAAATCACGATGGCAGCCGCATTTGATAAATTCAAACTTCTGACATGTTCATCATTCATAGGTATGCGCAAGGCCTTTTCAGGGTTTTCACGCATGAAGTCCTCAGGTAAGCCAGTATCTTCACGACCAAATAAAAAATAATGATCTGCTTGATCAGTATACAGATCAGTTTCTGAATAATCATGCTCAGCGAATTTCGTAATCAGATGTAAACTAGCTGTTTCATCAGCATTGACATGCGCTAAAAAAGCGGCTAAATCATCATGATAGACGATTTCAACCTTATCCCAATAGTCCAATCCTGCTCTTTTGAGGTTTTTATCCGTAATCTCAAAACCAAAAGGGCGAATCAGGTGCAAATGTGTGTTGGTTGCTGCACAGGTGCGGGCAATATTCCCAGTATTAAAATGAATACGGGGTTCAAAAAGTACGATGTGATTTGTCATAATAGTTCTTATTATAGCAGATTTTCTATCATATTTCAGGAGTAACTTACCAGTCAAAGACACCCAACTACCTAAACCTATTTTGAACCTTATTTCTGATATGTTTAGCTAGGCTAGGTATTCATTAGATTAACACAGAGTGACCTGCTATCAATGACTAGCAATGTATGGCTAACTTAAAAAAACGATAAAAAAAAACTAGAGTGCTCGGAGTCAATCTCAGCGAGCACCCTAGTTGGTAGACGAGATTTGCTTTAATCATAACAGGTTTGATTGAAACAAATTTCTATATTTAGTATATTACCAAATTATTAGATAATTGTCAACACTTTAGACAAAATTACCTATTTTTATTAGTTCCCCTTACTGCGCTTCAGCTACTTCTTGACAATAATCAAGATAATCTTGATCAACTAAAAAGTATTTAGGCATCATGACGGCAGTAAGTGTGACTAAGAATTGATGATGTGCTATCTTAGGATTTAACATCATGTGTTCGGTATTTGCGATCGTCTTGACTTGTAAGACTGACTTTTTGACAATGTCTGTATAAACAGCTTTTGTTTCTAATGAATCTACATTTTTATCTTTTTCTGCTAGCACTAAATATAGGGGACGTTTTATGTTGGCTAAATCTGCTGTTGCATCTGCATCTAAGTTGCGACGAATAAATAAGTATCTATCTGATGATAGGTTTTCTTTTCCACCCGCAGATTTGTAGCCATCAACTGTTGCATTTTCCTTAATCAGCTGGGCATCTTTTTCAAAAGCTGCCCGCTCTGCTAATCGCTCTGATTTTGAGCCGCCTGCATCTGCTATGCGCCAGTCTGTATTATATAGCCCTTGTCGCATCCAGTTAATGGCTGGTCCTACAAGAATTGAAAAATCAATCTTAGGATTTGTCGCCATGACTTTTGGTATCACCCAACCTGCTTTGCCTCTTTTGGATAGGCTGTTTTTAACCAGGCAATCACTTGGGAAACTTCCTTGGCACGATCGTCCATGGATTGGTCTAACCAGTTGCCAGTTGAGCTCCCAATACCAGCTTTATCCCATGATACAGATAGGAAGCCTGATTTAGCAAATCGTTCCATTACCGGTTTGTAACCACCATCTTGTGTTGCATTTTGTGGCCCATCTCCATGGACAAAAACGATAATCCCTTTTATTTTTTTTTGCTTGGGGAAGGTGATGACTGCAGAGAGTTTCGCCTTTTCCGTAGGTATCTCAACCCTTTTTTCAGTCATCTGATAGTGATTACCTATCATAAATATGATGCCAGATGCAACAATCAGCACAGTTAAAACTGCCATAATCCATTTAATTTTTTTCATTTTCCCACCTCATTAAATACCAGCCTTTTTTCCCAGTCAGCCAATACAAAAGCCGACTTGATTCATGTTTTATACGTTTAAAGTTTAATTTTTCATAGAGTTTAATTGCCTGTTGATTCGTGTCTGCTACATGCAGCGTGAGACGCTGTTTACTAGTCATGGTCATGCTATGCTCTATTAAAGATTGGGCAACCCCTAATCTATAAAATTTTCGATCGGTTACGACTAACTCTATATAGCCTTCATTTTTTTGTGGCCGATAGGAAAGCATCATCATTAGCAATAATAGCTTGAGTGATTGCATAGCAGTTAATGACCGCCTAAAAAAGTGGTAGAGATGCACTAAATTGTTTGGGTGTTCGCTGATAAGTAAACACCCACAAATTTGTCCCTCTATCTCACAAATCGCTAAAGTATGCTGCTGTGACATGACAAGATAATCACTGATGACTTTGATTGCTCGAGTGGCAGTTTTTTTAGAAAACATCTGATGTGTGAATTTGGCTGAAAATCCTTGACTGATTAACTGGCTAAGCTGTTGACTTAGATAATCAGGATCATAGGCAGCTACTGGCTTAATCATTTTGTTCATACACACACTTCCACAGTATAAACTAGGCCACTGTTATAGGCTAGAGAACGCGTGACATTTTCATAGACTAGGATTTGCTTGTCTTTTGGTTGGGTCAACTGAAAGAGTGGATCCTCTAGAAATTGACTAATTTTCAGGTCAAGGCCGACTTCATCAGCTACTAAAAAGTTGATACATGCATAGTTACCAGCTAAATAAACATGATCATAATCAGATACTTGTGATGCATAGCAGACATCAACTTGCGCTTCATTTGACTGGATGAAATAAGGCTGATCTATCTTAAACTCCTTTTGTTTGCTTGCACTAAGGTAGTTAATCTCCCCATTAGTTACCATATCTTGCGGTAACTTTTTAAAGTAACGATCAGCATGCGCAACAAAGTAAACGTCATCAAGTTGACTACTATCATGAGAATCGATAATCTTAGTCGTTAACTTTTGTAAGCTGATTAGCTCATCGATGTTTGCTTGCAACATCTGCTTTGACTTATGTAATAAGGGCATCAAATCATCTACTGCTTGACTCGCCTTAATATCAGAAATAGAAAACCCAATTTTTCTAAATATGATGAGTTGATAAAGTCGATAAATATCTGACTCATCAAATAGATAGTAGCCGTTCTCCTCATCAACATGAGGAGATAATAGCCCTTTGTTAATATAGTAACGCAGCTTTGATTTTGGTAGGCCAAATAGCTCAGCAATTTGACCAGAAGATAGGGTATTCATCTCGTTTTCTCCTTTAAAGACATTATACACCGTGCACCTAGTACGCGGTCAAGTCATTTTATTTAGTTTTATCAGCTTATCTAACCTATAAAAAAAAGAAGTAGGGAATTCCACTTCTTTTTCTATATTTTTTTCTAAAAACTAGGCCACAGCAATCCTTTCAGACTCGCCACCATTAGCTAAAAACTGTTTAGATTTGATAGGCATACAAACGTGCTGGCCCATCGAGGCCATAAGCACTACCCAGATGCTCAAATCCAAATTTTTCATAATATGAGGTATGATCTGTCACCAGATACAAACTCGGATAGCCCATCTCTTTAACTTCTGACACAGCATGCTGGATCAACAGTTTACCTAAGCCTTGTCCTCTGTATTTTTCAGAGACAAACAAGGCCACAAGCCAAGGGTACAGGTCTTGACGGCTATTAAAATCATTTGTAATTAGCCCAAAACAGCCGACAAGCTCAGTCCCTTTTACCAGGACATAAAAGCGAGGTAAGGTAGATGTCGTTGTTAAACTAGCTGTGATACTATCCCTATAAATTTCTTCTGGTATGCCAAAAGCCTCAGAAAAGTAGGTAACAGCAGCATCCAAATACTCCGGATGCTGACTGATTGCGATAAGCTGATGTGGGTTAGTAATCATGAGCAGGTCTTTCTAGATAGGAGCATGCATAGGATAGTTGTTCATACCCCTATTTTTTAATCGACTAAACTTATCAAGTCTTGGAAGAAAGTCGGATATGAGGTATCGATTGCTTCTGCACGCTCTAGCGTGACTTCACCAGCTTTGACGAGTAAACTTGCGATTGCTGCTGTCATACCGATCCTGTGGTCGCCTTGGGTATTAATCGTTGCACCAGTTAACAGTGACTTGCCTCTAATAATCATGCCATCATCAGTCGGTGTGATGGCAGCACCCATGTCATTTAACATGTCAGCTACGACTTGAATACGGTCGGTTTCCTTGACTTTTAATTCCTCAGCATCTCGGATAATGGTCGTGCCATTTGTTTGCGTCGCAAGCAAGGCAATGACTGGTAATTCATCGATCAGTCTAGGAATCAGATCTCCTGAAATCTCAGTTGGCTTAAGTTCTGATGTTTTAACGGTTAAGGTAGCAGATTTTGCTAGCTCGTCGCGATCTGAAATCACCAGATTGCCACCCATTGCCTGAATCACGTCTATGATACCTGTGCGTGTTTCATTTATGCCAACATTTTTTAGTGTGATGTCACTATTTGGCAGGATAAGGCCTGCTACTAGAAAGAAGGCTGCACTTGAAATATCGCCTGGTACTGTGATGTCAGTTGCAGTAAAGGTTTGGCCACCTTTGACACGGATTTCTTTGCCATTGATCGAGATCTGTCCGCCAAACTGTTGGATCATATCCTCAGTATGGTTTCTTGTGAGTTCTTTCTCAGTAATGACAGATTCACCTTCTGCTTGCAAGGCTGCAAAAATCAAGGCTGATTTCACCTGTGCAGAAGCAACAGGTAAGGTATAATTAATCGGCTTTAAATGGGCTGAACCTGTCATCTTAAGTGGAGGTAAATCACGATCAGTTTCTCCTGAAACGCTCACGCCCATCTCTCTGAGTGGTATCGTCACGCGATCCATCGGTCTTTTAGACAAGGAATCATCACCAAATAGCTCAGCTGAAAATGGTTGTCCAGCTAAAACACCACTAATGAGCCGAATAGAGGTGCCAGAGTTCCCCATATCAAGGCGATTTTTGGGTGCAGAAAGCCCCTTAAACCCGACACCATGTACGATAACTTCTGCTCCCTTGTCTTCAATCTTAACGCCCATTTCCCGAAAAACGGCCATGGTAGAAAGCACATCCTCACCACGTAAGATATCATGTACGCGTGTCTCACCTTGGGCTAGGGCACCGAACATAATACTGCGATGACTAATGGACTTATCGCCTGGTACTTTAAGTTGACCGCGAAGGCCGCTTGCATTTGTCTGTAATTTCACTGTATATCATCCTTACTTTTTAGTCACTGGGTGAATGTCCGTATTCAACCTTTACACATGAGGGCTAGCATAAGCTAATTTCATTAGCTTATTGGTAAACGTCATAATCCGTATTTGCTTTGATCAAGCCTTCTGCTGTCTCTAAATCATGTTTTGTTTTAAAGGTAATCTGTAACACACCATTTAGTTCAACACGCGTTTCATTAATTTTGATATTGATAATACTTAAATGATGACAAGAAAAATACCCAAGTACATCATGTATAGCATCTGATTTATCAGGAATACTAATGAATAGATCATAGAAATTAGCCATAGCACCTTTGTGAATGGGCATTTGCGCCCGAAGCTTGCGTGCTTGGTCGAAAAATTGCCAAACAGCATCAGACTGCTTATCTTGAATCAAGCTTTTAACAGCCTGTAATTTGTCGGTAAATTGATCGATTTGATCAACCACATTATCTGGATTAGACATCAAAATTTCAGCCCACATATCTGGCGAACTCTCAGCAATCCGAGTCATATCCCGAAAACCGCCAGCTGCAAGATTTTTGGTAAAGGGCATTTTGTCAGAAAAATCATCGGCATTATTGACTAATGCTGCTGCCACAACGTGTGGGAAGTGGCTGGTTACAGCTGTCATCGCATCATGTTCAGCAGCTGATAGGTCTATAAACTTAGCATGCGTTTCAGATAAAATCAACTTGAGTTCCGCTAGGTCCTCAGGTTTGGATAAAGGTGATGGTGTCAAGATGTAATAGGCATTTTCGAACAAGAGCGCATCAGATGCAATCACACCCGTTTTATGGGATCCTGCCATCGGATGCCCACCTACAAAACGAACTGCTTGACCTGAAAATAGCTTTTCAGCGCTGTTAATAATCTCTTGTTTTGTCGAGCCTGAATCAGATATCAAAACATCTGGCTTTAAAGGTAAGTTTGCTAATGTCTCTAAAAATTTGATGGATAATTGGACAGGAAAATTTAAAATAATCACGTCAGCGGCAACAGCCAACTGCTCAAAATCATCTGATACTTCATCCACCAGCTTTGCTTGCATAGCAAAATCCCTTGGCGCTTGACTACGGTTATAGGCAGTAACATGATACTCTGGATGGCCTGCTTTGATTGCACGTGCTAAAGAGCCACCAATGAGGCCTAGACCAGCAATCAGGATTGTTTTATTGCTCATGATTTGGCCTCCTTTAGACAAGTAATAAAGTCAATCATGCCTTAAAATCCTTTGATATAGGCGTTGTGACGGGCTATATTTTCTTTGAGTTCAGCCATGTTATCTGAGGCAAATTTTGCTAAGACTTCTGTTGCTAAAACAGTAGCGACCACATGTTCAGCAACGACTGCTGCTGCTGGCACTGCCGTCGGGTCAGACCGTTCTACTTGTGCTTTATAAGGTTCGTGCGTGTCGATATCGACTGACATCAAGGGTTTATAAAGCGTTGGAATTGGTTTCATCACACCTTTTACAACGACTAATTCACCATTTGTCATGCCGCCTTCAAAACCACCTAAGTTATTTGACTTACGTGTGTACCCGTCAGCTTCATTCCAAAGGATTTCATCCATAATCTGACTACCTGGTTTATAGGCCGCATCAAAGCCAATACCAAACTCAACACCTTTAAAGGCATTGATCGAAACAACAGCTTGAGCGATTTTTGCATCCAATTTTTTGTCCCACTGAACGTAAGAGCCTAGACCGACTGGTAGACCACCCGCAACAACTTCTACGACACCACCGATGGTATCACCATCTTTTTTGGTTTGATCAATCAAGGCTTTAATGTCTGCTTCACGGTCTGGATTAACAATCGACACTTCAGACTCACTCGCACGCTTGCGAATTTCTGATACCGTCAAGTTCTCAGGAATGGCCACTTCGATGCCACCGAATACGGTTACATGGCTGGCCACTTCTATCCCTAACTCTGATAGTAAGCGCTTAGCAACTGCACCGATCGCCACACGCATCGTTGTTTCACGCGCACTTGAGCGCTCTAAAACATTACGCAAATCTGGAAAACGGTATTTCATACCACCGACTAAATCAGCATGCCCAGGACGTGGTTTGGTCAGTTTACGTTGTGCTTTGAACTTGTCTTCAACGTCATCAGCACCCATAATGCTTGTCCAGTTTTTAAAATCTTTATTGGTCACATTTAGGGTAATCGGACTACCCATGGTAACACCATGACGGACACCTGACGTGATTTCTACTTGATCACTTTCAATCAACATACGGCCACCGCGACCATACCCACCCTGGCGGCGTTTTAATTCCTGATTAATATCAGATGAACTTAAACTAAGGCCTGCAGGAATGCCTTCTATAATCGCTGTTAAGCGAGGGCCATGACTTTCTCCAGCTGTGAAATATCTCATACTTTATCTCCATTTTCATAACGCTTATTTGCTAGTCTCTCAACGCAACAACTTAGTATCTTATTTTATCATGTTTACCATAAGGCGCAAACTGATAGGCCTTTTATAACCGCTTCAACTCTCATATCATGCATGACGACATGTTACAAAACGCCCTTAGGCTAACCAGTCAGAAATAGCAGACATGTCGACTTCATTAATCATCGCTTGTCCTATTTTTGGCACAAGGACTGTTTTGATCAGGGCACCACGTGCTTTTTTATCCATGGTCATGGCCTTAGTAAGACGGGCTACATCCCAGTCTGCAACAGTCGTTGGCAGATGAAATTTGACAACCATGTCACGGATAGCCTGCGTAAGTCCAGGGGCAACCAGTCCCTTTTCCTCAGCTACTTTAGTTATCTGGATCATACCGATTGCGACACCTTCACCATGCATGACGGTACCATAACCTGCCGTTGCTTCGATGGCGTGACCGATCGTATGACCAAAGTTAAGATAGAGGCGTGTGCCATTATCTAACTCATCTTCGACTACCACTTTTCTTTTGACATCACAGGCATGGTAAATCAGTGATTCAGCATTAGCAAGTAGATTATCGACCTCACCTGTCAAGCCTTGTAAAATTTCCCATAGTTCAATATCAGCGATCAAGCCACACTTGATGACTTCTCCCATACCTTCGTATAGTTCTCGTTCTCCCAAAGTTGCCAGACAATCTGGATCGATTAAGACACCGTCAGGCTGGGTAAAGGTACCGACCATATTTTTGGCATAGGCAGTATTTACCCCCGTTTTCCCACCTACTGATGAGTCGACTTGCGCAGTCAAACTCGTTGCGATTTGTAGAAAATGAATGCCACGCATATAAGTTGAGGCGACAAAACCTGCTAAATCTCCGACAACGCCACCACCAAGTGCGACGATACCATCTGAGCGCGTCAAGCCAGTCTCAGCTAAAAATTGATAGGCAGTTTCAACTGTCGCCAGTGTCTTCGAGGCTTCTCCTTCTGGAAAGGTAAAGACGGCAACGTCGAATCCTGCACCCTCAAGTGACGCTTTCACGCCATCGGCATATAAGCTACCCACATGACTATCTGTTATAATCACGATTTTTTGTTGTTGCCATAGACTTGCGACCCACTCACCTGCTTGTGATAAGTAGCCACGCGCCACGATTATATCGTAAGGATGATCTGGTAAATTTACATGTAGTTTTTTCATAAATAACGTTTCCTTTCAGCTTCAACCTTAAGATAAAGGGGGTGTCTTGGATTGCCAGCCTTGGTTGGCTCAGCAAAATGGAAAATCTTGATACCTTGCGCTTTTAAGACTGCTAATATCGCATCCCGACCTTGTCGTAAGGCTTCATACTTAAGATCTCCCCAAGCACCCCAAACTTCTGTAATCTCATGTTCACACAAAAATGCACTGATCACGGAGATATTTTCTTGGGACAAGGCTTGATCAACCTCAGCCATGTTAGCCGCATCAGTCGCACGTTCTGGATAAGTATTAAAGACAACCCAGCCATCATAGCCTAATTTTTGACTGGCCGAAATGACACGATTAACGGTTCTATCACTGCTTTGGTCTCTGGCAGCTGACGGATTCATGCAGATGGCAACCAGTGGTCGCTTGCTTACTTTGCCAATGCCAAACCGATAGGGCTGATAGTGAGTTGGCTCAACCCAGTCAGGTGATTCACCTGCTGGATAGTGGACAACAAGCTTGGTCACTTTAGCAGCTGTAGTCTGTTTTTGATTTGCCATTTTCGGTGTGACTGTCTGTTTATCCATATACTTTTTCTTCCAATTTTGGCCAAATCAAGTCAGTTGGCATTTCCTTTCCAGTCCATAGGGTAAAACTTTCTGCTGCCTGATAAAGCAACATCCCTAAGCCATTCACCGTTTGATTCCCTTGAGACTTGGCATATTTGATCAAGGGCGTTTCGATCGGTTTATAAATCACATCAGCAACGATCATGTCTTTGGGCAATTTCATATCAGATGCGATCGGCATACTGATGCCATCCATGCCAACACTGGTCGTATTAATCAATAAATCACCAGTCAAACTCGCTAGTTCTGATAAAGGTTTGAAAATGATCTCTCCTGGATAGCCTGCAAATAGGTCTGGTTTATAGGTCCGATTATAAACTGTAATTCGGCCTGCACCTTGTAGCGCTGCTTCAGCAATAATCGCACGTGCTGCCCCACCAGCACCAATGACAGTAATCTCACTATCTTTGATGACAAAATCTTTAAGCGATTTGAAAAATCCCAAACCATCTGTTGAGGTACCAAACAAATGACCATCTTGATTGACGATCGTGTTGATGGCACCGGTCAGTTTAGCAACCTCTGAAAGCTCATCCATATAAGGGAGTGCGGCTTCTTTATAGGGCATAGACAAATTAGCCCCATACATCTCTAGGGACTTGATCGACGCTATTGTTGTTTGTAGATCTTGCTCTGCTATCTCAAATGCAAGATAAACGCCATTTTCATTAAGCTGTTCAAATGCAAAATTATGTATCAGTGGTGACAGAGAGTGTTTGATAGGGTTTGCAAGGACTGCTGCTAATCTAGTCTGACCATTTATTTCCATATCTTATTTTAACGTAATTTTCCGAATTTTTCAATATTGCTCAGCATACAAAGGCAGTTTCCTTGCGGTCAAGCCATATATTGGCAACGCTAAGCAAAAATACCTCAAGAATCGACAACAGCTACTTACTGTCGATTTCTGAGGTATCGGTATAGCGTTTACTGACGCTTGATATTGTTATGTCGTTTCTTTAGTCGCCCGCCATAACCATAGCTTTAATCGTGCTGATAAAGTCAGCATGACTGCTACAACTACTCAGTCTTTTGGCATTCAGGTCGTCTGACACAAGCATAATAAACTGCTCAAAGAAGCGATTAAATACCCGAGCATCAGCTTGATTAATGGCGATACAGGCGACTAATTTGACTGGATAATTCTCCCATATGATGGCATGCCTTAAGGTCATGATACTTACACCACTTTTAAGGGCAACGCGTGCCACAGCATGCGGTACGGCAATACCTGATGGAAAACTAGTTGGCGACATCTTTTCTCGCTTCTCAACTTCACATAAAAACGTCTGATCGACATAATCTGCTTGCTGCATGCGCTGATAGAGTCGCTTGCGAATCATGACCGGCGTGAGATCTTTTGATGCGAGCTGACCAAAATATAAGTCAGCCGGTATAAGGGTATCGATCAAGTGGCAGATATGACTTTTCTTGCGTGTCATGCTTAAGGTATCAATCGCCTGAGCTATTTTTTTCAAGTCCTTAGCTCTCAGAAATGGCTGTACCTTAACCGCATGTGCATAAGTAGATGCGATAGCTGGATCAGTTGTTATCAGTAACTCAGAGGACAAGGGGGCAAGATCACTTTTTTCAATCACATCAACCGTCACACTCTTGCCAAAATAGCACACGAGTTGCTCACGCATTTTCTTACCGATATCATGATAATCATTGACAAACAGGTTCAGACTGATTCGATTTTTATCATATCGCTCATTCTCTAAATAAGCACCAATATGTAGCGCAATGAAGGCAATTTCATCATCATTAATCTTTATCGCCAGCTGTTCTTGAATTAAAGAAGCGATGTAAACTGCCAAATCATAGGTCAGCGGATAAGCGCTTTTTAAATCCATTAGACTATTGTTTCTAGTAAACGTATCATATCTTGATCTGTGATAGAGACTTTGTAAATGAATGGCCAGCTGGTTGAAAAAAGCAGTATCATGTAAGTCGACTAGATAGGTCCGTTCAACTTCTGCTAAGACGGTTTCGAGTGCTTGTATAATCTCTGGATCAACAAAGCAGGTTAGGGTGTCATTTTGCAGGTGAAGCTGGGTATCATTTTGTAGACCAATGAAGAGTAAAGATAGCTGTGCGAGCTCGATCTCTGAGAAATAAATGTCGTATTCTTGAGCGAGTTTGTCAGCAATTTCTTCCGCGATTTTAAAAGTCGATTTACGCTTTAACAGCTCATGTTTTGGAAAGCTCATCAAGGTATGACCTTGCTTGATCCGCGCCATGCTAATCGCTAAATGCAAACTGATATTATCTAAGACATACTGATTCAGTTGCATCTGGTGGGCTGATAATACCTCTTGAACTAGCCCATTCAACTTGTCTAGTGATAGATACCCAATCATATCTTGAATGCTTTGCTTTAACTTTTCTTGCAGGTCACTTTCATTATACAAAAGTGAAATCAAGTAGCCTCGTTTCGCACGTTCAGTCCCAGTTAGCTTAACATAGTTACCCTCAAATACGATTTGAATCGGGTCATTTACAAGATTGCCTTTTAAGCATTGGATATCCTGTTTTAAAGTGGATTCAGAGATAAACAAGCTATCTGCCAAATCGAAAAAGTCAACCCCATTTTCAGGCTGTTTTAGCAGGGCTAAAAAGATACGAGGTTTCCTTTGCTTCCTCAAAAAGTCTGTCTGCTTCTTCCTTAAAATACCGTATTTTATTTGAATAATAGGTCTTGATGTAGTCATCGACGGTCATCTCATCACTAAAATAATGCGTATGAACAAAGGTAAGGGCTTCTCGAGATAAATCTTTCCAAATAAATGACGAAAAATTATCGTCTTCTCTCACGATTTTAGGCATTAGTGCCACCCTTTCGCATCTTGACTATCACGTAATGCAATACGTTGAGCGAGTTCAGGGAATTTATTAGCTTGTCTTAAGACACAAGAAGTGATTTTGGCAACATCATTCATCAGTTCATTCGCAATTTGTTTTCCATTCAGCATCGATTGTACATTACTCTCGCCAAAATCAACAGTTTTAAAACTCGACATGTCTTTTAAACCTGTCAATGTTGCAATTGCATCTTGTGCTTCTACGGTATTCGATCGGATTTTACCTGCCATAAAGAACCCATTTTCTTAATTAGTTACATTTATTATAACACGAATCATCTTAAAAATCAGTTGCTTTAGGACTTATTCCATATTTTCACTATTTTGTTGGTGTTTATAATCAGTTTAGTGAGTTTAATTAACTAAACTAACTAACTGGATATGTTAAGTTATGATTCATCTCTAGCATTTTCATTATTTGATACATTCATTATAAAACAACCGCATGATGACAAGCAAACTTCTTTTTTTCCTACTACTAGGAAACTTCATGATTTTGATAAACAAAAAAGCACCTAGGCTTTCCTAAGTACTGTTAGTATGATATATACATTAATTAAAACATCGATGTTGAATGCGCGTGCTTTAATTGGCCAGACTGGATTTTCTCCATGATCTGATTGACCGCATGCGGCCCTTCTTTGAAGCCTTCGACAATCAAGCCA
The DNA here is from genome assembly GCF_002441695.1 of Pseudolactococcus piscium. Lineage (GTDB taxonomy): Bacteria > Bacillota > Bacilli > Lactobacillales > Streptococcaceae > Pseudolactococcus > Pseudolactococcus piscium. The sequence continues at coordinate 16,859 of NZ_JXJW01000012.1, forward strand.
AGTTTCCCTTCATAGCTTGCTGTATCACCAATGGCGTAGATATTTTCACTACTTGTTTGGTAATGTTTATCAACCAAGAAATGCTGGCGATTCATCGTCAGATTAACTGACCAAGCACGGATATCCTTATTATTACTGAGGAAACCGTGCTGTACAATGATCGTATCCACTTCCAGTTGATGGTCATTAGACAAGGTTAACATCAGGCCATCGTTATGATCTGAAATGTTGCGAATCGTCATCGGTGTTAAGACATCAACTTTTGAGGCATGCAACTTATCAACTGAAGACTCATGGGCACGAAACTCATTTCTTCTATGAATCAGACTAACTGATGCGCCGACGTGTTCTAACATCAAAGCCATATCGATAGCCGAATCTCCACCACCGGCAATGGCGATATGCTTGCCATTAAACTGATCTTTTTCAGCAACATTATAGCGGAGTTTGGCTTCATCAAAGACAGATGGCTCATCAGTCTTCAGCATTTTAGGTGCGAACGAGCCATTTCCAGTCGCAATGACCACGGCTTTGGTCAAGTAGCTAGTTTTGCTTGTCTTCACCTCATAGAAACCAGTTTCAGCTTGTTTGGTAATATCGACTACTTTTTCAGAAAGTCTGATTGGCACGCCGAATTGGGCAGTTTGTTTGACCAAATCGGCCACCAAATCTTCAGCTTTTACTGCAAAATAGCCTGGGACATCATGGATTGTCTTCTCTGGATATAGGGCTGTTAATTGGCCACCTGCTGTTTCAAGCGAGTCCAAAATTTGTACTTTATTTTTACGCATGCCAGCGTAGAAACCAGCAAAGAGGCCGCTGGGCCCAGCACCAATAATTGTGATATCGTAAATATTTTCTGTCATTTTTATATTCCTTTTTAGCATATAGTGTCAAACATATTTTACCATATTTAAATGAAAAGCGTATTAAAAATGCTTAATATTTTCTATATGCCAACAGAACATCTAGACTTAGTAACGATGAAATTTAGTTTCTTAAATACTTTTTTTAAAAGCAGTCATATTGATTGATTGCTGCCACACTGTTGTCAGCTATAAACAGGTATACTTATCATATAACAAACCTATCATCATTAATTGGAGGAAACACATGAAAACAGTTTATATTTACCTACTTGATACACTCGCGGACTGGGAAATCGGCTACATCACGTCAGAATTACGCTCAAAACGCTTTTTCAAAAGAGATGCACCTGAGATCACAATTAAAACAGTCAGTTATGACTTAACCCCCATCACGACAATGGGCGGTTTTACACTCAAACCTGACTGCTTGGTAGCTGATATTTTGGTCAATGCATCCAGCACCTTACTATTACCAGGGGCAGATACTTGGCATGAGCAGAAACATCAAGCAATACTTGTCAAAACGCACGAGTTACTTGATGCTGGGGCAACGATAGGAGGGATTTGCGGGGCAACTGCTGCCCTTGCCAATGTTGGCATACTAGACGATCGGATGCATACCAGTAATGGCCTAGTCTTTCTTGACATGTTTGCTAAAGCCTACCATGGACACCCCCATTACATAGATGAACCAGCCGTATCAGATCATAACCTCATCACTGCAAATAGCACTGCTGGAGTGTTATGGACAAAACTAATTCTTGAACAAATAGGGGTATTTGAGGTCGACACCTTGTCTGCTTGGTACCACTATTTTAGCACTGGTAATGCAGCCTACTTCTTTGAGCTGATGCAGTCTTTACCCGCTAAAAATGATCAAAATCAGCCCCATTAACTTACTTTGATAGCAGCTTACAACAAGCCGATGTTGGAAGCTGCTATTTGCTTTTATCTGCTTTGAGTTGTCTCTTTATTTTTTTACTTGCCCAATCATAATGACTGGATAAGGATGATACAAAATAACTCCCTAAGGACGTCGTCCCTGTCCAAGCAAAATACTGCTTGGTAAAGAGAGCTTCATTTGACAAAGCGTCAACTAATGTCATCATTTCCTGATGACTGTTGGCCAATAATGCTTCTGCGCTTGCTAGCGTAGTTTCCTGATGTTGCGCTATAAAAGTTTGATTTAACTTGCCATAAGTTCGCCAGTTATAAGGGGCTGGAAAGAATGGCTGAACTTGTCCTGCTTGATTTGCCCTAACCCAGGTTAATACCAACTGATGCCATTCATATAAATGGATCAGTACATCTCTTACATTTTTATCTCGCTGCCAATGGACCTCTGTCATCTTGTCAGTTATGACAAAGGAAAAGTCGACTTCTGGATCTGCTAACTGGTGGCACAAGGCCATCATCTGCTCATAACTCGTCCTACTCGCTGTGAGTAAATCTGCTTTAATCGTTGGTCTGCTCATGATATAACTGCCTCATACTTTCTACTGTTTCTACTAGCTCTTTTTTTAAGCTTGTAGGTGATAGCACCTTAGCTGCCTCTCCTAGGGATAATATATAGTTAATGAGCCACTTGCCCCTAGGAAATTCGCCATCAACTAGCAAATGACCACTTGCTAATTTGCTAATCGAGTCAAGTGGAAAATCATCATAAACTCGGTAGCCGACTCCTGCTGCTACCTCCATGACCAAATGAACTGTTTCTATCTCACGTGGGTCAACAAAAGGCCGTGTTGTCGTTACCATCTCTCGCCTAGTAAACTGCTGTGAGCTGATGATTAAACTTGTCATTCGGCTTAGCTTAAATAGTCTAAAATCAGATCTTGTTAAGCAATAGCCTTTAAGATACCAATTCATACTCTTAAAGACAAGTTGCAGCGGTTCCACTTCTCTAGTCGATAGATCACCCTTACTATTAAAATAGTTAAACCTGACGCTTTTAGTGTCAAAAATAGCGTGCTTCAAAAGATCGAAACACTGGTCACTTGTCTCATACCAGGTGCTTAAGTCGATCGCTAACCAGGGTTCACTGATTTTACCAAAAAACGCTGATAACTTTTGTAAGACATCGACATTTCTTGTCTCTATATTAACTGCAGCCATTGTCTCAAGTGCCTGTAAGACGGTCTCTCTCTCTTTTTGATCCAGTAGCACTTTATTCAGTACAAAATCAGATAAGAGACCAACACCGCCACCAGCTCCCTTTTGCGTATAAATAGGAATCCCAGCCTGACTGAGCCGATCAATATCCCGATAAATCGTTCGGATGGACACCTCACATCTCGCGCTCAAGGCCTTAGCGGTTATCCGCTCTTGGTTTAACAGTATATAAATAATATCAAATAGTCGATTTGTCTGCATCCGCTAACTCACTCCTTAAACTGATGTAAATATGGACCTCAGCTTGCTTACCATCGGCCACCTGATAGGCTTCAAAATCTGCGGCAAATAAGCGAGGTAGGGGCATCTGCCAAATAGCCGTCCAAGCATCTGCGACTTTTGAAACGAGTTGATCTTGACTTGCTTTGACAACAAATTTAGCATACTTACCGCCCTTGATCACCCGCGTTTCAAAGCGACTACCTGGCTCAGTCACTTGGCATGCCACCATCACCGTATAGTCGCCTTTTTCATCAGATGCATAATCCGTGTAAATACCTAGTGCAACATGGTCTACCCGATGCGCAATTTTGTCAACATGACCATCACTATAGAAGCGCTGCCATAACTGAGCAATCTTTTCACCCATATCCGGCGCAGCATTATTGGTCCGATCCGTAATTCCCACAACTAATTTATCTGCTAGTGTCACAAGTTCATAGGTCATTTTAATCACCTTTTATCCTTTTCATTATACCATTATCATAACAGAGGTAAGCTGACAAGATCTGTCAGGTATATAAAAAGAAACATAGACCTTTAGTTTCAGTTATAAGAACAAAACCCCATCCGCTAGCCATACTTAGTTTTGACAAGACATAAAAATAGCCATGTGATTGGTATATCCCTAGTTATTGTTTTACTTTTTCAAAAGATAGTGCTTAAATAATAAACATAAAAGAAGGATGCGATATGAACAGTTAAGACTAGATCTTACGAGAATGGGGACGCTTAAAATGGTGAATGCTTTAGAAAAAGGGATCGTTATGGAGTTATATCATATTTTAGAAAAACGTGATCATAAGTCTATACAAATTTTAGATATTTTGGATGTTTTATTACAAGTTGATAAACGACTAGATAACGAAAAACATCCAGAGAGATTAATCAATAAATTAACGCAATATATTCGGATTACTGCTTCTACAGGGAAAATTAAATTTGATTCTGAAGCAGAAAAACTAACCATTCAGTTAAGTGTTATTGGGCAAAAAGCTGGCCTAAACGGGTCATACATGGCGGACTTTTCTGATAAATCACAGTTCTATAAATTTGGCCAACAAGTGCCATGTCATAATAACTAGATTAATCCCCCAAAAATACTTTCAAACAACAGATAAACCTCACTCAGAAAATGGGTGAGGTTTTTTGCGATCTGACTAAACAGATGACGTTTAGTTTTTTTAGTTACCTTGTAAAATCGTCACCTTAGGCCATTTCTCTTGCCAATTTTTCTTGGCAAGACGCGCTTGATAAATGCTTAGCTTCTCTGGACTCTCTAAAAAATAAGGGGTTGGTCTGACGATAAAGGCAAGAATATCAGATAAGCCGTAAGGCGTAAATAGCGTAATCTCACCATCGGCTGATCCTTTTATACCAATCGCTGTACATCTTTCGGGAAACCTTGTGATGGCATCACAAGCGCTGAGATAAGGCTGTGTATTAGGATTATGCAAGTGCATGTGTGCTTGATTTTTCAGTTCCCAGTCATAAGTCGGATAGGCAGCTTGCAGGGATGCTTCAATGTCTCTAGTTTGCTCGTAAGATATCAGCTTGTCAAAAAACACGACATCAACATCCGTTTGCTGATCAAAAAGTGGCAAACCTGATAGATAATTCCAAATCAAGTTTCGAATCGTGCCGGCAGCTAACCAAGCATCAGCCAATCCTAAGCGGTTAATGATGTTTAAGATAGCAATGATTTCAGGCGTATCATGTAAGAGGGCTTTTAATTCGGCTTCCGTCATTTTTTCTTCTCCTCATATCTGATTTAAGCTAATTTCTGTTCTTTCTCAAACTATCTCATCTTTAGTATAGTGCCTAAAAGCATGTCAGTCAACAAAAAAACTAGACTCAGCTAGTTTTTTTCATTAGTTATTCTCCAAAGAAGGCTAACGCAAGTGCTTGACCTTGGTCAATTTTTGCCCATTGTTGGCTTTCTGATAGCTCATTGCCACTATCACAAGATGCAAACCCACATTGATGAGACAAGTAGAGACGTTCTTTAGGGATAATTTGGCTAGCTTGTTCAAGTAAGGCAATCACGCGCGCCTCGTCGTCTAACGTTGCTGTCTTACTTGATAAAAATCCTAGCACAACTTCTGTCTCAGGTCTGTCTCTAAATACGTCAAGTGCTGAGAGGTTACCTGCACGCTCATCATCCCATTCCAAAAAGAAGCGATCGTAATGTTGTTGTTTTAAAAATAGATTTGCTATCGTTTCATATGACCCACCACTCAAGTATCTAGAATCATAGTTACCACGACAATTATGCGTCCAAACGGCTAAGCCAAGACTATGACCATAGTCTATCACATCATTATTAAGGTCGATAAAAGTTTGTGCCAAGGCTTCATTTTTTTCTTGATCACTCGCTTCATCATTTAAGGTAGAATGTGGATTATCTGCTGAGAATCTTTCCCATAGGCAGTCATCAAACTGGATGATTTTTCCGCCAATGGCAACATACTCTGATAAAAATTCCTTATAGGCTGCTGCTAAATCGGCCTTAAAGTCAGATGCATCATGATAGTAGGCTTCTGGGTCTTTTTCTTGCGTCGCTTTTGCCTCTTGTGTAAATGACCACTCCCCAAAAATATGAGAAGGAGATGGGATACATAATTTAGTCGTATGATCACCAGCATTAGCCAAAATTTCTTTGTATATCTCAATAAAATGATGATTTTTGCCACTTAATTTTTCAGTAAAGGTCAAGCCGATGTCACGACGTGTTTCATAGTCTTGCGCTGCATCCGTATCTCTAAAGAGATAGCCCTGCGTTGCTAGGAAACGACGAACACCTTTGAGTCCCCAGACAAAGTCCAGGTGCCAAAGGGACTTAGAAAACTCACCATCTGAAACAATCGAGATATGATGGTCAATTTGCTTTTTAATGACCTCCTGAATAGCTTGTGTTTCAGTCGCTTGATAGCCTTCAAAATCTTCATAAAAGGGATAGGTAATATCATCTCTTACTTGAATCTGGTTCTTATAGTCAAGTAAACCTTTTGGTCTCAACAAACTACCTATAATTTGAAATTTTTCACTCATCTACTTATCCCCTTTTATATGGTATATCTAATTAACAGCATGATAAAAATATGTGCTGTTATCAACTTGCTTGATAGGTCTATTATAAGTAAAAATCAGTCTCTTGTATAATACTAAAAATCCCTAGCTAACTATAGTCAAAATCTATAACTAAATCGCTATTTATATCCTTTTGCTATAGATTTAAGCAATATAAAAAACTGCCTAGTGACAGTTTTCTATAGGTTAGACATGCATTTCCATATCTTTTTTCAATTGTTTCTTAGCTGTTGCCATCATCAAGCGAATTCTATTGAGCTGATTGACAACCGATACGGATGGATCATAATCAATCGGTGCAATATTTGCTCTAGGATATTGACGGCGTAATTCCTTGGTCATCCCTTTACCTACGATATGATTGGGTAGGCAACCAAAGGGTTGGAGACAGACGATATTATCCACACCATCCTGTAATAACTCAATCATCTCACCTGTCAAGAACCAGCCTTCACCCGTATGATTACCGATCGAGATGATTTTCTCAGTATCTGCTGCTAAGGCATCTATGGAATGAAGCCCATCAAAACGTTTGGAAGCTTTGAGTGCCTTATTCATAGGTTTTTCCATCATCTGAATGATATTGATAAAGGCACGCGCAAAGTATTTGGCTTTTTTACCCATGCCAAGGTTATCTGATTTCCAGATTTGGTTGTATAATGAGTAGTTCATAAAGCCGATGATATCTGGTACCACGGCTTCTGCACCTTCAGACTCGATGATGCTGACGATGTCATTATTGGCTGTTTTAGAGTACTTGACCAGGATCTCACCAACAACACCAACGCGAGGTTTTTTGATATCACGTAGCGGTATCTCATCAAATTCACGGACAATCTGTTTCATGTTACGATTAAATTCAAATATTGACCCTGATTTCATGTTGTGTTTGGCTTTTTCAAGCCATTTAGCATGCAAGGCATCTATCTGACCCTTACTGATTTCATAAGGTCTTGTCCGATAAACCACGCGCTCAAACAAGTCACCGTATAACGCGCCGATCACGACACGAACCATGAGCGGTACAGTCAACTTAAAACCATCTGACTGCTCAGTCCCTTTATTACCCATCGATAGGGAGACAACAGGGACTTGTGCAAAGCCAGCATCCTTGAGTGCTTTTCTGAGCAAGGGGATGTAGTTAGTCGCTCTGCAACCACCACCTGTTTGTGTCATCAAAACTGAGGTGTTATTGACATCATAGTCACCTGATGCTAGGGCATGTATTAATTGACCAATCGAAATAATTGCTGGGTAGCACGAATCATTATTGACAAACTTAAGCCCTGAGTTGATGGCTGCCTTATCTTCTGGTAATAGGACCACATTGTAGCCTGATTGTTTGAAGGCTTCATCGATCAAGCCTTCTTGGTGAATAGGCGACAACATGGGCATGAGTAAGGTATGCTTTTGTTTCATTTCTTTTGTGAAAAGGGGATGACTTTCGACCATTTCATGATAGTCAGCCTCAGCCATTTCTGCCAGTTGAGGGCGTTTGTCTCGTTCGTTTACCGCCGCTTTAAGTGACCGCAAGCGAATCCGAATCGCCCCCATATTTGACCCTTCGTCTATTTTTAAGACAGTATAAAGTTTGTGATGGGCTTGCATAATTTCTTCGACTTGGTCGGTTGTGACCGCATCCAGACCACAGCCAAAGCTGTTGAGCTGAACGAGTTCGAGATTTTTATTTTTAGCAACGACACGTGCAGCACCATACAAGCGTGAATGATAGACCCACTGGTTCACCACACGTAAGCCACCCACTTCTGATAAATGGGCAATGGCATCCTCAGTCAAGACATGAAAGCCTTCTTGGGTGATGATATTTGCGATACCATGATTGATTTCAGGATCCAAATGATAGGGTCTGCCAGACAAGACGATGGCTTTTTCATGATTTAAGTTGATCTGCATCATCAGGTCTTCTGCCTGCTCTCGAATGTCTTGCTTGAAAGCATCCATCTCTTCAAAGCCGTGTTTGACTGCAGCTGAAACCTCTGCTTTTGTGATCTCAAAATCTGACAAAGCTTGGTAGAGGTTGTTGGTCATATTGTCTGGATCAGCTAAGTTGATGAAAGGATGAATATAGCCAACTTGACCATTTCTGATTTCATCGATATTATTTTTAATGACCTCAGGGTAAGACTGGACGATTGGGCAGTTATAATGGTTTTGGGCACTAGCATCTTCTTGACGTTCATACAAGACAGACGGATAGAAAATCGTTGGGACATCTTTTTCTATCAAGCTCATGATGTGACCATGACTCAGTTTGGCAGGGTAGCAAACGGTATCAGATGGAATCGTCTCAATCCCTTTTTCATAGAGTGCCTTATCTGATTTTGGCGATAAGACAACTCTAAACCCTAAATCAGTTAGCAGCGTATGCCAGAGTGGGTAGTTTTCATACATATTCAAGACACGTGGAATACCAATCTCCCCATGCATCGCTTTTTTCTTACTCAACGATTTAAACTTAAAAAGTTTTTTATATTTATAGTCAACGAGGTTAACTTTTTTATCGCGTTTATCTACTTTAATCTGCATGGCCTTTTCTGCACCACGCTCACAGCGATTACCAGAGACAAATTTAGAGCCATCATTAAAAACGGTCAAGGTCATCTTACACATGTTTTCACAGAGACCACAGGTCGTAAATTCTTTTGTTGTCTTAAAAGCTTGCAGTGATGCCAAATCAAGAATCGTAGAGAGACCTGTGTCGTCTGACCCATTTTCCATGGCAATTAGGGCACAGCCGTATGCCCCCATGAGTCCTGCTATAGAGGGACGCACCACTTGACGACCGGATATCTTTTCAAAGGCACGTAAAACAGCTTCATTATAGAAAGTCCCACCTTGAACGACGATTTTGTCTCCCAAATCTTCTGGACGTTTGACCTTAATCACTTTATAAAGGGCATTTTTGATAACAGAATACGACAAACCAGCAGAAATGTCACCAACAGTCGCCCCCTCTTTTTGAACCTGTTTGACTTTCGAGTTCATAAAGACCGTACATTTTGAGCCGAGATCAACTGGATGTTTGGTCAACAAAGCTGCTTGGGCAAACTCTTTAACGTCATATTTCAATGACTTGGCGAAGGTTTCGATAAAAGAGCCACAACCAGAACTACAGGCTTCATTTAGCTGAATGCTTGATAAGGCCCCATCCCGAATCTTCATCGCCTTCATATCTTGCCCACCGATGTCGATGATAAAGTCGACACCAGGTTGGAAAAAGTCAGCTGCTTTGTAGTGGGCCATGGTTTCAACTTCACCGATGTCGACTTTTATCGCAGCTTTGATCAGCTGTTCCCCATATCCTGTGACAGCTGATTTGGCAATATAAACATCATCGGGCATTTCGTTGTACAGCCTTGTCATGACGGTCAATACTGATTCAAGTGGATCACCATTATTTGACCCATAATGCTCAAATAATAGATTGCCTTCGTCATCGATCAAGACAAGTTTTGTCGTGGTCGATCCAGCATCAATCCCAAGATAGGCTGCACCACGATGCTCAGAAAGTAATTTATGCGCAGCTGATGCTTTGGCATGTCTGGCTCTAAAGGCTGCTAAATCTGCTTCACTCTCAAACAAGACATCCATCGTATCTTGCGGGACTAAGTTTTCAGAGTTGTCATTTTCTAATTGATAAATGATTTGTGACGCAGAAAATTCAGTAGCATTTTCTTCGTCTAGTGCAGCACCCATGGCGACAAAAAGTTGTGGATGTTCAGGAAATACAACATTTTCAGGTTTGATATTCAAGGTTTCGATAAACCGTTTGCGGAGTTCACTCATGAAATAGAGTGGTCCGCCTAAAAAGGCGATATTCCCGGTTATTCTGCGACCCGCGGCCAATCCAGCAACGGTCTGATTGACAACAGCCTGAAAGATACTTGCGGCGATGTCTTCCTTACGGACCCCTTCATTTAATAGAGGTTGCACATCTGTTTTGGCAAAGACACCACACCGACTGGCGATCGGATAAAGATTTTGATAGTTTTTAGCAAGCTCATTCACGCCAGCAGCATCTACTTTTAATAGTTCCGCCATTTGGTCGATAAAGGCACCCGTTCCACCAGCACAAGACCCGTTCATCCGCTGTTCCATGGCCCCATCAAAGAAGGTCATCTTGGCATCTTCTCCACCTAATTCGATCATCACATCTGTTTGTGGAATAAATTTTTCGATCGTTAAAGTAGAGGCGATAACTTCCTGAATGAAGGTTGCCCCGATCACATCAGATAGCCCCATACCACCTGACCCTGTAATCGAAAAAGTGAAGGGAATATCACCCAGTTCACACATCATCTCTTGGAGCACTTTGATGGTGGCTGTTTTCACATCTGAAAAATGTCGTTCATAACGAGAGAATTTCATCTCATAGTTATCATCAAAAACGACCATTTTCACTGTTGTTGAGCCAACATCAATCCCTGCTTTATACATAAACACTTCTTTCCTAATTTGATACATGCCATAGACAACACACTGTTGTCTATCATATATAAGTTCATTTTACAAGTAATTCGACTTGCGCGCAACCGTTAAAATGTGCTAAACTGTTGGTAAAACAACACTAAGCAACAAAGTGTTGCATAACCATGGCTGATTTTTAAAAATAGTGAGGAAATGATGACAAAAAAAATTGATTTACGTGTTAAGCGCACCAACAAACTGATTACACAAGCCTTTATTAAATTATTGGGTAGCAAGACATTTGATAAAATTACAATTAATGATATCTCAGATGAGGCGATGATCAATCGTGCGACATTCTACAGTCATTTCAAAGATAAATTTGATCTTTTTGAAAACATTATAGACAAATTTTTAGGCGATTTTGCAGATGTCTTAGATACTGAAAATTTAGTGGAAGAAAATGCGATAAACGTCAAAAAAATAGAGGGTGCCTTGACTAAATTCTATGACTTTGTCAATGAAAACCCTGATTTAGCTAAAATTTTCATCACACATAGTAATAAGGAAATTTTATCCAAAAGATTGCTGACGATTCTTTCTGAAAGATACTCAGAAATTTTTGACAGCTTAGATGTCCGAAATGAGGACTTGAAGATTCCGACTGATTTTGTCGTATCCTATATCACAAGTATCTTCATCGGTACGGTAAACTGGTGGATTGAACAAAAAAATCACGAGATGTCAGCAAATGAATTTGCGTCTCTCGTGATTAAATTAATTTCAAACGGTCACTTGACAGTCTTAGGTGTCAATATTAACCGGGATTAATATGAATCCTACCCTAGTATATCGGGATTAAATCGTGTCTTCTTTAATAGCCTGTAAGATAAAATAGCCCTTATCTTTTTTGATGACCTCACAGTTGCCAAACACTGTTGCCATTTTCGCCTTGGCACTAGGTGCCCCTTGTTTTTTCTGAATGACGATGGTCAGTGTACCAGCCAAGTTAAGGTGGTCAAATGCCCCAGTAATGACACCATGAACGACGTCTTTTCCTGCTCTGATAGGAGGATTTGAGATGATGTTATCGTAAGTGCCTACCACTTTATCGTATAGATTTGACTGAAAAATAGTTGCTGTGACCTTATTTTTCTCAGCATTTTTCTCTGATAAGGCAAGGGCACGTAGATTCACATCGATCATGGTAGGGATAACCCCTTGTGCTTTAGCTAAGGTAATGCCAATAGGGCCATATCCACAGCCAACATCTAATAAAGTTGACTTTGCCTCAAAATTAACCGCACTTAAAAGCACTTGACTCCCAAAGTCAATGGCTTTTTTACTAAAGACACCAGCATCGGTTGTAAATGATACGTTTTGCGCTAATAACTCAGTATCAAGTTGATGAATATCATGTGCAGCATCTGGATTTTCTGCATAGTACATTTTTTGAAATTGGTTAGACATGCTCTTTTTTAAACTCCCTAGTCCTAACATCAGCTGCAATCAGTGATGTGATTAATTGATAGCCCTTAGTCGTAAAATGAACCCCATCTGATACGATTAACTCATCTGGATTTGGACTTGCAAGCATGGCTTGATTTAGCTCTATCAGGCCTGCTCCTGTTTGACTAGCCACTTGCTTAGCTACCTCGACATAGGCCACAAATCCTGCATTTGTCCGGCCTAGCATCTTCTGTGTCTTAGCGATAGCTGTTTCACTAACATAGGATGGGGTCAAAATCGTCGTTTTTCCTGCACCAAGTGCTGTGACAAATGTGGTTAGGTTATCAGCAAACTGACTAGGAGATATCTGTCTGTGAACTGCTGCGTCATTTGCACCAAAGAAGATATAGTAATAATCAGCTCTTGACGCGACCACACCTGCTAGCCGGTTCATGGCCGCATTCGTATCCTCTCCTGCGACAGCAAAACGTTCAACTTGCGCTGAAATACCTGCTTTAGTCAGCAACGTTTGCGTCATCACTTCCATTTCTATATGTGTCGAGATGGAGTCACCAAATACTGCTATTTTCACTTTTTAACCCCCTTAACGTTTATCTGGCAAGCCATTTGCTACTCTTTTAGCTATTCCCTGCCATTCCTGAGTTTGAACAATCTATTTATTATAGCATATTTTATGACGTGATCTGATACGATATGGACTGATTTCTGTGATATATCCCTCCCTTTTCCAGTTAATCTCATTTTGTGTAAGCGCATTCTGGTAATTAAAATGGGAATATGGTAAAATTACTTTTATGGAAACTGAACTGATTAACTACGAAAAAATAACCCGCCGTATCTGGCAAAATTTATATAAAAAAAGCTTACCTGCTTTGACTGAAAAAGAACTTGATAATATCAAATCGATTAACGATGAAATCAGTCTTCAAGATGTTAATGATGTCTATCTACCACTCGTACAACTCATTCGTATTTACAAGAAAACGATGCGTGATCTTAATTTTTCAAAAGGCCTATTTCTCCAGAAGATTACTGAAAAACAACCCTTTATTATCGGTATTTCCGGTTCTGTAGCTGTTGGTAAATCTACTACAGCCAGACTACTACAGCTGCTTCTATCACGGACGTTTAAAACGTCTACTGTAGCGCTTGTGACCACAGATGGCTTTCTATATCCTAAGGAAACCCTATCTGAGAGAGGTATCCTTGATCGAAAAGGCTTCCCTGAATCTTATGACATGGAAAGCTTAATCAGTTTTCTACTTGCAATCAAGTCTGGAAAAGATGTCAGTATCCCCGTCTATTCTCATGAAACCTATGATATCTTGCCTGAAAAAGAATTGGTTAAAGCACCAGATATCCTAATCGTTGAAGGGATTAATGTCTTCCAAAGTGGTGCAAACAAACAACTTTATATCAATGACTTTTTCGATTTCTCGATCTACGTTGACGCTAAAGAACAGAATATCGAACGCTGGTATCTGGAACGGTTTAAAACCTTCCTAGACCTGGCTAAACAAAATCCAAGTAACTACTATCATCAGTTTACCTCACTACCAGCTAATGAAACACTAAAAATAGCACGTGATACTTGGAAAAAGGTGAATTTAGTTAACCTGAGAGACTATATAGAACCCACACGTAGTCGCGCTGAGGTGATTCTACATAAGGATAAGACCCACAAGATTGATAAAATATATTTGAAAAAATATTAAAAAAAGTTCGCGAAAATGATCACCCCACATCAAATGTCTTGATGTGGGGTTTGTGGTATTGATGCTAGTAAGATGTTCGTGACGTTCATAAAAAACTAACAATACAGTGTCAAAAGTAAGCAACTTTATCTTCGGATAGCTTTAGTGGCTTAACTAATTTGTACCTATTTTTATTTATTGCTAAACAAAATCAAACTATCCAAGACAGTATGCAATGTTTCAACTTGTTTTTTAGTCATTTTTTCTTTAGTCGCATCATGTCGGTCAACTGTTCCGATATGTGTCTTTACCTCACCTTTTGAATTGATAGCAACTACAAAGGGAACTGTCAAGCGTTTCTCTGATGTGTACTTAATAAAAAACGTTTCAAGAAGTATATTATCTTGACTTGTATAATCCTCAGCCCGTATGTTTACAACTAATAATTTGACATTTAATTTTTCTAATCTCTCATCAAATACTGGTAATAGCGCTAAACACCAAGAACAAGTAGGAAAACCAAAGTAATAAAGACCCTGCTGTTTATCAGAAAGTTTTTTTAGACTTACTTCAGGTAATTCTCGTATCATTTGCGAGGTTTTATCGTGATAAACTTCAGATGTAACTTGCTTTTTGGCCAGATAATAACCACCAAGACAAATCATGATGATGATCATCACAATACCGATTAGCAGTTTAAGGGCTTTTTTCATTACGTCTCTTTCTTAATATATTTATTATAGATAACAAGATGACCTCTCCATCTGAGGTCACAGGTAGTAAATTAAAGATATTACTCAAACAAAATAGTTTTAATAGCAACAAATTTTGACCATTAGGTAATAAAATACCCACCATTATTGACATAACTGGTGCAATAGCTGCTATCATTAAATTATGTTTATCATTTTGTTGATTAAGATAAGTAACAGCAAAATTTAAAATCCCATTTCTCTGTATATGTGGTTGATAGCCCAGCACTATTGCCATAAGAAAATGTGATAATTCATGTATCATTAAAGATAGCACAATGGATAGGATAAATTTTGTTAAAAAAATAATCATTTACTAGTCATTTTCAAATCAAAGATTTTCTTAATAATGAAGAAAATACCAATAATTATCAGGTAACTTATAAACACTTTAAAAGTTAATGCAAATGTTGTCGTCATCTCAGTTGCCGTATCGACATTACTGATTTTCACACCTAATAAAGTCTCCCTTACTTGAGTTCCCTTTACTTGAAACAATTCAAATAAGGTCTCAAATACTAAAATAAATAAAAACGATACAGTTGCAATTGTAAAAATACGACTATTTTTCTCCAACGGCTCTCTCCTTTTTAATGACGTATGCGAATAAAAATAACTGAGCCACAATGATAAAACTTGTCAGCTCAGGTTTTTTCCACAAAATAAAGCAGATCATGATCGTCATGGCTAAAATAATCATTTGTGTTGTTTCATTTAATATGCCATCAGATTTAGGAAATAAATAGCCTAAAATAAGGGAGGTTAGCGCAACCCATATAGGCTGTAGCAAGTTAAGATAATTATCATAACTGACAATAACATATGGTAAAACGAGGATAATCAGCATCATGAGTTGATACCCGATATCTCGTTTCAAAGAAATTGAATAGCTAGTAAATAACTGTCTAAATCGGCTCATGTTATCATAAAACGGCAAGCAAAAAATACCTGAAAATACCAAAATCATTTGTAAGATAGTCCCTAACTGTTTAAAATCCTGACTGACATATAAAATAACAACAAAAGCAATCATTAAAAATAAAACATACCAATTATTTTTGGTTCTGAGTAAGGATATGAGATTACTAGATAACAAATTTTTTATTGTCGGTCCAATTTTGATATATTTACTAGTCGTTAATATCTGTTCTGGAAAAATAAATTTCCTAATCAGTAGCAAACTCAAGAGCAACAGCAATAAAATACTCAGACATACAAGTCTTATCAAAACTGATATATGTGTTGTAAATCCACTCAGTTTTTCTTCTAATTTATACCTGAATAGAAAATAATAGAGCAGAGCACTCAACAGTAAAATAATATCAACGGTATACTTGACGATCACCCTACCTTTACCTTTAGTAAAAGTAGTCATCTTTTTATACAAAAAATCTAGACAGATACAAGTCAAGATAAAAATAGCCTGTAAAATAAGCCAAATCAAAATAAATAACAGCTTGGATGATGTCACGAGTGTCATCATCGGTGTAATAATTAGCATGATAAATTCATATAGGCCAATCATGATAGAAAATTTAAATATCAAAAAACTCAATTGAATTTCATTTTCCTCAAAAGGTAATGATTTTGCAAAAAATAAAGAAACTTTATCCAAGGCTACTGTATTTACAACAAATAGATAGAGAATGACACCGAAAAAAAACGCTGATGAACACGCACTAAAAAATGTCATCAGCTGACCTTTAACGATGACTGCCAAAGAGATATTTTGATTTACCATGCTTATTTTAGCTAATTCGACCATATTATAATAAAAATAGGCAAAATATAAGATTAAAATCATGGTGCAGGTAATATAACGATTACGCTTTTTTTTGAAAAAAGGGTGCTTGACAAGACTCCTAAAAGAATTGCTATAAAACAATTCAAGTAGTGTTAAAATACGCTTTGATGAGGCGTCTTTTATCATTCACTACCTCCATTTCTTTAATCGTTTCCTCTAAATTTATGATGTCATCGGCGTATTTTTCAAGTTTTCCATCGGACATCAAGAAAACATGTTCTGAAAAACGCTCAAGAATCGTTTTTGAATGCGTTACTAGCACAATACCAGTATCCTTCGACATTTGTTTAAAAATTTCCTGTGTCAGTAGGGTTGTCTCAAAATCCAACCCACTAAAAATTTCATCTGCTAATAGATAATCTGTTTTTACTGCGATTGCTGCAATCAATTGTATCTTCTTTTTCATGCCGAATGAGTAAGTTTCAATGAGTGCATGACTTTTTTCTGCCATACCATAGATTTCATATAGCGTATCGACTTGCCAACTGTCTGAACTAGCATATTGTTTTAAAACAAATGATACGTACTCTCTACCAGTCATAAACTCAGGTAGGTAAAAATCAGATGGCAAGTAAAATAATTTTGATTTATAGGCATAGCTACCAGATTCAAAGTTATCTATCCATATCGTTCCTGAAAATTTTTTCAAACCAACAATACAATCAAATAACGTTGACTTACCACTACCATTGACACCAACAATAATACTGACATTGTTTTCAGCAAATGTCACATTGATACCCTTTAAAATTGGGTCATCATATCTTTTTTCAAGGTTTTCTATATTAATCATGTGATTTAAAATGGAGAGAAAAAGGTCTCTCCTCTCCCGCTTTTACCTTTTACAACCGATTGAGACAGAAATTAAATTTGGTATGCCAAATTTAAGGCTACCCGTAAAACTTCCGCCACTCCAAGTGCAATAGACACCATAACCGACTACTGCAACAAGAGACAGCAACGCTACTATCCAAAAAATCCATTCAACCACAATCTGCTTTTGATATTTCTGATCTAGCATCTGAAAATAATGAGTCATCATTTGTTTTTCCTCCAAATTATAAACTAGAGGTTACTCTAGCTAAAGGGCGTTCATGAGCATTAGCTCATTGCACTATCAGGAAGGATTTCATAGCCCTATCTTATCTCATCCATATAACCAAGATGACTTAATCAAAATACTTTTAAGTAAAAGTAGCATCATGTTAGCACGACTAAATTTAAATGTAACGTCTGACTAGTCAACCGTCAATATAAGATATCAAGTAAACTAAGGTCAATTACTTAGGTTTTAGAACTTAGCAAAGAGATAAACGTTCTATACATGTTATCAGGACGGAAACACAAATAGGTAGCATATTAGAATAAAATCCTATAACTTCATTCTAACATACGTTGTTAAAATTTTCAGTCTAATTGCATAAACACAACACTTGGTGCTGAACTGTCATGTTTATGCAACAGTTAGTAAATCAATAAATTTTAATGATATAGTCAACGGATTAACTATGAGAGAGGATGCAGATGGTCAAGCATTAATGATAAGATTCAGTATTTTTTCAAACCGCTCAGCTATACCCACTGCACCAAATTTTCTTAACCTATCAATATCATCCTGAATGTCAATCAAAAGTTCAGGATTATTTTTTTGTTTATACCTTGAAACTTTTTTAAAAATATGAAGTGATATTTTCTCCTCCAGGTCCCATTCTGTAATGAAGTCATCTAATATTTCTTTAATTCGCTCCGCTCGCCTGTACCATCCTTTGCTAATTAAAAAAATATATAGATTAATAGCAGTTTTTTTGACACCATCACTATTCTGGATAAAAAGAACAGATAATTCCTCACTATCTAGCATATCTTGTCCCAAGTCATAAACTTCCTCTTCATCAAGAAGTGCTAGACAACGGTTAAAGATGCTAATATCAAACATAGTCCACTGGGAAATCCTATTGAAATGTCTATTCAAAAAAGTTTGCTCTACTTTTGTTAACAGATTTTTTCCAGTTAGGTCTAGTATCACTGCTTTTGTCAAAATATTAAAGAATTTATCCCTTTTTAACTTAGCATTTCCCTTAATTAATTTTTTCAGTCCTACTATGTCTTTTGTTATCTCATAAGCCATAATTTTATTACCAAAAGCTTGGTACTGATTTGGTTCCTCCGCCCACAACGCAAAAAATTCATTGGGTGTCATATTAATCGCTTTAATCGCCAATAAAAATCTATCCGTTGTCAACATACTTAAACCACTCTCAAACCGAGAAATTTGTGACTTAGAAAGATTATCATTTGATCTTGCAACATCTCCTAGACTATAGCCTCGTTCCTCACGAATTCCTTTATAATAATTACCAATTGTTTGTGATTGCGCATCTTGTAACATCTTTCACCTCATCAATTTCACTTTAAAAATACAGTGGATGTAGCTAGGTACAAAAGTTCAAATCAGATACACAAGAAACCATCAATTAAGTACCATTTGGAATAGTTGGTTTCTTGAATCAGATCCATATTATGGTCCATTTACTCTCGGAGGTTTTGAGCTGCCAATTCTATAATGGGAATAGATAGCATTTTAGCATACGTCAACTCATTACATGCGTCCTCTACGACCATAGTCATCGTGTTTGCCTATATAACACGACTGGTTAGTGTGCGTGGTAAGCGGAACTTATACGCCAGTTATGTACTAATTTATATCATATATCTTATCGCATTCCACATAATAAATTAGTTGTATAATATTATTATATTAATTCGTTATTTAATTGTCAACAACAACATGAAAACGCTTTATTTTTATTATTTTGATACTTAGTCATTTCTAGTGTTTATTAATGTCAATAATAGAATAGTTATGATTAAACACCAAAAAAGCTCTTCATCAGAGAGCCGAACTTTTTTAATATTTGTATAGCCTCAAATTACACGCTATTTTACCTATAAAATATGCTGTAGCTGACGCATTTCAGTTAAACTTAACTGGCCTGGGGCACTTGTTGCATCAACAGCAGCAAAGGTCCAGCTACTTCCAAAGCTATCCCCAACCAGACGCGTTACTTTGCCAAGTTCCCCCATAGCCATGGTCACAATGATCTGATCAGGATGTACTTCAGAAAAAGTCAATGTTTCTGACATCAATCTGATCACGTCTTTTTTATCTTGCGGCATACCAGCAAATTTCACAACTTTAGGGTGTCTAGCCTGCATCTTGCCTAAAATATCTGCTAGATTTTCTGGAATTTGGTCAAAATCATGATAAGAAGCGATTGCGTTCTTGGGAAGAGAAATCTCAGGAAATCGTAAGACTTCGATATCGATATAGGCGAACTCTGATGCAAATTTATCAATTAACCTTGCATAGTCAGCATCAGACAGAAGCTGCTCATCTTTATCTTCTGTCCTAAATGTAAAAATAATGGGGTGATCAGGAAACTTGTCTTTAATTTTACTGGCTGCAAGATCTAGATCACTGATTGCTAAAAAATCTGCTCGCCATTCGATCAAATCCGCACCCTGATACTGATCAGAACTGAGTCGCGCAATTGCTTCCAAGCTCTTTGGCATGATTGGGACAACAATTTTCATAGTTACTTCATCTCCAACACAAAGACTTTCAAGTAATCAGACTGTGAATCTACTGAATTGACCGTAAAATCTGCCGGTAAGCTAAATTCTTGGACAATCTCAAATCGTTGATTGCCAAACCCTTTTTTAAGTTCAGCTAAGAAATCTGCTCTGCTTAGTCTGGCATGATTGGTCGATGCGATAATCTTACCATGCTTGTTTAAAATGGGTAGCGCATCTGCTATTAATTGGTGATAGTCTTTAGCCACTGAAAACGTCATCTTTTTATTTCTAGCAAAGCTAGGTGGATCTAAAACAATCAAATCAAAGTGTAAGTTTTTTCTAGCCGCATACTTGAAATAGTCAAATACATCCATGACATGAAATTTGTGCGCATCTAGTGGGATATTATTAGCCTTAAAATGGGCTTCTGATAGCTCACGTGAGCGTTTTGCTAGGTCGACTGATACGGTTGACTTAGCGCCACCTATTGCGGCTGCTACAGAGAATGCTGCTGTATAAGAAAACATATTTAACATGTCTTTTCCAGCAGCTAGTCCATCAATGAGAGCACCACGCACATCATGTTGATCTAAAAAGATTCCAGTCATCAAGCCATCATTTAAGAAGACTTGATACCGTGTGCCATTTTCAAGGACTATAAATTTATCTGGCGCTGATTGGCCATAAATATGACTTGAAATCGGTAGCTTACTTTCAAAGCGAACTTTTTCATAAGCACCTAATATTTCAGGGAAAACCTGTTTAAATGCTGTCATGATCTCTTGTTTCAACGAATAGACAAAGGCATTATACCAGTTAAAAAGCGCATATTCATCATATATGTCTATCGTGAAGCCACCAAAGTCATCCCCATCTTGATTAAAGACACGAAATGCAGTCGTTGCAGTATCCTGGTAATACGGATAACGTTTATGCTTAGCATCTGTCAAGAGAGCAACAAAATCTCTTGTTTTAATCGTCCAGCCAATCCCTTTGTTTTGACGTGAAAAGTAGGCTGATGTCAAGAATTGTTTCTCAAAATACAACTCAGCAAAGCCCTCAATATGTGTCTGTACAGGGAAGTCATGTGCATCCAAAACTGAGATACCATCAGCTATTTTTTTTGCGGCAAATTTATTTATCGTTAGTTTAGTCATTAGTTAATATTATACACGAAAACAGCTCAGAAAGCTATCTCATAAGGGGAAACAAGCGGATAGCAAAAATGTGAACCGGATCAATCACTTCAACTTGCCATGACTTTAGGCGATAATTATGACAGCATCAGAAAATAAATAGGTCATTGTTTGCCAAAAAAGTGAAAATAGCGTAAAATGAAGAAAGATATTTTAGAGAAAATTTGTAGTTATCGGAAGTGTTAGCTGCTTCAGCTTATCACCCGTGTACTGCTACCCAAAGGAACAGATTAACTTGTTAAAAAAATTTTCAAACATTGTCTCGACGAGACTCGGATTTACTGCTTTTCTAGTCCTACTATTTTGGCTTAAATCCTTATTTGCCTACTTCTTCAAATTTGATTTAGACTTTGATAATTCATTTCAAATACTGCTCGCCATCCTCAACCCCTTGGCAAGCACCCTTTTATTGCTTGGTCTTGCCTTATATGTCAAGAATACTAAGCTCTACTACAGTCTTTCGCTGGTGATTTATTTTATACTAACGCTTTGGCTATTTTCAAATGCAACTTATTTCGGTGAGTTTACTGACTTTATAACCGTTAATACGATGCTAGCATCAAGTAAAGTGGCCGCAGGTTTAGGACAATCTGCACTGAACTTGTTCAATTTTACAGATTTGTTCTTCGTAATCGATTTTCTAATCATTGGTCTCTTAATGTGGCGAAAGGTCATCCGTTTTGACCACCGTGCCTTTAGTAAACGAGCTGGATTTGCCATTACCTCACTTTCCATTCTTGCCTTTACAGTCAATCTTTTTATGGCGGAAATTGATCGACCAGAACTCTTAAGTCGCGGCTTCTCAAATACCTATGTGGTCCGCTACCTAGGACTTGTACCTTTTACTGTTTATGATGGGATTAATACCTATAAAACGAACCAAGTGCGTAAAGAAGCTAAGCCTACTGATGTGGCTGAAGTTCAAAAATATGTTAGCGACAACCACGCGAAACCAAATCCTGATACTTTTGGCATCGCTAAAGGCAAAAACGTGATCTATATCCACCTTGAAAGTTTCCAACAATTTTTGATCAATTACAAGCTAAAAGCCATTGATCCAACAACAAAACAGGAAAAAGAGTATGAAGTGACGCCTTTTCTAAATTCCTTGTTTGGCTCAAAAGAGACTTTTGCTTTTGATAATTTTTTCCATCAAGTTAAAGCGGGTAAGACCTCAGATGCTGAAACATTAATGGAAAACTCATTTTTCGGACTTACACAGGGCTCATTTTTCGTTAGTAACGGTGGTAAAAATACCTTCCAATCAGCTCCAGATATTCTGTCACAAGTAGGGGGCTATACATCTGCTGTTTTCCATGGTAACGTTGGCTCATTCTGGAATCGAAATGAAACTTATAAACGATTAGGCTATAACTACTTTTTTGATCAAACCTATTTCAACGTTGATAAGTCAAACTCATTCCAGTATGGCTTACATGATAAATTCTTATTTGGTGATTCTATTGAATATTTAGAACACCTACAACAACCTTTCTATACTAAATTCATTACAGTATCTAACCACTATCCATACGTTAAATTTGCTGGTGATGAAGGTGGCTTCCCACTCGCAACGACTAGTGATGATACCATAAATGGTTATTTTGCAACTGCTAACTATCTAGACACAGCAGTCAAGGAATTCTTCGATTATCTGAAAGCGTCAGATGTCTATAAAAACTCAGTCATTGTCCTTTATGGCGACCACTACGGTATTTCTAATTCTAGAAATCCTCAGTTGGCAGAGCTATTAGGTAAAAACAAAGAGACTTGGTCAAGCTATGATGATGCCATGCTACAACGTGTACCTTATATGATTGTTGTACCTGGCATGGATAAAGGGCGTGTCGACCATACATTTGGTGGAGAAATAGATAACCTACCTACTCTCTTACATTTGTTAGGCATTGACAACAGCAAATACCCACAATTAGGTCAAGACTTACTCAGTCCAGATCATCGTAATTTACTGGCCATGCGAAATACCGATAACTGGGTATCTTCAACCTTAACCAATTACTCTGGTCGTATTTATAAGACGGCTACTGGTGAAGAGATCACCAATCCCGATCCGGATACCAAAAAACAAATAGATGCAAATAATAAACAATCAGAAGAACAATTAAAAATTTCTGATGCAATTACCACAGGAGATTTACTCCGCTTTTGGCCTAGTGATGGGTTGAAACCCATTGATCCTAACGACTATAATTATACTAAGGGTCTCCAAAAAGCAAAAGTCATCGAGAAAAAATTAGGTGATGCGTCAACCTCTATCTTCTCCCAAAATGGTGATAAGACAACGAAAGACCTCTGGAAAACACAAAGTTTCCAAGCACTGCACCCAGAACTAAACCTCAGTCAAGCAGGTACGTCTGGCAGCTCAGCTAAGAAATAATGTGTTAACCTAGATCTATCCTTATAACTTATAAAAAATAGCCCTCATCATTCATGAGCGCTATTTTTTATGCGTCTATTTATAGATTAACCACTCTTATTTGACATATGCCGCTGCCTGTGTACCTGCTTGACGACCAAAAATGATGATGTCGGCTACTGCATTACCACCAATTCGATTACTGCCATGAAGACCACCTGTGACTTCACCAGCCGCATATAGTCCCTTGATGACTGTGCCATCTTTCTTCAAAACTTGTGTTTCAGTATTGATTTTCACGCCACCCATGGTATGGTGAATACCTGGTGAAACTGCAATCGCATAGTAGGTGCCATCAATATCGTTTGTCATACCAGTTGTTCTGCCGAATTCAGGATCTGTCTTAGTAGCAACAGCTGTTTGCCATGTCTTAACTGTTTTCTCAAGCTCAGTTTTATCAATGCCTGTTTTTTCTGCCAATTCTGCTAAGGTTTTAGCAGAAACGACCATGCCTTTTGACATATACTGGTCAATTGCTTTAACCGCTGCTTTTGTTTTATCTCCAAAGACGATGTAAGCTGACTTACCAGGTTGCTTGAGTTCAGCAGCAGAAACCTTATCACGTGTGTTCATCTCATTCGTAAAGCGTTTACCTGCTTTATTCACTAAGATAGCACCTTCACCACGGACCGCTTCTGTTACCAAATAGCCTGTTTTCTTAAAGACAGTTGGGTGGATTTGAATCTTATCTAGATCAACCGTATCACCACCTAATTGTTCAATCATCTTGATGCCATCGCCTGTTGAACCTGCTGCATTAGTAGAGACATAATCTTTCAGGTCAGGACGATATTTTTTTATCATCTCTTTATTAGCACCAAACCCACCTGTTGTCACAATCACTGCTTTAGTAGTGATCGTTTTGGTCTCAGTTTCATCAACTTTTACCTTAACGCCAGAAATTTTGCCATCTTTTTCAATTATTTTAGTGACATCACTATTAACAAATAGGGGAATGTCTCTACTTCTAATATTTTTTTCAAGGCCTTTGACAAGGTACTGACCTACAGCAGAACCATCTGAAGGGCGATGTGTTCTAGAGACACTCATGCCACCTGTCGTCGTCAGATTATCAAGGACAATCTCATTTTTAGCTAGCCAATCGATAGCACTTGCTGAATGATCCACAAAGTAACGCAGTAGAGCTTGATCATTTGTCCCACCACCACCTTTTAAGGTTTCATCAAAGAATTTTTGATTGTCATCAGCAACACCTTGTGCTTTTTCAACAGTCGTTTCTGATGCATTCATGCCTGCAGAAGATTTTGAGGTATTGCCACCTGCAACTGGCATTTTTTCCAAAATGACTGGATTCATCCCTGCATCTTTGGCTTCCATGGCAGCAGTCATACCTGCGCCACCTGCACCAATGATGACGATATCATAGTCAGATTTCATATCAGCTATCGGCGTATAATTATTTTTAGCAGATGCTGCTGCTTTTGCATCTGATTTACTTGCCTTAGGTTTTTCAGCCGTTTTCTTACCACCACATCCGACCAGTGCGACTACCGCTAGTAAAGTGAGTCCTCCCGTAACCACCTTTTGCCATTTTTTCATACCACATTCCTCGTTCTTCATTATTTGTGATTTACATCACAAAACTATTATATCAAAAATAGCATAAAAAAACGATAGGTATTTTTATTTTTTTAAAGCGCTACCAAGCTATCGCTTATCCCAATTTGTTAAAAACCTGCTTGACTAGCAAAAAATACAGCTATCTGATGTGATAGCTGTATTTTTCTAATTTATAACTGTCTCATAATCAAAGTGTTGCGCGAATAGCTTGTGTTGCTTTAACTAAATTTTCTAATGATGCTTTCACTTCTGTCACCCCACGTGTTTTAAGGCCACAGTCAGGATTAATCCAAAGTTTTTCTAACGGCACTTTAGTCAATAGTTTATGAATGACGTTCTCGATTTCGTCAAGTGATGGAATCCGTGGGCTATGAATATCATAGACGCCAGGTCCTGTTTGTGTTCTAAACCCATTTTCTTGTAGGGCATCAAGGATGGACAAATCACTCCTACTCGCTTCAAATGAGATGACATCCGCATCCATGGCATCGATTGCTGGAATGATGTCTGTGAACTCAGAATAGCACATGTGTGTATGAATTTGCGTTGTTGGCGCCACTTTAGCATGTACTAAACGAAAGGCAGGAATTGCCCAATCTAGATACTGACTGTCCCAATCTGTCTGGCGTAGCGGTAATTTTTCTCTGAGCGCTGCTTCATCAATTTGGATAATCTTAATCCCGTTTTTCTCTAAATCAAGCACTTCTTCTTGAATCGCTAGCGCAATCTGGAGCGTCGACTCACTTAATGAAATATCTTCACGAGGAAACGACCAGTTTAAGATCGTCACAGGTCCTGTTAACATGCCTTTGACTGGTTTATCAGTCAAACTTTGGGCATAAACTGAATCTGCAACTGAAAGTTGTTGGACCCTCGCGATATCCCCCCAGACAATCGGTGGTTTAACACAACGTGTGCCATAAGATTGTACCCAAGCATATTTAGTAAAGATATAACCGGCTAGTTTCTCACCAAAATATTCCACCATGTCATTTCGTTCAAATTCGCCATGAACGAGGACATCAAAGCCGATAGCTTCTTGCCAGTCAATCCACTCTTTTGTTTTTGTCTTGTTAAAGTCATCATAGGCAGCTTTTGTGATATCACCACGCTTAAAGTTTAGACGATTTTTACGGACATCTGCTGTTTGTGGGAATGACCCGATCGTTGTTGTTGGTAGCGTTGGTAACTTAAATACCTCTTTTTGGATTGCTTCACGAGCTGAAAAGTCGGGTGTTCTACTATAGTCTGATGATGATAAGCCCGACACTTTTTCCTGTACAGTCAAGTCAGCTTCAAATCTTTTTTCATCAAATAAGGCCTTATTTTCTGCTAAACTTCCTGTTTCGAGTTGGTAGAAAATAACGTTTATATCCTTGATTTCTTGCAACTTTTCTTGCGCAAAGGCAAAATGACGTAAGATTTTTTCATCTAAGTCCGTCTCAGCACTAACCGTGTAAGGGACGTGTTGTAAACTACATGATGACGAGATGATCAGTTTATCTTTTGGTAACTTAGCTAGAATAGCAAGCGTCTTTTGATAGTTATTCCGCCAAATATTTTTACCATTTACCACACCAGCAAACAACTTTTTGTCAGTTGGGAAGCCATGTGTTTCAATCAATTCAGCTGTCTTACGGCCTTCCACAAAATCAAGGCCAATGCCGTCGACATCTAGCCTGACTAAGTCAGTATAAATATCACGGACGTCACCAAAGTAAGTTTGTAGTAGGACTTTAACTGATTTTTTTTGTGCGAGTAAAGGCGTATAGATTGCCTTGACTAACCCAATATCCTCAGCAGATAAGTCAAAGACAAGCGCTGGCTCATCTAGTTGCAACCAGTCGATTTTTTCAGCTGCTAGTTTTTCAAATACCTCAGCATAGATGCTAACAAAATCATCCTGAACTGTCGCGATAGTTGATTGACCTGTAAACTTAATGAGCTTTAAAAGCGTGTAGGGGCCGATTAAAACTGGTTTAGTCGTGATCCCTAGTGCCAAGGCTTCCTGATATTCTGAAAGTAATTTGCTAAGATCAAGCTTTAAGACAGTCCCATCATCGAATTCAGGCACCATGTAATGATAATTGGTATTAAACCATTTTTTCATGGCTAATGCTTTGACATCTCCTGCCTCAGACTGATGTCCCCGTGCTGCTGCAAAGTATTTTTCGAGGGGTGAGATGGCAAGTGCTTGGTAGCGCTCAGGCACGATATTTAGCGCAAAAGCGGTATCTAGTGTCGTATCATAAAACGAAAAATCATTTGATGGGATAAAATCAATGCCAGCTGCAAATTGGGTTTGCCAATTTAATTGTCTTTGCGTTTTAGCAACAGTTTCTAACTCTGACTCAGAAAGTTCCTTTTTAAAAAATTTCTCGATTGCAAATTTTAATTCTCGTTTTGCGCCAATACGTGGATAGCCTATAAGTGATGTTGTCATAAATTGCCTCTTCATTTCTTTAGTAGTATGACATTATTCTATCATCTCTCGTTATAGTTGTAAAATATATAAAAATAGGTATTAGTTATAGTTTTAACGTATAACAAAAATCGCCGACCTAGGTCAAGCGATTCATGCCACGTAAACGATTAATTAATTCGGCTAGCCAAAATCCGGCTGCAATTGCACCAATAATAATTACGAGTAATTCAAAATTAGCGACTGCATCATCCCGATTACCAGTCACCAAACTTCTGACCACTTGATAGGCTTGCCCACCTGGGACTAAAGGAAAAATACCTGGGATACTATAAATGAGCATCGGTACTTTTTGTGCCCGACTCATGGTCAAACTTAGTACACCAATCACATTAGTTGCAATAAATGACCCTAGCACAATTCGCCAATTTTTATCCATCATCTGCTGTGTGCAGAGTAAGACAAGTTCATAAGTCAGCCAAGCACTTGCGCCGACAATCCCTGCACGATTCAGTGTTCGCCTAGGAATATTTAAGATAATACCAAAAGAAAGTGTCCCGATATAGGCAAGAATCATTTGGCTGAGTAACTGTAATAAAACAAGCATCCTAGGACTCCTTTAATCAATAAAAAAATGAGAGTAACACAATACCGAGTCCTACAGAAGCAGCTGTTAACAGCGCTTCTATGATCCGTCCTTGTCCAGATATAAAGTTACCAGCCATGATTTCTCTCACAGCATTGGTTAGTGCAACACCTGGTACAAAGGGCATAATGGCACCAATAATTACGATATCGGCATCAAAAGGATGCGCCAGTACTTTTGAACAGATGAGCATGATAAAAGACATGGATAAACTCGCTAGGAATAAGCCAAAAAAACGCATATGAAACTTATTTCTCATTTGAAAGGCGATTGCATAGGCAAGACCACTTGTGGTTGCTGCTAGAAAAAGATTGATAAAAGCTGTATTTCTCGTTAACATAATCACAAATGTTACAGCGATTACCATGGCACTCATGACCTGCAATTTTAGTGAGAACCTGGGAATCGTCATATCAATCTTACTTAACTTATCTGCAAAGGTCTCGATTGAGATCCGGTGTGCTGTGAATTGACGTGTCAAATCGTTGACCGCGACAATCTTTTCCATATCCATCGTCTGTATGCGAGGTGGAATACTGCGCATTTGCGTTAAGCCTTGCTCTGGAAAACTGACCGTGATGGCATTTAAGAGGACATAGACCTGCAGGTTGTTAATCTCTGCTGCAACGCCCATTCTCTGTATCACATCTTCTACACGTGATATTTCAGATCCATTTGCCATCAATATTTGCCCGGCCAAGAGACAAGAATCCATTAAAATATGGACGTCTGAGGCCTGTTTCTTTAAGGTATTACTGTTAAGATTAGTTACAGCATCTGGCATTTCAGTCATCCTATTCTTAAATTATTTAGCGATACGTTTGGTGATGAGTTGTCTTAAGGACCTTTAGTGCCTTATATGGCCATATCGAAAGTGAGCTGTGGTTTAACAGGTTCATAATCGACCAGCTCAAAATCTTCAGGTTTGATATCAAAAAAGTTAGTGCCATCTGCTACATTCAGCTTTAGTACTGGATTTTTATCTGATGGTGTCCGTTCAAGTAGCGTGGTCGCATTATCAAACTGATTATCGTAGATATGTAAGTTATTGACAAAATAGAAGAACTTGCCAATCTGCCAGCCGAAATGTTTGGCAATCATCATCTGCAAGGCCACATACTGCATGGCATTGATATGATGGGCTACTAACATGTCATTACTGCGTTGTGTCAAGGTCGCATCTAGATAGATCTGTCCATCAACACGTCGAACATCAAACATGGTTTGAAAGGCACAAGGCAATAAGCCTTCTGATGCCTCAAAATCATCATATTGCCAGAGGTTGATGATATTTCTGCGATTCCATGGATTTTTTTCAAGTCCACTGAGTAATTTACCGATGATATCATGTTTTTTGACAGTCGCACCATAGCGCATACCGATATTACCTGACTCCCCAACTTCCCACTCATTCCAATACTTAACGCCATACTTGTTTACTAAAACGTCCAGCTCACTGGTTTGATCCTGATAAATCCACATCAATTCTTTGATGGCTGACTTGATTGGAATTGGTCGTAAGGTGGTAATCGGAAATTCACCTTTACTCAGGTCGTACTCAGCAAAACTACCTGTAATATATTTTGAATTTGCTGTCTTTCCATCCTTATATTTTGGACGGGCATTTTCACTCCATACACCATCGTCTAATATGTGATGGATATTATCAATAAAAAGTTTATCTGCTTTTCTCATATCTTTATCTTATCATTTCTTTATCATCTATACGACTATAGGGCTCAGCATCTTGCAGATTCATCTCGTCATTTAATCGACGGTTAGTCAAATCCAGCCAAGTACTCATAGCGTTCATATTTGTCTAGTAAGTCATTATTTTTAAGGTCTAGGTCTGCTTGTAACTCGCCTAATTTTGTGAAGTCTGACCCATGTACAGCCATCTGCTGCTCGATAGTTGAAATCTCCGTTTCCAAGCTTGAAATCGAGGCTTCAATCGTTGACCATTCTTGTTTTTCAGAATAGGTCATCCGTGCTCTTTCGAGTTTATTTACTTGTACAATTGGGACTGCTGCAACTTGTTTATTTGGTTTTTGATCTGCCACTTTAGTCGCCAAATAATCTGAGTAGCCTGAATGCACTTCAGTCACAGTTCCCTTATCAAAAACGAGTAGTTTATTAACGACCTTATCAAGGAAATAGCGGTCATGACTGACTGTAATCACAACACCTTTATAGTGTTGAATGAAATTTTCTAGGACAGTCAATGTCGCAATATCCAGATCATTTGTCGGCTCATCTAGCAGTAAAACGTTAGGTTGTTGTAATAAAATCTTTAGCAAGTATAAGCGTTTCTTCTCACCACCAGATAATTTAGCAATCAGGGTACCATGCGTGGTCCGTGGAAATAAAAATTGCTCTAACAGATTAACGATACTCACTGATTCACCAGAAGAGGTGAGGCTGTTATCTGCAATCTCTTGTAGAAAGTTAATCACACGTTTGGACTCATCTAGTCCCTTGATTTGCTGTGAAAAATAGCCGATCTTAATCGTTTCACCGATGTCAACTGTCCCAGCATCAGGTGTCAATTCCCCATCTATCAGATTAAGTAAGGTCGATTTTCCTGTCCCGTTGTTACCAACGATACCAATTCTATCCGTATTTTGAACCAGAAGGTTAAAGTCAGTCAAGATGGGTTTATCAGCAGAAAATGCAAAGTTAACATGCTCAAAATTGATGACTTTTTTACCAATTCTTGACGTGGCGACATTAATTGAAAGATCATCAGATGAGCTGACACTGTTAACCTCATTTTTGATATCTTCAAATCGATCAATCCGTGCCTGCTGCTTGGTCGCCCGTGCTTGAGGTGATTTGCGAATCCAAGCTAATTCTTGCTTGAATAATTGCTTGCTCTTATGATGCTGAGCAGATTCTCTTTCGTCTCTTTCAGCTTTTTGTTGTAGATAATCTTGGTAATTACCTTGATATTCGTATAGCTTACCATTGTCTAATTCAAAGATACGTGTTGCCAAATTATCTAAGAAATAACGGTCATGGGTAATAAATAAAATGGTTTGTCTTGCGCTTTTTACATAGTTCTCTAACCATGCGATCGTATCTACATCCAGATGGTTGGTTGGCTCATCCAGCAGTAATAAATCGGCAGGATTTAGCAAGGCCTGCGCTAACTGAACACGCCGTTTTTGACCACCAGATAAGTTCTTGATTTGCTCAGTCAAATCAGGTAATTTCAACTTAGATAAGACCGTTTTAACTTGATTTTCAACTTCCCAAGCCTCAATTGCTGTCATCTGTGCTTCAACTTCAGATAAAGAGACTTGCAAGGTCTCATTTTCTGGATCCTCTGTCAAGGCAAGCAAGACTTGCTCATACTGCTTGATGGCTTTCATCTGTGCTAAGTCATCTGACAAAATCGTATCCATAATCGATACATTTTCATCAAATTGTGGTTCCTGCGTCAGATACTCGATTTTGAAGTCATTGTGCGCAAAAAATGGTGAGTTATCACCATCAAATCCAGCTTTTCCTGAGATAACATCTAGTAAGGTCGTTTTCCCAGTACCATTCACACCAATCAAGCCAATCCGATCTAAAGGATGGATGATAAAGTCTATCTTTGAGAAAACCGTCTTATCTCCTACAGATTTAGTCAAGTTTTCAACACGAAAATCAGTCATTGTTGCCATCGTTACTCTTTTCTTTTACATAATTAAAAATAGCTTCTGGTCGGTTAATTAAGTTGCCCCTAACGATTTCCAGTTCAATCGTGTGATAGAGTTTACCAATACCTGGACCAGGTTTGATGCCAAATTTGGTCATAATATCTCCTGCAGAAACGGCAATCTCTCTTTTGTGTCGGATCTGTAGTTGCGCATCAAGTCCTGTAATCCGCTCGAAATCAGGTTTAAGCTCTTGTGCAGCAACCATCTCCTCAACTAAAATCAAGCTTGACTTACCAAGCAAATAAAGCGATTCTTGTGTGAACTGACTTGTTTGTCGGATATGATACGCCTTCAAAAAGTTAGTCACATCTGTCGAAAAATCACGAGATACTTTCCACTGCTTCATCAAAAATTTGCCATCTAAATAGCCAAGCTGATAAAGTAAATAGCCCCATGCTTGGATCGAATTTGTAAATACAAAGTCTTCTGGCAGTGACAGCATCTTTAAGAGGGCTGATTCATTTGAAAGGCCTGGTAAATAGTCAGACGCCTCTATTGCTAAAAGTGCCTTAAGCCCTTTTTGCCAATGATTTGCAATTAATAACTTATCCAGCTCGATAAAAATACGTTCGATTGAAATTTTTTCTAGCAAATAAACCTGGGCTTTCATGGCATCAAACGTATCAGATGCCAAGTCAAAATTCAGTGTCGCACTAAATCTAAGGCCACGCATGATTCTTAAGGCATCTTCTGTGAAGCGTTCTGATGGCTTACCAACTGCTCGAAGGACTTGTCTGTCTAAATCGATTAGCCCGTCATAGAGGTCGATAATCTCCCCATCATTTGCAAGTGCAAAAGCATTGATTGTGAAATCACGTCTTAACAAATCCTCTGATAGTTGACGTACAAAGTTAACATGAGCTGGTCGTCGATAATCGACATAGACATCTTCTGTCCGAAAGGTCGTGATTTCATATTCGTCATCTTGCGCTAAAACAAGCACCGTACCATGCTCGATACCGATATCGATTGTATGCTCAAATATCTGCTTAATCTCAGAAGGGTAAGCACTTGTTGCGATATCAACATCATGAATCTGCCGATTGAGTAAAACGTCACGTACACTGCCACCTACAAAATAGGCTTCATAGCCAAAATCTCGAATTTTTTGCAAAATCGGCAGAGCTTTTACAAACTCCGCCGGCATCTTCTCTAATCTCATAACAGACAATCTAATCCATAAACCAAGGCATCAATTTCAACAACTTTTTTGATACCGATATTAACACCACCCATGAAAGAAACACGATCGTAGGAATCATGACGGATGGTTAAGCCTTCACCTTTTGCACCAAAAATAACTTCTTGGTGGGCAACAAGACCTGGCAAGCGAACAGAATGAATTCTCATGCCATCAAATTCGGCACCTCTTGCACCTGGGATCGTCTCAACTTCATCAGTAGCACCCTGCTGTTTAGGCTGACGTGTTGCTTTAATCAGTTCTGCTGTCTTAATGGCTGTACCTGACGGCGCATCCTTTTTGTTGTCATGGTGTAATTCGATAATTTCTACATCAGGAAAATACTGAGCTGCTTTTTGGGCAAATTCCATCAACAAAATCGCACCAATAGCGAAATTAGGCGCAATGAGGCCACCTACTTTTTTCTCTTTTGATAAGGTGATGAGTTCTGAAATTTGTGCTTCTGTGAAGCCAGTCGTACCAACAACAGGACAAAAGCCATTTTCCAAGGCAAATTTAGTGTTGTCAAAAGCAACTGTAGGGATCGTGAAATCGACCCATACATCTGCTTCAAATCCGATGAGTGCAGTTTTGTCATTAAAGACTGGAACACCATCGACTACTTTTTCACTTGTTAGGGGATCTACCAAAGCGACTAATTCAAGATTAGCATCTTCTTTTACCATCTCCACTGCTGTTGAGCCCATACGGCCTTTGAAACCCGCTATAATTACTTTAATCATTATGTTAATTTCGGACTAATACCAAATCCGAGTGCTCCTTCCCCTAAATGTGTGCCAATCACAGCACCAAAGCTTGCAATTGAGACATCAAAGCCTTTTTCTGTCAATTCTTGCGCGACATCTTTCGCCGTTTCTGGAATATTTGAGTGAATCACATAAACCTTATAATCTCCTGATTTTGTTGTTTCTGACAGAATCTTATACAGTTTTTTAAATGCCTTCTTGCTTGTCCTGATCTTTTCATAGACAACGATTTTACCAGCTTCATCAAACCGTAGAATCGGTTTGATATTTAACAAGTTGCCAATTATTGCAGCACCATTCGACAGTCTACCACCCTTGACCAGATGATCTAAATCATCCACGATAATAAAGGCTGTCGTTTTAGCAATGATTTCAGCTAATTCTGTCAAGATAAAGTCAAATGACGCATTTGTCTTGGTCATATTAGCCGTCATTTCAACCATGTAGCCTAAAGGTGCTGACGTGATGATAGTATCTGGGAAGGCAATTGTTAACTTAGGATACTCATCTTTGAGATATTGGATATTTTGCCAAAATCCTGAAATACCAGATGACAAAAACAGACCAACAACACGTGTATAGTTTTCTGCTACTAGTTTGTCGAGTAATTCTGTCAGATCATGAATACTTGGCTGGCTCGTTTTAGGTAGTTCAGCAGATGCGGCCATCTTCTCATAAAATGCTGAGTCTGTTAAGTCTTTGCCTTCGATATAGGTCTGACCGTCTATAAATATAGGGATATCAAGCACAAACACATTGTCCTTTGCCCTGATGTCATCACTCAAAAATGCTGAGCTATCTGTAATAATCGCAGTCTTCATACAGCCTTAAAACTCCAAGCTAACGCCTGGTTGATCCAAAGCAATTTCAGTTATTTCATAAGTCATACGCTGTAATAAATCAAATAAAGGCGCTGCCAATTCTGACATTTCTTCTTGAGATAATTGTTCTTTATTTTCGATGACCTGTCCACGAATGACGCTCAATTGACCGATGTTTCCTGAAATCACAAGATTTTCAAGGACAATCATGAAAGATAAGAGACCATTAATCGCTGTATCTGTATCTGCTAGATTCTCAACCTGATCTACGAGTTGGAATTGGACATTTAATGCTGTTTCTGGTGTCCCATTTTCTTCTTCCCAGGCTAAATTTCTAGCATCATAGTGGAATTGGTGGACAAATTCTTTTTCGCGTTCAATATTCATTTTTAAAGTTCTCCCATGTTGTCACTGTGTAATCTGCGTTTAGTTCGTTTGCTAGAAAAAATCCAGCTTCATCAAATAACATCGTTTTGATACCAGCATTTTTTCCTGCTAAAATATCTAATGGCCTATCGCCCACCATAACAGTCTGATCAAGTCGTAACTGATACTTGTCTATCAGATAAATCAAACTCTCCGGATCAGGCTTTCTGGCAAAGTGGTTGCTACTCGTAATAATTTCAGTAAATAAAAGGCTCAGCTCACCTAAATAGGCGTATGTCTTATCATCTCGATGACTCAGTATAAAATGTTGCCCACCAGTATCGATTATCTGCTTTAAGATAGCAGGAATTTCTGGATAAGAGGCAACCTGAGTCTGCAAGGTTGTTTCCAACTGATGATAGTCATCAAGCAGGGCATCTGTGCCATATTGCTTGGCAAATTCTCGAATTGAATACTTTTTGATGAAATAAGCCAAATCCCCATCATAGTGTATCTGGTGCTTTATCATCACCTGCTTGAGTGCTGTCAGCATGACAGGATAGGTATCAAATAAGGTACCATCAAAATCCCAGATATAATTTTTTAAGGTCATTTTAATCAGGACTTTCGTTTTTTATCTGTTTAAGTAGCGCTCGCTCTTCATCACTAAGGGGATATGCTGCTAGCAAATCCGGTCTTAATCGATGCGTCTTAGCCAAACTTTCAGTTAGGCGCCATTTGCGAATATTTTCATGATGACCGCTCATGAGGACATCTGGTACTTTTAGCCCTCTAAAGTCTTCAGGTCTTGTATACTGCGGATACTCTAATAAGCCTGATGAGAAGCTATCTTCTTCGTGACTGGCTTTTTTACCGATCACATCAGGAATTAGGCGTACTGTGGCATCAATCATGACACTGGCTGCTACTTCTCCACCTGTTAAAACATAATCACCCAAAGAGACTTCATCTGTCACAAGCGTCTTGATCCGCTCATCAAATCCTTCATAGTGGCCACATAAGAAAACGACTTGGTCTTCTCCCGCTAATTCCTCAGCGAAGGCTTGATCAAAGGTGCGACCAGCAGGGTCCATCATCAATACGCGTGCACCCTCATGTGGAAATGAAGCTAAGGTATCAAAGATTGGTTGTGGCATCAGTAACATGCCTTGACCACCACCATAAGGCATATCATCGACATGTTTTTGCTTATTTGTAGCAAAATCTCGAAAATTATGAAAGTTAATCTCGATTTTTCCCGACTTTCTCGCCCTGCCAACTATAGAATGCTCTAGGCTAGAGAACATATCAGGAAACAAAGTTAAGATATCAATCTGCATCCTAATCATCCAATCCTTCTGGAATGTCAACGGTCACACGTTTTGCGACAATATCAACTGTCAAGATGACTGACTCGATAAATGGCAGGAGTAAGTCCTTTTTGCCTTTACGTTTGATCACCCAAACATCGTTTGCACCAGGCTGAAGGATTTCTGAGACTGTCCCGATTGCTACCTCATTTTCGAAAACAGTAATACCGATGATATCATCATAGTAAAACTCGTCATCACTATCCAGTTCTCCACGATTTTCGGCAGCAATTTTCAATGAAAAATCACGATACTTTTCGACGTCATTAATACTATACATACCTTCAAACTTGATGATATCTAGATTTTTTTGTTTTCGATGCGTCTTGACTTTCAGCATCCTAACAAATTTATCTTGTTTATCAAATAAAGCCAATTCAGCATTTTTTTGATAGCGTTCCTCTGCGAAATCCGTTACCGAAATCACGCGCACTTCGCCTTGTAAACCCTGTGTGTTTACAATCGTTCCTACTATGTAATAATCCATTCTTATATTATATCATAAACTTGTAGCCTTACCTAGGTTATTCTCCCCTAGATGGCCTCATTTTAAAGAGGTCTCATGGAATGTCAAGTAAGTACTTTAACGACCTGTTTCCAGCCACGCCGTCTCATTAAAAATACCATCCCCTTTTGTGATAGGAGATGGTATTTTTGATATTAGCCTGATTCGAATCATAACTAGATGTTTATCCTGAATATTTTTTGATGACCCTATCTCAATATTTGATGGCTATCTTTTTTTACGTCTTAATTTAATCAAACAAGCAGCTGCACCTGATAATAAAGCAATACCCGTAAGTATGACTGCCATATGTCTACTTTCACCTGTTTTTGGTAATGATTGTGATCCATCTTTGCTTGCATCAGAAGTCGACGACGCACGCTCACCTGCTACCTTATTTTGTTCTGCCTTATCTGGATCCTTTGCAGTCGTATTTTTGGTGTAGACATAAGTCACGACTAGTGCCTTATCCGAAAATAGACCTGTCGGTGCACCTTTTACTTCTTTAAAGGTATAGTCTTTGATATCAAGTTGCTCAGTTTGATAAGCATCACCAACATTACCTGACATTTTTTCAGTGGGTGCAATCTCATTTCCGTCTAAATCTACATAAGATACCATCACTTCACCTAACTTACTTACACCACCTAATTTTTTATAGACAAAAGTAACTGTTTGTGCGTCGTTACTAAACACACCAGAAGTAGCACCAACCACATTAACCAGCTGGTAATCCGGAATCATTTCAGCAGCAACAGCATACTCTTTTCCAACAAATCCGTTGATTTGTTTATCAGGTAATAATGTTTGACCGTTTTCATCCATATAGCTGACTGTAATCGGAGCGCCATCATCATTTATATTGAACTGATGCAGATAGGTGCCAGCTGAAATCGCATAGAAATCCAGTCCTTCCGGTACAGCATAGGAACCATATGGATTGTTCACGCGTGGATTATACACAAGTGTATTAAGTTGCGTGTATGCCGCTTCACTCACATCCAAAACTGTAATCCCCAGATCAGTGATTTGTAGTCTGTTTGCTGGTAATTGCTCCCCGTTAAAGTCTAGGTAGGTGTTACTAGCCGAGCTACTGGTAGTAAATGGTGGTATATAGCCATCAAAGTTTGTCAGACGATTTGGCATCATGGCAAACGGAATAAAGACCGTTTTCGAATTCGTATCATAAACTAATTTTGACCGACTAATGTCTGTCGGTTCATCACCACGACCAGTATTTTGACCAAATGCTGAAAGATTTTTCAAGGCAGGGAACTCAACAACACTCCTGAAATCAGTTACACCACAGAATTGGATGAATAATACTTGCAGATTTGGTAAGTCTTTCAATGGTTCAATCGTCGTAATTCCCATATTTTGATCCAGATGTAAGCTATTTAGCTCCCTCAGTTTAGCAATTTTTGGCAAGACTGCATCATCTATTCCTGTTGCAGTTAAGTCTAAAAATTTAATACCTTGGCTTTTCGATAGGTCTGGAAAATTTGCACTAGTCAGTGCATTTGTTTGCAGTGTGACATAGGTCAGGTTAGTCAGTTGTTCTAGAGGGCTGAAGTCTGTCAAGGCACTTTTATCAATAATAGAAAAGGTAAGTAGATTGGTTGCATATTCTAGGCCAGATAAATCACTAATTAGTGTTGGACTAGTCATTTTCGTTATTCTTAAACTCGTCAATTTTTCCATGTCTGATTTCGTTAACTCTGTCCCTTCCGGCAACTTCAAGGCAGTCAAAATCTCTTGTTTCAGTACAGGATCTGGTATGTCAACCTTATCTTGTATTGGCGTTGTTCCTAACAACGCTTTAGCACTTTCCACTGGTACGACAAGACTTGTGTTGTCGCTAGATGCTAGTGCTTTATCCTCTGGTGGTGTAGCTGAGTCTGGTACATCAAGTGCGTCACTTTTCGAATTCGTTTCATCTGGTACATCACTGGTTACTACGTCCGTAGCTGACGGTACTGTAACTGGATCCGATGTCGCATTTTTTGTAGCTGTACTAGAACCACTAGTCGCTGTATTATTTACGTCCTTTACTGACATATCCTCTTCTGCAAAAACAGTAGAAGTTGTCAGCAACATCGGTGTACTCAAAGACAGGATCATCAAACTAGACAAACTTTTTCTAATAATAGTTTTAAAAACATGCTTGTTTTTCATACTTTTCCCTCATACATTTCTTAATATTTTATTATATTAACTGATATTATCATCAACTAGTATAATTATAACAAAAAATATTAAAAAAAACACTTTAGATTTAATGATTAATATAAAAAAATAGAAACGCCATTTCCCCTTTGCTACCCTGAATGATTTTATTATCTTGAGGTAACTACTTCTCTCCTAAACCATTTAAGCAACCAAAGGGAATCGAACCCTTTATTTGTACGAAGCTAAATTGTACATGTTTATGCTAGTGTCTACCAAGACTGGTCGCTGAATAAGTAAGCTATTAACAGACTAGCTTACTGTGATAAAGCAGGCAAAACTTAGGGGCAACGCAATCAACCTATACCTTAGATTAGGCTAATTGCTTTACTTGTTTTGCGACTTCATTTATCTTATTTTTGTAGCAGTTTCTTTTGTCATCATCCTCATGAACAGGTTGCTAACTATCACAGCGCATCAGTTAACAACTCAAGAAAGATCGTAAGTATTAATAGGTCTGCTGATCCACCTAGACTAAGATTTTGACGGATAAAGACTTGATCTAACTGATACATATAGGCCTTACCAGCTGTCGTTTTTGCACCTCCCAAGTCAAAATAGTGCGTGACTTGTTCTTGGAGATTATCTAGTACGTGAATACCACCAGCCCGTTTAATCAAGTTAGTATCTTGTATAGAGGTGGCGATTAACATCAGGGTATCCAGCAAGCGATCATTCATCGTCCCTTTTCTATTTTTGAGATAAGGGAGTGCCAAATCAAACACAGTGGGAAACCCTTTTTCAGCTTCACCACGAACACCTGTTAAGCCGTAGCTTAAAAACTGGCTTTCACCGGCAGTTAAGGTCGACTTATTGGGTAACCCTGCAAATGCCTGCTCTGTCAGTCCAGCTAACATCTGACAGATGATGTTCTGTAAATCAAGTGACACTTGCTTCTGATAGACACTGGCTGAAAAGAGAATGCCCAATGAAAATATAACCCCTTTATGTGTATTAACATCTTCTGTCGTTTTCAACATCGTGATCTCAGCCTTGATTCCTAACCGTCTTATCTCCTCAAATAGGCTTGGCAAAGACGCTGTCCATGACAAGCTTACCTCATATAAGGCAGTAAAGTAAGGTCGTAGGCTGATGGCACTATCAATAAAAAGGAAGGCGTCCATATCCTGATGACTCCCTTGACTACTTGGATCTACCAAACCGGGTTTTGGTGTAACAGATACTTCATAGAGCATGGCACGAATAGCAGACGATACCCATTTCTCTTTATCTTGTCTAACATAGTCTAGATATATGGCG
Organism: Pseudolactococcus piscium; assembly: GCF_002441695.1. Lineage (GTDB taxonomy): Bacteria > Bacillota > Bacilli > Lactobacillales > Streptococcaceae > Pseudolactococcus > Pseudolactococcus piscium. The sequence goes on from NZ_JXJW01000012.1 coordinate 57,414, forward strand.
TCTAACGCTTTTCGAATCTCGATCCAAGGATGCTGCTGGGACCGGGCACATACCTTTGCATCTTCTGCACATACATAACAAGTTCTGCAGGGCATCTCTAGAGTTGCGCGCGATAGATTCTTACGATCAGCTGCTAAAACATCCACATCAAATAAACGACCTAACACAAAATCTGTCTCAAATGTAACCGCCTTTCTTTTACAAGTATTAGCAGCAGCATCTACCACAAGAATTGCTTCTGGCCCTGTCTGCAAGTCAAGATGCGTCATTTCCCACTGAGTCATAAACACCCCAGTAAGCTCGCGCATACCTGCTCGAAAAATGAGCTGTATCTGGCGACTATTCTTTATATTTCCCGGTATATTCAGAGTGATAGAGATTATTGTCGCATCAGAAAACTTTTGCCTAACCTCTTTTAACCTAGCAACGCGCGCTACTTTACTGGCAAGTATCTCAGGCAGGCTTACCGGCTTTCCTTTAGCAAAAATAGACATGACGGCTACTCTTTGACTTGGTTGATAACATCGATCAGCGTGCCATCTCGATATTCAACAAAGGCAACGACCTTATCAGTAAAGGTTATGGGCTCGGGTATACCTATTTTAGCTGCTGCTTTTGCTTGCAATTCTTGTATCGTGAAAATCGGAAAATCTGGAATCTGAGTCAGACTGTCTAACAAGTCACTACGTCGTGGATTGATGGCAATACCAACCTCTGTGACAACCACATCAATGGTGTCTCCAGGCGTGATAACTGTTGTGACACGAGGCACGATAGTTGCTAGACGACCACGCACTAAAGGTGCTGCAATAATCGTTAAGTTTGCTGTCGCCGCATCTTGATGACCGCCAATAGCACCCCGAATGACACCATCTGACCCTGTCATGACATTCACATTAAATGCTGTATCGATTTCCAAGGCAGATAGAATAACAATGTCTAATTGATCAACCATGGCACCTTTATTAGCAGGATCAGCATACCAAGATGCATCGATCTCTTGTTGATTCTCATTCTCATGCATCGACTGAGCAGCGCCACGATCAAAATCTTGAACATCCATCAGCTTACCAACAAGACCTTCTTTTAATAAGTCTACCATTGCGCTGGTAATCCCACCTAAGGCAAAGGACGCCTTGATATGTTGATCAATCATTGACTGACGCAGAAAACGGGAGACTGCTAAAGCTGCCCCACCAGTACCAGTTTGAAACGAGAAACCATCCTTAAAGTAGGGTGAGTTTGTTAGGACTTGATTCACAGTCTTGGCTATCTTTAATTCTTTAGGATCGCTGGTAAAACGGGTCGCGCCAGATCCGATTTTATCTGGATCACCAACTGCAGCAATTTTAACAACATAGTCAACCTGAGTTTGCTTGATTGATGCAGGCATATTGGGATAGGGGACGAGATGATCTGTGACTAAGACAACGGTTTGGGCATACTGTGCATCCATCAAGGCATAGCCTAAAGCACCACATGCTGATGCGCCAACCATGCCATTTGCATTGCCCATTTCATCGCTATTTGGCACACCGAGAAAGGCAACATCTATCTTAATCTCACCTGTCTCAATTGCCCTAGCACGGCCACCATGGGAGCGTAAAACAATCGGGTTTTGCAAGGCACCATGAGAAACCGCTTCACCTAATTTCCCTCGCATGCCAGAGGATGTAATCTGTGTGACGACACCTTTTTCTATTGCTTCTACTACGATATCATTCATGACATTTGTCAAGGACGACGGTGCTAAAGCAAGATTTTTATAGCCTAGATCAATGATCAAGCGCATCACCGCATTAAAGACGTAGTCGCCTTCTCGAAAATGATGGTGGAAAAAAAGTGTCATCCCATCTTGCACAGTCTTGACGATGACTTCTTCTAAGGTATAGGCGCATTTCTCTTTACCTGTTGTTGCCCGTACTTTAGGGCCACTTCTCTGCGTGATCACACCCCCATAATTGCTCGTCGTAAACGGCATATACTCATATCTCTTGGTGAGTTCATCTGGTAATTCACGATTTACTTTATTTTTCAATATCATTTCCTTTCGTATCCACAAGGTGAGTCACTTTAGCCAACTGTAGGACTTTTTCTGCCTGTAAGACGACAGGACGGTCAATCATTTGCCCATTAAGTGAGAGGACGCCTGATCCTTTTTCAGATGCGGCTTTACTAGCGGCGACAATAGTCTGTGCAGCTAAGATTTCACTTTTCGTTGGCTGATAAACCAGATTGACCAAGGGTATTTGCCGAGGATTAATGACCGATTTACCATCATAGCCCAGTTGATGAATCAGCCGAGTCTCACGGAGAAAGCCCGCCTCATCATTCATATCTGTAAAGACGGTATCAAATGCTGCTATCTTGGCTGCACGCGCGGCATGAAGCACCATATTCCGGGCAAAACACAACTCTTGACCATCCGGGTAACGATGTGTCCCCATATCCTTTGTATAGTCCATCCCCGACAGTGCGATCCCCATCATGCGTCCCTGACAACTCATGGCAATTTCTCTGGCATTCAAGACACCAAGTGCTGACTCGATTGCTGCCATTACCCTGGTCTCACCTGCTTGTCGGCCAAACTCTTTTTCTGCTAATAAAATCATGATGGTTAAGTCAGTCATCATGTCAGCTGTCTCAACTTTAGGCAAGCGGATGACATCTATCCCCGCTTTAACCATGGCTCGAACATCATTTTTCCAATACGGTGTATCCAAGCCATTGATACGAACTACAAGCTCTGCCTGACCAAAATCAACGTTTTTTATCATTTTATAGACTAAATAACGGGCGGCATCTTTTTCAGATATGGCTACCGCATCCTCCAAATCAAACATGATGGCATCTGCCCCATAAATACCTGCATCCTTTAACATAGCTGGGTTATTACCAGGTACAAATAGCATCGTCCGACGTAAGCGATCTTGATTGCTCATTTATAGCACCTCCCATTTTGGTTCTTCAACTATATCTAGTGCACGTTGCACCGCTGCGATCGTCCTTGCCTTGATGACACTATCTAAGGCACCTTTATCGACAATTTTTACCGTAGCATGTCTAACATCGTAGTCTGATAGCACTTGTTTGACACATGCCACGATTGCCTTGCCAAATTGTTTTTTGACGTCTGACACTAGGTCTATCGTAAGCCCAGATTCGTTAGGTGAAATCATGACTTGTACATCTGAAGACTCCAGTGTACCAGCCAAGGCTGTCTTTTTTATTTCCATTTTTTATCCTTCATTCTATTTTTTATTGTCAATTGATTGGTGATGATGTAGGCATAAGTTGTCTCTGGGACTAGTCCTCTCATCTCTTTTAGTCGATTATCAGACAGGTACTGCCTGACCCGTGTTGCAGATATCACCTTGTTCTCATTTTTATAACGTGGTATCACCTTGACGGCGACTTCTGGCTGCAATTCCTCAACTAGCAGTTGATTATAGCGATGAGTCACTAAAGATAATGGCTCTTCGCCTACATAGCGTGAGCTAATCGCAAAATAGGGCACAAACCAATTTTTAAACACTCTAGCATCAAGCTGGGCCTGATAGGACACTACATCCACATCTCCGTGTAAAAAATACGCTGGAAACGTTGTATAGCTGACCATATAGGCAGCAGTCGGTAAGACAGTGACATTAGGTAAATGTGCTACGCCTTGTCTGACTAGCGTAAACCGTTCCTCACTGCTAAAAAGGGAGCAGTCCTCACTCACGACGAACAGATAGACATAATCATTATCAGATGCAGCCTTTTCTACTAAATATTGATGGCCTAAGGTAAACGGGTTAGCATTCATGACAATCGCCCCGTTTTGTTTAGCTGGATCTCCCTTAGGACATTGCTTTAAAAATTGACTAATGGTCGGATAACCTTTCTCTAGTAGCACGCCATGATCTGTTTGAGACAAGGTCTGAAATCCGATATACTTGAATTTTTTTGCATATTCTGGTTTAGTAAAGACAAAATAAGGACTGATACCTCTTTGGTTCAGTCGGTTTTCCAGCTCACTAATGAGTTGATTAAAATAAGCAGTATCAGTTTGATTCGTCGCAATATACTTCATCACATTTCCTGCTAAAGATCCCGTAGCCAGTATGTTTTGGTCACCATCAAATATGGCAATCGTCTCATCAATAACAGACAGCTCACTCTCTGAAAAATCATGTATGCCCGCAGCTGTTAAAAAACGCTGCCAAGTCCGTCTAGATGTTGTCACTGTTAAAAAAATATCCGCTAGTTGCGTCATCATTCATTTCCTTTAACTGAGTATGCCCATCAGGAATATGGCGACAGTCACTGTCATGGCACCACCTAAACGGACGGCTACTTGTGCAAATGGCATCAAGGTCATGCGGTCACCAGCAGCTAATATGGCAAGTGCGCCTGTCCCACCTTGACCACTACAGCATGACACAGCAATTGCAGTATCCACAGGGTAGAGTCCTAATATTTTTGAGACAACAAAGGCAGTGATAACGATTGTAAAGACAGTGGCAATAATGGTTAGAATCGCTGCCGGATTCTGAAAGACAGCAATCAACTCTTTCCAGTCTGTTTTAGCGACACCAACACCAAATAATAGAGACGGTGTTACACCTTTTACAGTAAAGCCATAAAGCGAGGCACCACCTGTTTCAATATTTTTGGGAATGTAGCCTAACATTTTGGCACCCATCAAGACAAGTAATAGAATAACCGGTGCAGGTAGTTGGATACCAACTGCACTTTTAAGGACTGAGGATAACCAAACAACTAAAAAGTAGATGGCGATCGCCAGCACACCTGCTGTCAGCGTTTTTTCTATACTGACTGTCTTGTTACTGGACTTCAAGTTATCAAGTTTCTCATCATCACTATCTATGAGCTTACCATTACCTGTTAAAGCAGGACGTATCTCACCAATTTTTTTCAGCACACCTGATAGTAAAACCGCAACTAAACTACCCAACATGACACACGGCAAAATTTGCCCAAAAATATTATCTTGGCTCATGCCACTCATGACTGCTGCATATCCAATCGACAAAGGCATAGCACCTTCACCCACACCACCAGCCATGATGGGTGCAACGATAAAGAAATACGCTTTATAGGCTGTCATACCAAGTAGCATGCCAACACCTGTACCGACCAAAGATCCCGCTATATCACATAGAATTAAAATTAATAAAATCCTTGATGTTGCCTTGACCAGGGTAACCCGGTTCATGGATGCAATACTACCAACAACAAGCAAGGTAATAAAAAACATCAAGAAATTATTATTTGACATAAAGCTACTCACGACCTTAACCGTTGACGTCGGTAACCAGTTTTTATAAACTAGGAACGCTGGCAAAAAAGTGACAACAAGTACCTTACCGCCTAATGATTTTAAAACTGGGATGTGTGCACCGACTTCCTCAAGTAGATAGGCAAAAACTGTCATCACACCAAGTGAGACCAGCATATCCTTTTCTGGTACAACATCTAAAATGGTAATCCCAATGTAGCCAACCAATAAAACTAAGTAGATTGGCAAGGGAATGAAACCAATTTTAACCTGCTTCAGTTTATCGAGCATTGCGTGTTGTGCTGCATCTTGCGTTGCACTATTTTTCATACTAAGTACCTTTCTTTTAAAAAGACCAGCTTTAACCTATAAAAGCTAAAGCTGGTCACCTATTATTTGTCTGACGCATATGCCTTAACAGCTGAGACGACTGTATCCACTACGCCTTCATCAAAGACATTAGCAATCAGATTATCTACTTTAGGCTTGACTGTTAAATGACTCAAAGCTTGTGCAACCTTGATTTGTAAGCCTTCATCTACTGTTTTTAAGTGCGTTTCTAGTAACCCTTTAAAAAGGCCCGGAAATACAAGTAAGTTATTGACCTGATTCGGATATTGTGATGAGCCAGTTGCCATAATTTTCACACCTGCTGCTTTAGCAAGGTCTGGTGCAATTTCAGGACGGGGATTGGCCAAGGCAAAAACGATACAGTCTTCTGTCATGCGACGGACTTGTTGGACAGATAATACGTCCCTATCAGACAGACCAATGAACACATCCTGTCCTGTAATCAGCTCATCTAAGCTCTGCCCTTGTCCTTGCTGAATTTTAGCTGAAAACTTGCGTTGATAGTGATTATAGCGTGTATCCTTTTCTGTGATTTTGCCGTGTATATCAACCAGGGTCAACTGTGTGATCCCGAACCGATAGAGCAATTTCGCTGTTGCAAGTCCTGATGCGCCGACACCATGCATCAAGACCCTTAATTCTGTGATTGGTTTATCGACAAGCCTTGCCGCGTTGATTAATGCTGCTAAGACAACGATGGCTGTCCCCGTTTGATCATCATGATAGACAGGAATATCAAGAGCTGCTTTTAACTTATCTTCTATTTCAAAACATCTTGGTGCGGCAATATCTTCTAAATGGATGCCTGCAAAACTCTTAGCTATGTTTTTAATCGTCTCGACAAATTCAGCTATTGGTACCGGATTGATTGCTAAAGGTAGGGCGTCGACACCAGAAAACTGCTTATAAATCAACGCTTTTCCTTCCACAATCGGTAGCCCACCTGCTGGACCGATATTACCTAATCCTAAAACTGCTGTGCCATCTGTCACTAAGGCAACTAATTTACCACTTAGTGTATACTTATTTTTGGCTGATTCATCAGTTTCGATGAGTTTGGCTAATTCACCAACACCAGGGGTATAGGCTTCCGCCAGATCGTCTTTAGAGCGAATACGAATGCCTGCTTGCATACTTAATACGCCCGTATCTTGTTCATGTATCCTGAGTACTTTATTCAGATTTACCACGTCTCTTATTTTCTCCTTCTCCTTTTGACTACCTAAATTTAGGCATAAAAAAATCACCCTACCGGGGCAACGATTACTTAAACTAGCTTATTTATTATCAAAACCTGTTTTACTTATCTCTTGTCTAACAAACGGTAACATAATAGCCTAGCATTTCTCATCAAAAAACACCTGAATGCCTATCAACTTGACACTTGGGAGAGTCAAGATAAAAGCAGTCAGATGTCAAACAGCTATAACAACAAAAGAGAACATGTTAAAAGCGAGACACATTTAAAAGTAACGATTTGGCATCAAACCAGCCCCATGTAGAAACACATTAAATAGGCATTTAATCTAGAAGACCCCTCTATAGATAGTCTATAGAACAAACTGGGGAGAGGAGCTTGAGACAGCTAACAACGTTCAAATTAAATGATGGAGTTAGTGAACGTCAGCTACGACCGATAAGCGGCTCAATTGAATAGGAATAGCAGACTTTTAGTTGGCTAACTGTTTGCTGTGTATGATGCACATATTACCTTGCAAACAGTCTCAAAAATCGGCTACCCTAAGCTAAATGATATTTTGATCAGGCTATTTGGTATTGATAATCAGTAGCATGCCTCAATAAGTGACCAAAGCATTATCCTTGTCAGTACATAAGAAACAAGCAAGGGATGGTGTATTGTTTCTTATGCTGTTAAGTTATACCTCCATATTATAGTTAGGTCAACTGACAATCTGCCCTGAAAGGCGACATGGAAGTATCCTTAACATTTTGTCGTATGATCAAACAGACCAACAAGGCTGGGAGACATCTGATCACTATATTTACCTGCCATCCATATTATAGATGACAGTCATTATCTTTTAATTATCACATACGTTAAAGATAATCGTTTATAGGCTCAGCATATTCATGCTCCATTGCTCACTTAAAACGGATGCTACTATCACCAAACTTAAGTTACCATATGTCCAGCTTAAATTCAGTTGAGGCCGCCTTGTTTCGCTCGTGGCTTGTCTGGGGTCTAGCGTTTTTTTACCGAGTTACCATGATTTGCTCATGGTTTTTACCTTAAGAGGTTCGCTTACTCGTGGTGGCTAGTATAAAAAGATGTGACATTTTTATACAGATTACTGATAATCTCTACTCATCGTGATATAATAATAGTGTCTAGATATTACTATAAGCGCATAAGCCTGACATTTTCACTAATGGTTCACGCCATTATTGTATTTTCAAAGGTCATCGTATGTACTTGATCCAACCGTTCACTGTTGTGGGCTTTTGGTTCAAGTTTTTTAACAACTTCTGTTGTTAATTCCATTTTACGACTTTTGTTGTTCTGTGTCAAGCGCTTTTATAAAAAAAACTATTTTTTTAAAGGAGAAAAGTATGTTACCAGAAAGGTTGAAAACACTACGCTTGGAAACTAAGCTAACTCAAAAGCAAGTTGCCCAACACTTTGGTATTTCCCAACAATCCTATGCCCTATGGGAAAATGGCAAAAGAAATCCTAAACATCTACAAACAATCGCAAATTTCTTCAATGTTTCCACAGATTATCTATTAGGAGATACTGATATCAAAACACCTGTTAGACTGGATGATGACCTCGATATTGCACTGGACTCATTCAAATCTTTTGATGGTAAAACGATGACAGAAAATGATCGCGAGACGATTCGGGACGTTCTCAAAGAGATGTTTAAAGATAAATGATATATGATAAAAAAAATTACACGCCATATCAAGGAGATGGGCATTGAGGTAAGGTACGTAGCACTCGAAAGTAATGGTTTCTTCGGATGCTTTAATAACAAGCCTATCATCATGATCAACGCACAATTAGATGTCATCACAACAGCCGTTACGCTTTTGCACGAGGTAGCCCATTTTCTAAATGGGGATTATGATAAGGCGATTTCAAATCGACTGCAAAACAACAACATGGAATATGAGGCCAATCGCTTCATGATCCAAAAGGTGTTATTTCTGCTAGATCAAGAACATGACTTCACTCCCCATACGAATTATTATCAGATCATCCATAGCCTGGCACTGCCTTCACATCTTAATACAGTCGTCTATGACGAGTTAGCTAAGCTAATTCAGGATAAATATGGTATTGATGACGATAAAGCAGCATATCAGTATTATCAAAGCGCCCAAGAAAGTGCAAACTATATCAGTAGCTACAGAAAGGTAGTCCCTATGTCAAAAAACTATTTCAAGATGCCAATAGATGACAGATTAAGTTTTCTCTTTCCAGAATTTCGCATGGCTAAGGAACTCTATACCTTGATCGATTCTGATCGCACACATATCGGTGAATTTTTAGATTTTGTTGAGGTATCTAAGGATCATACAAGTCAAGAAGCCTATTTCAAGCTCAAGCTATCCGGTATGGCTAATCAAACCGATGCACTATACGTGCTTGCCCTCGACGATAAACTCATCGGCTGTGTCGATCTACATGGCATCGATTTGCTGGCAAACAAAGCAGAAATCGGCTATTGGCTACATTCCAGCTATGCCAATCAGGGGATTATGTCAAAAGCCATCCATCAACTTTGCACCTATGCCTTTCATAACTTAGGGCTTAATCGGCTTGCAATCGTTGCTGATGTAGCTAACATATCCAGTAATCAAGTTGCCTTAAAAAATGGCTTTACTTTCGTCGGTACTGAAAAAGAAGTCGCCATCAAATCTGGCAACTATAGAGATCATAATCACTATTATTTACTCAAACGTGATTTTATGGCGACTAGTCTGGATAGGTAAGCTAGTTCATCTCAACCTATCAGAAAGACATGCAAAAAATCTTGGCGTTTAAAAACACACCAAGATTTTTTTATATCTCCTAAATTTATGATAAAACTCATGCAGGAACAGACAAAGGGACCTACTCCTCCACTTGTCCAATTCTCAAGTTAACCAGTTGTTGCTCATCTGAGACCCCAGAGAATTTTTCTAGCAAGAACTGGTATGCCTCTTTTGTTGATGTCGCATCCTGATAACTCTGTATCAAGCCAAATCGATCCAGCAACATCACCTGATGCGATGCTAAACTTGCGGCAAGTTGGACAAGCATACTCATGTCTTCACATTCAAAATGAAACTGTCGACCATCGGTCAAGTGTAAGATGATGTCTAAGTTAAGTCGATCTCCCAAGGCAAAAACAACACTGGTTAATTTTTTGATGGGTGAAATGACTATTTTTTCAATGTCACGATATGAAAACATGGCTAACTTATCTTGTTTTTTTCTCGTAGTCAGTGGGATAAGCTCAAACACGTTGATCCCACTTTCAGCTACTGCTAAACAAAACAAGGGTGGTAACTTGACAGGTAAACTAGGATAGGTTTGACCATCTAGCTCAATTGTTGTCTGTAAAATACGATGACTAGCAAATGCCTCAAATGATGTGATGTCCATAACTCGCCTCTTTTCCTCTATTTTATGTTTAGCATAACGCCTTTATTGTAATATGTCAAATTTTAAGTGGGTCTATTCTTCTCTCACCTACATACTCACCACTTACAAATAAGCCCTTAAATGTTATCCTATATATAGAGGTGATGCATATGATAGAAAATGCGTTTAAACAACAAATAGGAAACCCACTCCCAAATTGGACTAGTCGGCCACAGCCTAAAAAGATCATACTTGAAGGCCAGTATTGTCGACTAGTACCTGTTACCGTAAATAGACATCTGGCAGACCTATATCATGTCTATGGCCCTGAAAGTCAACTGAGCAATTGGACCTACTTGCCTTTTGAACGCTTTTCCGACCTAACCTCCTTTGAAGCACATTTGACGTCAATGAGCCAATCTGAAGAGCAGCTACATTACGCAATTATAGACAAAATAAGCGGCAAGGCATTAGGCAGTCTAGCCTTGATGCGGATAGATAGGCAACAAGGTAGTGCTGAGGTAGGTTATGTCATTTATTCAGATAGCCTCAAGTCGACTCGTGTCGCGACAGAAGCCCAATTTTTGCTGGCAAGCTATGTTTTTGACGACCTAGGCTATCGCAGATATGAATGGAAATGCGATGCATTAAATGCCCCATCTATTGCTGCAGCCCGACGCTTGGGATTTTCTAAAGAGGGAACGTTTAGACAAGCGCTTATCTATAAGGGACGAAATAGAGATACGACGTGGCTGTCGATGTTGGACATTGAATGGCCTAAGCAAAAGCAGCAACTGCTGGCTTGGTTAAATCCAAATAATTTTACGCCTGATGGTAGGCAAAAGAAACGGCTTAAGGAGATGAACTAATCGTTATCTTCATCACACCTATCCCTATGATTTGATGAGATGTTGATGGATCACTAACAAGAAGAGGAATTTATGGAAAAGATTATCAGTTTTGTCAATATCTGCGTCAAAAATGGCGATCATATCTTATTAATTAATCGACAGCACGATAACTTCAAGGGCTGGATTCCACCTGGTGGCAAAGTTATCTTTCCAGAAAGCTTTTTTGAGGCCGCCGTAAGGGAACTTGAAGAAGAAACAGGACTTGTCGCAACAAACTTAGTCTTAAAAGGCATTTCTGGCTTCACCAATGAGGGAGCTTATGAACGACACGTCTACTATGACTTCCTCTGCACAGCATTTTCTGGCTCACTGAAAGCATCTCGCGAAGGCATCCCAAAATGGTGGCCAATTAGTTCACTTGACACCTTGCCAATGCAAGCAGAAATTAGGCAGAGACTTCCCCTCTATTTTAGGGCAGGTAGTTTTGAAAGTATCAACTACTGGGATAATGACATCAAGGCAATCTCAAAAAACAGCACTAAGTTGTATGATTAATTTACGATACTGCCATAGCCGAAATAATGCTTCTAAAGGTAAAGCATTTATTTTTTCCTAATATTGATTTTATATCTTGACCAAATCTAAAAAAAAGATTAAACTAGTGGTAAGTTAAAAACTTACCACTCTTTTTATGGAAAGGACAACACATGAGCATCAGTAAAAATCTACGCGATTTACGCCGCATGCATGGCTTAAGTCAGGGAGATGTCGCTAGGCAGATAGGCGTGTCAAGACCTGCCTATGGCTTTTGGGAAAAGGGAACGACAAAGCCTAAGGCAGATAAGTTAACCAAGTTAGCTAGCTTATTTGATGTGACACTCTCGGCACTTACCAAAGATACAAAGGACGAGTTGATTGCCGTCTATGATCGCTTAACTGAGCTGCGACAAGAAAAGGTACTGTCTTATACGACCTTGCAAGAACAGGAGCAAATTCGTGATCTTGCGAGCAGCAAGATTAGACCACTTTTTCCAAACCAAGTCTATGAAAAGTTATCGGCAGGAACAGGATTCGGCTATTTTGACGATGGGGCCTACGACACGGTCTATTCTGACAAGCCTTATGACTATGATTTTGCATCCTGGGTATTTGGTGACTCCATGGAGCCTGAGTTTGAAAATGGATCTGTTGCCCTCATCAGAGATACCAGCTTTGACTATGATGGCGCTGTTTATGCCATCGAATGGGATGGACAAACCTATATCAAACATGTCTACAAGGAAGCTAGCGGTCTTCGTCTGGTCTCCTCAAACCCTAAATATAAGGATAAGTTTGCCCCATTTGATGAAGAACCGCGGATTATAGGGAAGATTATCGGTAACTTTGTACCGATAGACAAGGAAAGTTAAGCAGGCACGACCTATGATTACACCCGATTTTGATTACAGTAAAGAACAGCACCGAGCGATTGCTTTTATCGATATGAAATCTTTCTATGCTAGTGTTGAGTGTGTGGCACGCGGTCTTGATCCTTTAACCACCTCCTTGTGTGTCATGAGTCACGCTGCCAATTCTAGTGGTTTAATTCTAGCTAGTTCACCTACATTCAAACACGTATTTGGCAAAGCAAACGTCAGTCGAAGTCGTGATCTTCCCTTCTATATCACAACAAAAAAATTTAACTACCAAAGATATTATCAAACCGCGACTAGAGACTGGCTAGGCAAAGCAGCTGCTCCCGCTAAAGCACAGGTTGCCTTTATCGAATCCTGGGCAAAACACACGATTGTCACGCCACCTCGGATGTCCGCCTATATCGAGAAAAACATGGAAATCCAGCATATCATCCAGGACTTTGTTGCCTTGGATGAGATTTGTTGGTATTCGATTGATGAAGGCTTTGTTGATTTGACAAGTTCGCTTAACTACTTCTATCCAGATCCCACCCTACATCCGGCACAAAAACTTGACTTACTGTGCCGTGATATCCAGCAAGCAATCTTAGAAAAGACGGGGATTTATTCGACGATTGGTATGAGCATTGGCAATCCCTTACTGGCGAAACTAGCCTTGGATAATGCTGCAAAACTAGCACCAAATATGCGTGCGCTGTGGACCTATGCCAATATTGAAACGACGGTGTGGCAGATTCCAAATCTAACTGATTTTTGGGGGATTAATAGGAGAACGGAGAAGCGCTTGCATCGACTAGGGATTAGGTCTGTCTATGACTTGGCACATACGCATCCGGCTATTTTAAAAAAGGAGTTTGGTGTTTTGGGTGTCCAACTCTTCTGCCATGCCAACGGCATAGATGAATCAACTGTGTTTGAGCGGTATGAAGCTAAGGCTAAAACGATTAGTAACTCACAGACTTTACCACGAGACTACACCAACCAAAGAGAGATTGAGCTTGTCTTGGCCGAATTAGCCGAGCAGGTCGCCATCCGACTACGTCAGGCAAAGAAAAAAACAGGATTAGTTGCCTTATATGTCGGTTATGGCTTTTCTGATGCCACCCCGTCCATTCACGGCCAAATGAGTATTGAACCGACCAATAGCACAGAAACATTGACTCGATTCATACGCTCTATTTTTCGCGATAAGTACGAGGCTGGTGCCGTCAGACGAATTGCCATCTCTTATGGTCAACTTTGTGAGGATAATTTTGAACTCATTTCCTTATTTGAAACAGATAGCCTAGCTAAAAAACACGATACGATGCAGGATGTCATCGACGCTATTAGACAGAAGTATGGCTTTTTATCTCTGCAGAAGGCAACGATGTTGAGCGCAGGATCTAGAGCAATAGCGCGTAGTCAATTAGTCGGTGGACACTCAGCTGGTGGATTGGATGGCTTATCATGACAGCAGTAGACCGGTCCTACAGTCAGTTTGAGGAGATTCGCAACTATCAAGATCGCAGTATGATGAAATGGCAAGGCTTTTTCTTATCAGAGCACACGACCGAGATGAAGAAAGATAGCGTTGAAAAAAAATACTATCCCTATCTTGTCATGGGCATCCTGAAATAAGGATGCTTGCTGGAAAATGTACTTAAATAAGCACATCAAATAAAGGGATCATCATGGACTGATGACCCCTTTATTTTTTTGGATTAAATGCGATAACCAACAAAAAAACGATAAAGGCATGACTTCCCCCACCGTAGATGATTACATCTTTTTTTATTTATCAACCAGTAATCTGATTTTCTTACCTTCAACTGGGACAGAATAGACAAGCGTTCTGATCGCTTGGATAATTCTGCCTTGTTTGCCAATCACCCGACCCATATCTTGTTCAGCAACATGGAGGTGAAATTCAGTAAACTCCTCCCCCGCTACAACGTCAATTTTGACACTGTCAGGATCAGTCGTTAATGGTTTGACAATCGTTAATACCAACTCTTGTACATCTAAATCCATAGTTTTCTCTTTCATCTAGCATCAATAACCACCTTAGGCAAATCATATAAGAATCTCTATATACGACTAACCTTATATCAGATGGTACTTGATCGTAATAGGCAGGGGGGGGAGTTACAGCATACTTTAAGCTATGAAAAAAGCGACCAAAAGTAGTCGCTTCATCACAAATATAAGTACTTGCTTATTTTGAAGCGTATTTTGCTTCGTGGAATTTTTTCATAACGCCAGCTTTTGACAAAATGTTTTTAACAGTGTCAGAAGGTTGTGCGCCATTTCCAAGCCACTCAAGAACACGATCTTCTTTTAAAGTTACTTGATTTTCAAGCGTAACAAGTGGGTTGTATGTACCAACAGTTTCGATGAAACGGCCATCACGTGGTGCACGTGAATCAGCAACGTTAATACGGTAGAAAGGTTTTTTCTTAGAACCCATACGAGTCAAACGAATTTTTACAGACATGATAAATCTCTTTTCTTTTTTCTTTACACTTATTATTATAGCATATTGTTTTAGTCTGTCAAGTTTTTTTCTTGACACGTATAAAAATAAACAAAATTTGCTCGAAGACTAGATACTATCACCATTCCAAATCGAATTTTTAACGATGACGTAATCAACTTTTGTCAAGCTTTCTAGGTCACGACCGCCGGCATAAGAAATTGAACTTTGCAAATCTTGTGTGATTTCAGTCAAAGTATCTTGTAAATGGCCTTTATGGGGCACAAGAATTTTTTTGCCTTCAACATTTTTTTTCTCACCTTTTTGGTATTCAGATGCTGATCCAAAGTACTCTTTGTAAAGTTTACCATCTTTAGTGATGGTCTTACCAGGGCTTTCTTCATGTCCTGCAAAAAGTGACCCGATCATCACAAAACTTGCACCAAAGCGAATTGATTTCGCAATATCACCATGTGTCCGAATACCACCATCAGCAATAATCGGTTTACGTGCTGCCTTAGCGCACCAGCGTAGGGCAGCCAACTGCCAACCACCTGTTCCAAAGCCAGTCTTTACTTTGGTGATACAGACTTTACCTGGTCCGATCCCTACTTTTGTTGCATCAGCGCCAGCGTTTTCAAGCTCACGAACACCTTCTGGTGTCCCAACATTACCTGCAATGACAAACGTTTCTGGAATTGCCTCTTTAATGTATTTAATCATACGGATAACACTATCAGAATGACCATGTGCGATATCAATCGTGATAAATTCAGGGATAGCATCTTGTGCTTTCAACTCATCGATAAAGGCATATTCATAGTCTTTTACGCCAACTGAGATAGAGGCAATCAGGCCTTGCGCTTGCATTTTTTTAATGAATGGTAGACGCGCTGCTTCGTCAAAACGATGCATGACATAAAAATAACCATTTTTAGCCAAATATTCAGCAATCGGTTCATCGATAATCGTTTGCATATTCGCTGGCACGACGGGTAATTTAAAGGTATGTGCACCAAGTTTAACTGATGTATCAGCCTCACTTCTACTATTGATAATACACTTGTTAGGGACAAGTTGGATATCTTCATAATCAAAAACTGGTAAATTATTCATTTTTTCTCCAAATTAGGTTAGTATTGGCAGCTACCGACCAAATTTATCCATATTTCTGATAAACTTCGCTATTGTGACAGAACTCATTTTAGGCTTCTTCTGCGTGTCACAACTTCCATCTATTATTATAAAGCACCTTGACGACTAACGCCAAGGTGCTTGCTCATTTTAGAGTAAGATTCGTACTAATTGTTCGGATTTTACAGCATCGGCCCAATTAATCTTGCAATACCTTCTTTAAACTTAATGACTGCCGAACGTTGTGCATAGCGCTCCAGCGTTAATTGCTGACTCACTTTGACATCATCTAAGAAGTTCTTTCGGAGTTGCTGTGCAAATTCACGATCATAGATGACCATATTACCCTCGAAATCAAGCATGAAACTCCGATAGTCAAAGTTGGCCGAGCCTACAGAGGCAAAACTACCATCGACGATAATTGTTTTAGCATGTACAAACCCCATTTCATAAGTATAAACCTCAGCACCATAGGCGACTAAACTGCCACTATAATAGTAAGTTGCCCAATAAACAAAGGGATGATCTGGCTTATTTGGAATCAGTAATTTGACCTTGACACCACTAAGCAGTGCAAGTTTCAAGGCCTCATGAATGGCATCATCTGGGATATAATAGGGCGTTTGAATGATGATTTCATCCTCAGCACCATTAATCATTTTCAAATAGGTCATCTTAATCTGTTCACGTTTACTATCTGGACCACTTGTGACAAACTGAGCTGTCAGATTACCAGATGCTTTGGTCTCAGGAAAATAACACCTGGACTCTGTAATTTCATGTTGATGCTGGCTATTCCAATCCATGATGAAGCGATTTTGAAGCGAATAAACCACATCTCCTGTCACACGCAAATGATTGTCACGCCAATAGCCAAATTTTTTGGTTATCGACACATATTCATCCCCAATGTTAAACCCACCGGTATAGCCAATTTGGCCATCGATGACAACAATTTTTCGGTGCAAGCGGTAGTTTGTTCTAGGATTGATCAAAGGCAGAATAAGCGGAAAGAAATAAACAACTTCTCCACCAGCTGCAATAAGGTCTTTAAAATGGCGATGTTTGGTCCCATTTGATCCCCATGAGTCGATCAAAACACGCACCTCAACGCCACGTTTTCTGGCTGCAATCAAGGCAGCCGTTACTTCCTTACCGATATTATCCATCCTGAAAATATAGTATTCCACATGAATATGGTGGCTTGCTTTTGCAATATCCGCAATTAAGGCGTCAAACTTTTCTCGCCCATCTGTAAATAAGCTAACCCCAGTATTCATGGAAACTAGTGATTCTTCTGAGATAAATAGCATATGTAGTAACTGGCCAATCACATGATTGTCTGTGATCTTGGTTAAAAATTTATCCTCGGAATAGGCCTTTTTAGCACGTTCAATTTCTGCTTTGAACCCATGTTTAAGCTGTGACTTCAACTCAAAAATTCGATAATCAGAGATGCCCCGACCAATTAAGATATATAAAATAAAGCCAAATATTGGTAGGACATTCACCACAAATAGCCACGACCATGTGGATGACGTGCTTTTTCGCTCCCTAAAAATAATCACTAGCGATAGCATGATATTAATAAAGAAAATAACGGTGCTAACATGTGTTCTAATAAATGTCAAAATAGTCTCTAAAATACTAATCATTCTTCAATTCTAGCATATTGTCACTAAAAATGAGTGAAAAAAATAGGAAAAAGAAATTGACACGATTACTCATCATGTTATTATCATAACAACAGCTACCTATCATTCTTTAAGTCATGATCCATTATTTTTTACCTAAGTCTATCATTTAGCACAAAGTATAGTACAATAGAGGTATGTTAGAAACACAAAACGGGCTTCGAAAGCCAACAATTTATGAGAGTTTTTTTTATTTTACGCTCTCCCTACTGATAAATGCCATTGGGAATGGACTGACTGTAGCAACAAATATGGGCTCTAGCATGTGGACCGCATCTGCTGCAAATATCGCTTATGACTTTAATTTTTCGATTTCCTGGGTACTCATTCTTTATGGTGGCTCACAGATTTTTATCAATATATTACTGACTAGAAAAATTGATTTACCCCGTATTGCTGGCAATATCATCTTTATTAGCTTCTTTGGCCCATTTGTTGGGATATTCAAGCAGCTCTTTCTGGATTTAGGGTTTGCTAGTCTGTCCTTACCAGCTAAAATTTTCTTTGATATTATTGGTATTTGCTTCGTCGCAATTGCGATTTCTATCTATCAACGGCTAAACTTGATTTTACATCCAGGTGATGAAATGACAAATATCTTGAGATTCCAATATTTTAAGGGCAATGCGAATCTTGCCCAATGGACTAACTTTTCAATTCCTGTCATCGTTATCATCTGCTTAAGTCTCATCTTTAAACAGATTGTCGCAGTCAACGTCGGAACAGCTGTCGCGCTCTTTTTCCAAGGGGCGTTAATTAATTATGCTGACCAACTCATCTTTCCTAAATTAAAGCATCGCTTATAAGCCAGTTTCCTTGGTTAACAGTCATCAAAAAAATCTTGATCAGATGGTCAAGATTTTTTTGATTGGTAAATTCAGACACAACTACTCCTTATAGTTAGGATAAAAAACGTATCACGTCTTGTTTATTTTTTAGGATAATCAGTTCGGTATTTGCTGAGCGCTGATTAACTGCAGTCAAAATCTTGGGGCGTTCTTTGCGATTAAAAGAGCCTACAAAATATAAGAAAGCGACATAATCTCGACTAAATAGGCGCTCTTCAAAATGCACTGCCATATCAGGTCGTGTACTTTTATCTCTACGAAACCGAAGAGAACGCCTAAAGACACGCATCACACAAAGCCAAGCAGGAAAATCTAGCCAAATGATCGTGTCGGCCTCAGCCACACGTTCTGGGAGACTGCTAGCATAATTACCATCTATTACCCACGTTTCTTTTGACAGTATCTTTTTTTGTTCTGCTAGAAACAGGGAACGATCTAGCATTTCTCCTTTTGGTAGATGAAAGATGTGGTCCAGATGGTATAGGGGTAAATTCAAGTTCTGACTTACCTGTCTGGATAAGACAGATTTACCTGCACCTGAAATACCGATCACGATTATTTTTTTCATATCTTATATCATACACTAATCTCTTTAAATAAACTTGAATAGATCAAAAAAAGCCCTTAGGCTTTTTTGAGAAGTCAATCAATTACGCAATACCCTTGATAGGACCTGAGGATAGAGCAGATATTCCATCTCATGAATTCTTGCTTCAAATGTTTCAAGTGTATCATCAGACAAAATCGGTACACGTTCCTGGACAATGATTTCCCCTGTATCGACACCCGCATCGACATAATGGATGGTAACACCACTTTGTGATACGCCAGCATCAAAGGCATCGTCGATACCATGTGCACCTGGAAATTCAGGCAGGTAAGCAGGGTGAATATTGATGATACGCCCCTCATAAGCGGCAAGTAAGGTCGGACTGACGATTTTCATATAGCCCGCCAGTACAACCAAATCTATCTCAAATTCTGCTAAAAGTGCTAAAATGGCTGATTCATAGGCGACTTTATCCGCAAATTCTTTTAGTTCAAATGTCACATGCTCAATGCCTAGCAGGTCGGCGCGTTCAAGCACACCCGCCTGTCGTTTATCGGAAAATAAGAGGGCAACTGGTATCTCATTTTTAACTAGATTCTCAAAATTCGTTCCAGAACCACTAGCAAAAACCGCTATCTTCATTTGATAATGACCGCTTCAGTCTGACGCGTAACGATTTGACCAATTTCAAAGCATTGATCATGAAGCAGTGCCTTAGCTTGTGCGACATGCTCTGGTGAAATGGCAAGTACCATACCAAGACCCATATTGAAAATCTCAAACATTTCCTCATGCTTGAGGTTACCCGTTTTCTCTAGTAGCTCAAAAATCGGTAGGATATCCCATGTCCCCTCTGTAATTTCTGCAGCTAAGGCATCACCAAACATACGTGGAATGTTTTCTATGAATCCACCACCTGTAATATGTGAAATACCATTGATCACGCCTACTTTTACCAAAGGTAATAGTGCTTCAACATAAATTTTTGTTGGTGTTAGCAGGTTATCTATCAAAACTTGCCCATCAAGTTCAGGCATTTTCGCAGTTAAATCTGTTTCAGCAAAGACCTTACGAACAAGTGAAAACCCATTTGAATGAATACCAGAAGAGGCCAGGCCTAGTAAGATGTCACCAGCTGCAATTTTTTCTCCAGTGATGATCTCTGATTTTTCAGCAACACCAACAGCAAAGCCAGCCAAGTCATAGTCATCTTCACCGTACATACCAGGCATTTCAGCAGTTTCGCCACCTACAAGGGCAGCATTAGCTTGTACACAACCTTCGGCAACACCCGCAACAACTTGCTCTAGTTTTTCAGGAATATTCTTACCTGTTGCAATATAGTCAAGGAAATAGAGAGGCTCAGCGCCAGCCGCGATAATGTCATTCACACACATCGCCACACAGTCTATCCCAATCGTGTCATGCTTATCAGCTTCAATCGCAAGTAGGAGTTTTGTGCCAACACCGTCTGTACCAGAGACTAAAACGGGTTCTTTTACTCCTGTCGTTGTGAGATCAAACATCCCACCAAAGCCACCTAAGGCACCCATGACCCCAAGACGTTCAGTTCGTTTAACGTGTTTTTTGATACGTTCAACAACTTCATAACCAGCTTCAACATCAACTCCAGCTTGCGCATAAGCATTTTTTTCAGACACTCTTGATTCCAACTTTCTTTTGTTTAAGGCCACTTAATAATAGCCTTTTTTAATAGTATAGGCTTATTTTCATCAAAAAAAGCAAAAAACCTATCATTTCTGATAGATTTAATGGGTAATGTTCGGTTTTTTAGTCTGAGAAACGGACTTCAAGGGCATACTGAGCGATTTGGGTCGCACCTTGACAAAACTGGTACTCTGTTTTAAAGCCATCAGACAAAGCCTCATGTGAGTTTGTTGTCACATCAAATACTTGCTGACCGACAGGTGTTGCGATTGCTGTCCTTGTCGCCACTTTTGGATGCAATTTGATAATCGTACTTGGACTAGAAAATCTGGTAATCGTCAACATCTCATCATCGTATTTCATGACGACTTTTTCAGATAATTCATTTTGGTAAACTAAAAAATGACTGTCATTTTTCTGATGGTAGTCACCAGAGACAACTTCTCGAATGACTTCCGTCTGCTCATCAATTTTGATAAGATTATGAATGGTAATTTGTGTCATTTAGTCATCCCTCAATAATGTGTCGATTGCTTCTGAAATCTCAATTTCAGTCGGTACCTGCCCTAATTCAACAGATTTGGCAGCAGAGATAGGCATAAATTTCCCACCTAATCGCTTAATTTTGCCACTGAATCCTGCTTCAATCAGTTGCGCTAAAATTTCTGCTGAAATACCAGATTGCTTAGTTGCTTCTGTCAGAATTAAAACACGGCCAGTTTTCTTAGCAGATGATGCTAATGTATCAATATCCAAGGGTGAAATCGTAATTGGGTCGACGATTTCTATGGAGCAACTCGCTTTTTCAACGACTGTCTTTGCCACTTCTACCATCCTACCGACGGCAATGATGGTCAGATCATCTCCCGATACGACCGTTTTTGCTTGTCCTAGAGGCACTTCATATAACTCATCTGGTACATGTGCCGAAGTTTTATACAATGATTTTGGTTCAAAAATGAGAACAGGATTATTATTTCTCACTGCTGAAACCAGGATACCTTTAGCATCATAAGCATTAGCAGGCATGGCAACAATCAGACCAGGCACATGTGAGAACCAGTTTTCAAAGCTCTGAGAGTGTTGCGCACTAGCACCTGTTCCAGATCCACTTGCCGCACGTATCACCATGGGCACAGACTGTTCACCATTTGATAGGAAATGAATTTTAGCTGCTTCATTAACGATTTGATCGACGGCAACCGTCAAGAAATCAGAAAATTGGATTTCTAGAATCGGTCTTTTTCCTAAAAGCGCTGATCCAGTTGCAACACCGGTAATGGCTGCCTCTGAAATCGGCGTGTCTAAAACGCGATCAGGAAAATCAGCAACCAATCCTTTTGTGACACCAAATCCGCCGCCATAAGTCCCAACATCCTCTCCTAGAATATAGGCTTCAGGTATGGTCGTCAATAGTTGACGTAAGCCTTCATTTAGTGCCTGTAAATAGGTTTTATTCACTATAAACCGCCTTCCAAATGTCTACTGGACTGATGGTATCTGCATCTGATAAGGCCTGCTCGGCTTCAGATGCTAATTTTTGATAGGTTTTTTCATCAATCAAGGCAATCTCTTCTGCTGAAATATCGTAATCAGCGATCAAGGTTTCTCGTAATTTTTTGATTGGATCTTCCCAGTTGAAAAATTCATCTGGTGTTCTGTATTGCTCAATGTCTGAGCGAGAGTGGCCCTTAAAGCGATAAGTCACCGCCTCTATTAAAACAGGGCCTTTTTTGACTGCATCTTGTGCTTGTAAAAATGTCTCATGTACAGCAAAGACATCCTGTCCATCGACCTTAAAGGTCGCCATATTATAATTTTTAGCACGCTCAGAAATACTGCCTGCAATCATGACTGAGGCATCACTCGACATTGCGTATTGATTGTTCTCAACGACAAAGATGATGGGTAACTCCCAAATACTTGCCAAGTTTAAACTCTCATGAAAGGTACCTTCATTTGTCGAGCCATCTCCTGAAAAGCAGACCACAATATTGTCTGAATGATCCATCTTCAAGGCCTGTCCTAGGCCAAGTGCGACAGGATAATTGCCGCCAACAATCCCATTCCCACCAAAATTACCAACTGTGATATCACTGATATGCATAGAGCCACCATGACCACCATTTGTCCCTGTTTGCTTACCAAAAATTTCTGCAAACATGGGATAAGTCTCAGTCCCTTTAGCAATGGCATGCCCGTGGTTGCGGTGTGTCGACAGGATTAAATCTGATGGCACGAGCAAATCACAAATCGCTGTTGCAATCGCTTCTTGTCCATTATATAGATGTGTCGTGCCATAGAGATGACCCGCACGATTTTTATCATCAATTATATTTTCAAATTGTCGAATGCGAATCATCATTTCATACCAACTCAGTGCACGACGCTTATTTATTTTTTGCATAATACCTTCCCTTATTTTTTTGTCAAAACTTGCTATATAATTCTCTAACACTAGCAAGTTCCAAAAGAACACATGTAAATCTATTATACGCTATTTTGGAGAAAATTTCGTGACAATCAGATTAAAACTTTTCTTAAATTTATTTGGTATAACTCAATATTTTTTCAAATTTAGCATATCCTAATCTTGTGCTACTTTTAGCAAATTAAGGTATAATATAGATACTTGCAGTCCATTAGAAAGGGTAGTATGCCTCATAAGAAATTAGAAAAAGTTTTTCGTGACCCAGTCCATAATTATATTGCCGTTAGTAACCAGGTCATTTATGATCTAATTGGTACTTCAGAGTTTCAAAGATTACGTCGTATCAAACAACTCGGCACATCCAGCTATACCTTTCATGGTGCCGAACATAGTCGTTTTGCACACTGTCTAGGTGTTTATCATATCGCCAAACAAATCACAGATATGTTTACCAAAAACTATCCAGACGTTTGGAACTCAGAAGAAAATCTGGTCACCCAATGTGCTGCCCTACTTCATGATGTTGGTCATGGTGCCTTCTCCCATACTTTTGAAGGCATATTTGATACAGACCATGAAGCCATTACCGTTAGTATCATTACTAGCCCAGAAACTGAGGTCAATGCTGTTTTACGTAAAGTAGCACCTGATTTCCCTGAAAAAGTGGCAAGTGTCATCACCCATCAATATGCCAATCAGCAAGTTGTCCAGCTCATCTCGAGTCAAATAGATGCTGACCGTATGGACTATCTCTTACGTGATTCTTACTATACAGGTGCGACCTATGGTGAATTTGATCTGACGCGTATTATGCGCGTCATCACACCTGTCGAAAACGGCATTGCCTTTAAAATCCAAGGCATGCATGCTGTTGAAGATTATATCGTTAGTCGCTTTCAAATGTACATGCAAGTTTATTTCCACCCGGCTAGTCGTGCCATGGAAGTGTTGCTGCATCAACTTTTGAAACGAGCTAAAGTACTCTATCCGACACAAAAAACGTATTTCGATACGACCAGTCCACGTCTAGTCCCTTTTTTTGAAAAGCACTTTACTTTGTCTGATTATTTACACCTTGATGATGGTGTCATGACGACCTATTTTCAAAATTGGCAAACACATCCTGATCCGATTTTATCTGATTTGAGTAAGGCTTTCGTCAATCGTAAATTATCGAAATCGATCAAGTACGATCATGCAGATGAACAAGATTTGGACATACTTCGTGACATTATTGAAAAAATCGGCTTTGATAAGACGTATTATACAGCCGTCCATTCAAATTTTGATTTACCCTACGATCTCTACCGTCCAGAAATCAAGTCACCTAGGACACAGATAGAAATTATGCAAAAGGATGGAACCTTAACTGAGCTATCTGAGTTGTCTAGCTTAGTAAAATCTTTAACAGGGACGACTCACGGTGATAGTCGCTTCTACTTTCCAAGAGAAATCCTTAATCCAGATACACTTTTCAAAGCAGAACAAGAAGCATTTACCAGCTATATCAAAAATGACCACTTTTTAGGAAAGAAAGGAATTGAGTCTAAATAATAAATACAGCTAAATAGACTGACTTATTTTTTAATAGGCCAGTTTATGTAACTTATCCCCTATTTAACTCATCATACATCATATGTCTATTAAACTTGTTGCCATCGATATCGATGGTACTCTTGTCAACAATAACCGAGAAATTACCCCTCAAGTCTTTGAGGCAATCCAACAAGCTAAAGCTGCTGGCGTCAAAATTGTGATCGCCACTGGACGCCCACTGCTCGGTGTTAAAACGATACTAACAGAGTTAAACCTGCTAGATGAAGGTGACTATGTCATTACCTATAATGGGGCACTAGTCCAAGCGACCGCAACTGGGGAAGCATTTATTGATGAACCCTTAACTTATGATGACTACCTCGATATTGAGATGGAAAGTCGTCGCCTTGATACACCGTTGCACTCAATCACCATGTCAGCAGTCTATACACATAATCGAAATATTAGTAAGTATTCTGTAAACGAAGCTTATATTACTGGCCTGCCTTTAAAATATCGGACAGCCGAAGAGATGAACAAACATGAGTTAGTCAAGATGATGTATATTGATGAACCAGAAAAACTTGACCAAACGATTCAAAAACTCCCAAAACGATTCTGGGAGCGCTATAATATTGTCAAATCAACACCATTCTACCTGGAAATATTAAATAAAAATGCTAGTAAAGGTTTAGCTGTACAACATCTGGCAAATAAGCTAGGTATTTCATATGATGAAACGATGGCTATCGGTGATGAAGAAAATGACCGTTCCATGTTAGAAGCGGTTGGTAATCCGGTAGTGATGGAAAATGGTAATCCAGAACTTAAAAAAATTGCTAAATATATTACCAAATCTAACGAGGCCTCTGGTGTAGCACATGCTATCAATGAGTGGGTACTCAATAATTAAACTTCCTGGAGGAAAACAATGGCACGAAAAAAAGTCATTACAAAAGATATATTACTTGATTATGGGCTGCAATACTTAAAAGCCTATGGCTTTGACTCTTTCACAGCCCGAGATGTTGCCAATAAATTTGGCATTTCAACGCAACCAATCTATAGTGAATACCGTAATATGACCGAATATAGAAGGGAAGTCCTTAAACATGCCTTCTATTATATGTTTGATACCAAATTAAGTGAGACCTATGCAGCAGATCCACTCATTTCATTTCCCATTGCTTTCGTTCGGTTTTCAGAAGAAAATCCAAATCTCTATCATGCCTTATTTATCAAAGGATTTGCTTATAAAAAAGTCATGTATGACTACTCTTTAGCCCATTACAAAAAATTAGTTGCAACCGCCGCTAACTATCAGTATTTAACTGAACAACAAGTAGAAAACCTGCACTTACGTACTTGGATTGCTGTTAATGGTACGGCTGCTTCAAGTATTTCAGAGATATGTCACTTTGATGAAGACTATCTACAGTTTATATTTGAGGAAATTATCACCAATATGCTGAAAGATCCTAATGCCACACCTAGCAGACCCTGAAATTATTCAAGATAATGCCTGATTACAAAAACATATCATAAAAAAGCCCCCAAAAGGGACTTTCAAATAAAGACACTTTGTCAAATCATGTGAGAAATATGAAAGCTATATAAGCAAGTACTTCGGTGCTTGCTTTTTTAGTTTGTTAAAACAGTATTCATAGTACCTAAACTTGCACCAACTGGACCACCATACTCTGCTCCTTCTATAGTGCCAGCACTATAAAAGAATAAATTAAGGCCCCGTATAGCGCTTTACTCTCATTACCATAATCCGGACTATCCGGATTCGTATACTCTTCATATGAATAGCTAGTAATAGCAAGGACATCCACTGTGTAACCTAACGTCTTCCCAAAACCTTTATTTCCTTTTAAAAATGTCTTCACCTTATCAAGTTTTTTAAACATCTTTAACCCAATTTTACTGCCATCAATAATTTTAGCACCTACACTAGATTTAGAAAGTACGCTAGTGACATAGCCAAGTGGGGCTAAAACATCCCATCCTTTAGTAGATAATTTGTTTAACGCCCCATAACTATTTCCCTGAGCATTGATAGATAATTTACTAACATAATATGAAAACTTAGGATTATTGACTAATTTCGTAACATATTTTTTCGGTAAACCATCCCTGTTTTCCCTAGTAGTAAAATGACTACTAATTAACTTATTTAACTCTTTTTAAACTGATCACAATCTCTTAAATATAACTTTTCTCTCATTTAACCTAAAAATAAGTCTTCTAACAAGTATAACTCGATTTATTTCAAATACTTTCTTGAATATTTCTGATAATCTGGTTGATTATTTTTATTTAGCACATAGACCATCTTACCTTTCAATGCATCTTCATTATCAGATACGACAAGCAGTGCAATTCGCTTATCTTTATCAGGAAAAGCGACTGAAAATGACGTATTGTTTTTTGTACTGAACCCATAATAATAAATTTTCCGATTATCTCTAATGATATTATCTTTTGATTGATAACGATAGCCTGATAAATATTGATTGTTACTCACGATATGACCATCAATAACTAGTTTCTTTTTGCTTATCTTGATGATTGTATTTTTGCCATTTGCATCCTGGGCTTACCATGTGCCAATAATATCACTTGCACTATGACCAAAGAAATAATTGCAGATAGTCATAACAAGACTGAATAACAGTGCACAAAAAATAGCGATTAAAACGGGTTTTATATTAGTCCATTTCATCAAAATCCAAATACCTCTGATCTTGTCTTCTGATGATCATCAACAGTTGTGATCTTTAATTTTTTATACTGCATAGTTGCTAATAAGTCCTCATACTGATTCGCAAACTCTTGAAACTTCACATCTATATACCCTAGGTAAATGATTTTAGCAACATCTTCTGAGTTGAAAAAAATCATCTCTTGACTAGACACGCCGATAGGAAGCGTTGCTGCACCAAATTCAAAATAGCCCTGTTGACCATTGATCTCAGTTACTGGCATCTGACTGATAATGACAAATTCCTGATCACTATCGGTTACTTTTACGACACTACCAACTGGTAATGGGGGGTGTATCTCACTCATTTATGATCCTCCAAGTATTGTTTAGACTCTCTTACAAAGAATAAATCTGAGCTCTCTTTTGAAATCGCTTCGAAATATGCTTTTGCTTGATCTGTATTACCTTTCAATTGCTCATTTAAAGCTTGAAAATAAGTGTGTTCCAACAGTAATAAATTCATTGAAATAGAAGGTCTATAACTATTTATTTCATCGTTATACTGCTTGTCATTAACAATATTGCCAATCAAATTACAATACTTAATTTTATTTCTATATTGTTCAAGTTGTTTTTTATTTATATTTTTATGGGATGTTAATCGAGAATACGATTTCTCTATCAATTCTGCATCTCTCAACATTAAAGATGACTTATAAATATAAAGTCTAATTTCAAAAAGCAATGACTGACTCCTATCAAAATATTTAGTGTTTATCTTTTCTCCAATACTAATCGTTTTCTCAAATTCTCCTCTAAAATAGGAAAATTTTAGCAGTGCATAATAATATAACGTTTTAGCAGACTCTTTTTTCTTTTTTTCTAGAATATATTTATAAAATCCCAACCACTTATTTAGATCTTTTTCCTGATAAAAAATATAACTTAATGCTCTATTTTTTATTAAATTATAATAAAAAATGAAAAGAATCGATGTGACTAAAAAGCAAACATATATTAATAACATTAAAGAACTGGGACTCGTTATGTACAATACTAAAGGTACTATAATCATAACAATGAAAATACCATATACAATTTTTTGTAATAGATATATCTGCTTAATTGATAATTTTGCAATCAATGTAATAACACGGTTCATAAGTTACCCTCCTGATGTACTTCTAATTAATTCTCCGCCTGTTCCTATCATCCCCCAACCAACTGGTGTTTCTGAGAAAGCTATACCCGCTACTATAAATCCTGCACCTACAACTACTGTAGCACCTATAGCGATTTGTTTCCCTTTAAGATACTTTTTACCAACCTCAACACTTGTAGCAGTCTTGAAATCATCTGAAACTTTGCTTGTTGTATTTTTACTATACAGAGAAATTAACCCATTGGCCCAATCTGCACTAGTCGCAAAGCCATAGTCTGTTCTATTGTTACCATTTGCTGCACCAGCGGATACATTTAATCCTTTAGTGCCGATACTAGTAGACGTCCCTAGCTTAGTATCACCAAACTTGATTTCGCTACTACCTGACAAGGTCAAATCATAAAAATCAAGGTCAAAATTAAGTATCCCTAAATCAATGGCAAGTCCAGAGAACATGCCCTTCGTAAAATTGCCTTTAATTACCCCTTTACCTTCCTTGACAAACTTTGTACTTGTTTTGACATATGTTGAACCATAATCTTTTTTATTTGGTGTTTCAAATGAAATTTCATTCTTGCCAAACAAATTTTTGATAGCATCAAATGAATTAGATATAATATGTCCCTTAGGTAACGTTTTTTCAGGCTTCTCTTTTGAACTTTTAGCTTTCTGAATTTGACTAAACCAACTCTCATCCATCCCCTTAGGAAACTGATAGC
>NZ_JXJW01000013.1 GCF_002441695.1 Pseudolactococcus piscium
ATTGAAGCCAACTCTAGATCAAAAATTGCGCTTAAGATGGCAGGTGTTCAGGATTCAAATGAATTGCTCAAAACACCTGATGCAGCCCATATCACTAATCCAGGTCGTGGTTACCTAAGGGTAGGCGAAAATGAGGTGTATGATTTGTTTCAAAGTGGCTATGCAGGTGTGCCTTATAATCCTGAAGTGGAAAACGAAGCAAAAGTCGATGAGCGCATCTTTAGCATCAATGCCTTAGGCCAGTATGAGCTGATGTATGACCCAACTGAGGAAGTCGTGCAAGGTAAGGATACAAGTGACTTGCCAAGTCAGCTTGATGCAGTGATTGATGCCATAGGGAGCTGTTTTAAAGAGCGAGCATACCTCATGCCAGATAGACCTTGGTTAGCAAATTTATCTGAAAAAATAGTGACACCTATCGTTCAAATAACGCAAAATAGTCAAAGTCCAATGCTTGCGATCCCACTTGGCTTTCTTGACATACCAGCTAAACAAGCACAAGAAGTCTATTTGTTTGATTTAGTAAAACAAGGACATACAGTCATTTTCGCAAGTCCAGGTTATGGTAAAAGTACAGTACTGCAAACGCTAGTCATGAATCTGGCACGACAAAATACACCTGAAGAAGTTCAGTTTAATCTACTTGACTTTGGAACAAATGGCCTATTGCCACTCAAAGATCTACCGCACGTGGCGGATATCGTGACATTAGAGGAAGATGAAAAACTGCAGAAAATGTTGGCGAAATTAGCATCTGAGCTTGCAAAGCGTAAAAAGCTTTTTAAAGAGATAGGAGTTGCAAGTCTTGCCCAATATGAAACAAAAACGACACACACATTACCAGTCATACTGACGATTTTAGATAGCTATGATAGCATAGATCAAAATGATCCTCGTAAAGATAAAATTGATACACGTTTAATTCAACTTTTACGTGATGGTGCAGGATTAGGGATTTATCTTATCCTAACAGCAGGTCGAGTTGGTGCGATTAGGCCGAATATGATGAGTAATATTTCCACTAAGTTCTTGCTTTACCTGAATGATGAAAATGATGTTGCAACAATTATGGGGCGCGACAAATTGGGTCAGACTGATCTATTTGGTCGTGGTCAAGTTATGCGTGAACTACCTACCGCTATCCAGTTTTATCTGCCAGTCGCTGGTAAAAATGATTCTGACCTACTCGCTAATCTTGAACAGGCAGTCGCCCAATTAAACCAGAACTGGACAGGACCGCGACCCGCTAAGATTCCGATGGTACCGGCGGAGTTGACAATTGAGGGGTTTGATAGATTATCACAAGTCATTCAGTGGCAAAATGAACAAAAACTGCCATTAGGCATGTCCTATGAAACAACCGATAGTCTTGGCTTTATCCCAGGTCGGCAGCCATATTTTCTATTTGCACCGATGGATGACAATCAAAACAGTCTGTTTCAACAACTTTTACTGAGACAAATTTCAAAAGTGCAAACAGAGGTATTGCTAATAGACTTTAACGAAAGTTTTGAAGAGACTATAGATCAGACTACTCTATCTCAGAATGTTACAGTCATTACAGATAAAAATGAAGCCAGAGAAATCATAAAAGGCATGGTAGGTTATGGACAGTTGCTTAAAAGACATGAGGTAGGGGAAAGTGTTATTCTAGTCATTTCGAATATACAAGATTTCATCAAAAAGACGGCTATTTCAGCGAGTGATTTTATGGTTTTACTTAAAAATACGTATAAAGCTGGCTTAGATATAATAATCTTCGGCCCACATGAGTATATCTCTAAAAGTTTTGATGATGTGCCAAAAGCCATTAGACAGTTAAAATTTAGCGGATTGATTGGGTCAAGAATTTATGATAGTGCATTGATCAAAGGCTCAGGATTATCAAGTGAGCCTGAGTTTGATAATCAAGCATGCTATTTTGTTTTAAGAGGTGGTTCAGCCTATGATAAAATCAAGCTACCAAAATTAGAAGAAGGTTTAGATGATGTCTGATAAAAAATCACAGCTTCTCCCATTGGGGACAGCTGTAAAAATTATAAATGATGATAGCTATTACATCATTATTTCTCGTGGGTTTCAGAAAAAAAGGGTGAGATCGTGTCGGGATATGCAGGTATTCCACATCCTTATGGACAAAATAGTCAGTATAAAACGATGATTATCTCAACAGATATAATAACTGAAGTTGTTCATCAAGGATATGAAGATGAGTTGGACATGGCATTTACTAAAGAGCAGATTAAAAAAATAGTAGATGCACCTCAAAAAAAACAGGTGTCCATGACTACTGAAGATACAAATGCACGTGAAAAGGAACCCAGTTTACTTGTGAGTACTAAAACGACTGATGTCCCAAAGAAAAGTGAACATCCGTATGATCCCTTTTATGAACTTAAACAGAAATATAAAAAATCAGTAAGCCATAAAATTAAAAGTTAGACATGTGCATGGTATCAAGAAAGGAAACTAGCTATGAGTGATTCGCAAAAAATTAATCAGATTAGACGATTGAATCGGACTATAAACAGGTTGAAGAAACTAGTGTATTCGGTTTATGGTTTAAATTTCACCCAGTTTAATGCTGCGGGCAGTAAGAATTGGTCTGGTAAAGTAAAAAGCAGTCAGTTTAATGAACACTACCAACACGCATCAAAACAATTGAGAATGGTAGCCCCCGAAATAGAAGAAGTAATCTCGATTTGTAGAAGAAAAATGTATAGGCTTGCTTGGTCAATCGATGACCCAGGTAAAAAAGTACAAGCTTTAGCCATTGTGACATTTTCATAGGAGGGTTAGGATGACAAAACAGACATTAGATAGTAAAGGATATGAAACGCTAACGATGCAAGTTGGTAAGATAACTGCTAAAGTATCGGGTGTAAAAAATGGCTTAAATACAAGCACGTCTCATCTAAAAGTGGCTCATATCCAAACCATTTTTCAGATTTATGATGACTTATCTAGATTAATTTCTGCTTACGGTGAAATGGTAGAGAAAGATTTACAGGAATTCAGACAAGTTGGTGTCAATATTCAGCAAACAGATAGGGAGGGGAGTAAATGAGAAACGATGAACTTTATTATGATGCGTTAACTGACCTTGCCATAAGGATATCAAGTGGTTTGAGGAATAGGACTGAACCTTTGGGAGAGTTGAATCAAGCCCTTAATCTATTGATCAGGACGAATACGATTAAAGGTAAAGCAGCAGACGGCATGAAAGCTTATATTGGAGAAGTGCATCTGACATTAATTCAAGCCTTGCAATTGGCTCTGAACAATTACCAAATGGCTTTAGGGAAATATGTTAAAGGTTATTTAGCAGTAGATAGTAACCGTAATTTTAAACTTGTAAAAGAAGACTTGGATGCACATGTCCGTCAGTTAACGGCTCATCGATCTGATTTTACTAAATTGGAGAGACAACTAAAAGCGATTTCAAGCGAAGTAGATGATCTTGTCTGGCTAGGTGGTGCAGGAGGCAATCGGCTTGGTCGTGTCGCAACAGAGATGGATCAGATGAAAGAAATAGCGCAAAAGCTGAAAGAGAAGTGGGAGACCTATGAACAACATGACCCAGGATTTGATCAAGTCCAGGATCTCATCGCACGAACGAAATCTCTCATAAAACAGACAGTGAAGGTACCTCGAGGTTATGCCTATAGTCCAGGTAGTTTTAATGCATTAATGACACCTGATTTTCTAAATGCCTTTAAGAGTAATGCCCAGTCGGCCAGTAATAAGGCTAATCAAAAAGCGTTTCAGGAGAATTGGCAGAGCATAGGCAAGGCTTATAAGGCAGATCAAATAAAGATACAAAAGGCCGCAGCGAAAAAAAAGGGCTGGGACAACTTGGGGAGAGATGTTTTTTTCCTATTGACTGGTGCATTAATCACGGTTGCAACAGGTGGCGCAGGTGCACCGCTTGCGGCAGCGCTGATCATTTCATCCTTGCCAGCAGCAGTCGATATTGCGTCAGATGTTAGGCAAATTAATACAGGGAATACAACAAATTATGTAGTAGGGTATTTAAAAGATGTGGGGCTAAATGAAAATACTGCAAAAACAATATGGACTGGGACAAGTATTTTAGCAGGAGTCGTAGGCAGTGGTGCAGCTTATGGCAAACTTGTAAATGCAGGTGTCGCAAAAGGAACGATTGGTCAAGTGAAACCGATTTTCAAAACCGCTTTTAGTGGGTCTGAGATTGTTTTTGGCAATCCGATGTCTAAAGCAGTAAGTGTCATGAGTCATAATAAGAATGTTTTAACCTCACAACTGTTACCTCATCTAGCGGAAGGTGCAAAACTAGATAAATTCGCGGTAAAACAAATTACCTTAGCCTACGGTCAGGCAACAGTAGATAGCACTGCTAAAAAGATGGCTAGCAATATGGTTCTTGATCCTATTTATGAAGCAGTTTTTGAAGATAATGCATCGGATAAAGCAACGGCTAAGAAATTAGTTGGGTTAACAAAATTATCGGGTCGATTTGCACAACCCGTATTTGGCTATGGGAGGTAATAGAGAATGAGTATATTCATTACTTATTTATATGAGGGATCAGCACCTTTAAAATTAGAGGTTTTATCAAGTGTTTTCTCTTTATTTGTAGGTATCATTGTTACTTTCGTTTTGTCTAAAGTGATACAAAAGCAAGTTGAAGATAATTTTATAATCGATGTATTCGTCCTTTTATTAGTTATATATATGATGGTAGAAGCTTTTTCTAGTTCAATATCCATATCACTTATATGGAAAAGTGATTTTATACCTAAATCAACAATGATTATGACTTTAGCAACATTAGTATTTCTATTAGGAACATGGTATATGTATTTTCAGGCTTATTATTTTGTCAAAAAAAAAGATGTATTATATGATCAAATGATTGACGGGAAAACACTATTAGATGCAACACCATTCGGTAAGATTGTTGCTATTTACTCTTCATTTACTGTTTTAATGGGTTTAATGATAATATTTGTTGGGCCAACAACAGATAAAATTAAATTAACTATTACACCATTTCCTATTATTAATATAATTATCTCGCTTATAATTCCAACTATTTTAGTTTGGTATTTATCACTCACATTACCTCGTATGTACTACTCAGCTAAGATTGAAAAAATAATTGCGTTACATAACGAAGAAATAAAGGTTAAAAAAAATGGGAAAAGAAACTAATAGATACAAATTGAATTTGGCTGAATACATTCATGATACGGTCTTTGAAGATAATGCATCGGATAACCCAACGGCTAAGAGATTAGTTGGGTTAACAAAATTATCAGGTCGATTTACACAACCCGTATTTGGCTATGGGAGGTAGGTAATGAGTGTTTTGATTTTGTTTTTATATGATGGTAATCCCTCACTGCTATCTAGTTTATATGTAGGGTTATTCTCCTTGGTAATAGGCATTCTGTTTACTTTCTATCTGCCAAAAATTGTGAATAGATATAGTGAAGATAATTTTACACTGTGTATTGCGATTTCAGTTATAGGATTAGTTTATATGCTAATAGAGATTTTAGCAGCAACTGTGATTATATCATCTGCTTGGAAAAGTACCTTTGAGTTAAAAGCAACATCAATTTTATCTTTAGGTGCCTTGCTATTTTTATTTGGTACATGGTATATGCATTTGAAAGGGTACCAACGTGCGAGAAAAGATGTGTTGCACTCTGAACAAGTGAAAATGGAGACAGATTTACTTTCTATTCCACCATTTGGTGGCATTATATCTGTTTATGTAGCCTATACTGTGGTTCTATTTGTGT
The DNA here is from genome assembly GCF_002441695.1 of Pseudolactococcus piscium. GTDB lineage: Bacteria > Bacillota > Bacilli > Lactobacillales > Streptococcaceae > Pseudolactococcus > Pseudolactococcus piscium. The sequence continues at coordinate 5,790 of NZ_JXJW01000013.1, forward strand.
TGATTAGTGTAGCTGGTACAACTATCGATAATTGGAAAGGTGGGAATACGCCGTTCCCTTTACTTAATGTGGTAATTTGGTTAGTGGGTCCTATTCTTTTAGGCTGGTATCTAGCGAGAACACTTCCCCATAAGTATTACTCAGCTAAACTTCAAAAAATAATTGCGTTACATGACGAAAGATAGAGGTCAAACAAATGACAAACAAAACGACATTTCTTCCTTTGGGAAGTATCATTGTTCTAAAACAAACAACACAAAAACTAATAATTATTACACGTGGGATGTTGGTGGAGGAAAATTATTATGATTATGGTGCGTTCCTCTATCCACAAGGATTAATTGAAGACTCTTTGGTGTATTTTAATGAGGAGCAAATTTCAAAAGTCATGTTTCATGGATTTACTGATGATGATGACACGCTTTTTATAAGCTATATTGATGCCGCAATCGAGCGACGTAACTCTGAAATTGAAGCGAAAAAAGATATTGATGACGGTGTTAAACAAGCTACAGCGCTAGAAGCAGTTGAAGAAGAAGATCTTTTTGCCTCAATTCGTGATTTGGCAGATTAGCGTTAGTCTATCGGTAGGATCGATTACCTATCGACCCATAAGACATTTAGTATCATTTGTCACATGCGCCTTTTTAAAATTGAGGCTGTTAATTGGCGTTGAAAAATACGATGTCTCAAAAGTGATGTTTATGATCATTTAAGAATTGTGACAGCACGTCATGTCATGCGCAACATGGTGGAACAGAAGTAAAGGAAAGTAGCAGAATGCGGGATTACTATAAATTAGCCGAAAAGTTGGCACGACTTCAAAATATTGTCATGACTATTTTGGTGTTAGCAGTTATTGCTTTGGTTGGGACATTGATCATGATCAATCAAAAGTCAGCGGCGGTAAAAAAGAAGCTCTCAAGGCCAACGATTGCGCTTGTCAACGAAGATTTTCCAGTGCCTTTTAATCAAGTAACTTATAATCTGGGAAAAAGTTTTGTTGACTCAGTGTCTAATGACAAGCGTTACAACTGGCAAGTGGTATCCCGTTCAGTCGCAGACCGAGCGTATAAGGAAAATGCTGTGGATGCGATTATTTATCTACCACAGTCTTTTTCACGTGATCTATTATCCTTACAGGAAATTTCCCCAACGCAAACCAAGGTGGATTACAAGGTTCAACACCAATCAGATGACTTACTTGATACCGTTTTGGGCAATAAGGTTGCGTCTATTTTATATGCGTTTAATCAAGATATTGTCAAAATGTATTATGCAAGTATTGCAGGCAACGTTGCTGAAGCGGAAAATAGTATGGACAGTGTCATTGGTAAAAATACAAAACTTGTGACCAACTTAATCGGTCAAGTAAAAATGCCATTTACTGATAGCATCCCTAATTATAATCTGCTTATTTCTGGAGCAGATGGTCTAAAAAACGTGAATCAAGCGACTATCTCAACGCTTAATAATTTCACGGATATGACGACGAAAAGGCTTTTGCAAACAAGTGATAGCTTTACTAAACAGGGATCATATGTTAATGATTATTTTGACTTACAAAGGCAAATTGGGAATCAAAATGTATTGAATGCGAATCAAGGAATTGAGAGTCAAGCCAAAGAAAATCAAGCATACTACTTTTCACAGTTTACAAGTCAAAATACTAACTTTGTAGATCGCGTTACTTTACTTAGTCCACTGAAACGAGATAGTAAGAGTGACGAGCCCTTTGAAGCATATAAGGCAAGTTTTAGTCAGTTAGAAAATAAGGTGAAAACGTATAACAAGACGACTGAGGAAACGCAGCAAGATGTGTCTACTCAAATCGGTAAGTTGGCAAGTAAACGTGATGCACTTTTAACTGTTGAAAAAGAGCTTTATGCCCAGTTCTTTTCTGCTGATCTATCGATCACTAAAGATAATTATGATAATTATCATGAGCAGGTTAAAAAATCAATGACATCTGATTTTGCTCGAAAAGCTTTAGCAAATAAAATTAAAACGTCGTTTGTAAAGGAAGCTAATTTACCGTTAACTGAGGATAAAAAAGCGGTAAAATCAATTCAAAAATTGGTTAGCCAAATTTCTGTGAATGCTTCAGATTATAAATTACAGACACTTTTGGCGAATGGGTCTATTAGTCCTGAAACAAAGACAAGCTATGAAAATGCACTAAACGTCATTCAAAATTATGCAACTGCTTATGAGTTAACGCCTGGTCAGGTTGTCCTTGCTGAAATGCCAGGTGAAGATGATGTAGTTAAGCATACAATGACACAAAAAATAACTGTAAAAGTGCCACCTCAGACAATATATACATCTAATGCCCTCTCGAGCTCAATATCAGATGTTACGATCGAGGAAACAGGTAGGACGCCAGTAGGCCCAGTAGGCCCAGTAGGCCCAGTAGACCCAGTAGACCCAGTAGACCCAGTAGACCCAGTAGATCCAGTAGATCCAGTAGATCCAGTAGATCCAGTAGATCCAGTAGACCCAGTAGACCCAGTAGACCCAGTAGACCCGGTAGACCCGGCAGACCCGGCAGACCCGGCAGACCCGGTAGACCCGGTAGACCCGGTAGACCCGGTAGATCCGGTAGATCCGGTAGATCCGGCAGATCCTGAAAAATCTAAAAAAGAGAATGGTAAAAGTAAATCAAGGTATACTCGACAGGTTAAGGGAGATAGGGAACTTGTACTTGACAATAGGTCTGACGATAGTGTCGACTATACGATTACGTTAATCGTAACGCTTGATGGGGAGAACACTAAAAGTTTTGATGTGACTTGGAAAAATTCACAAAATGATACCCCGATTTATAGCGCAATGTTGACCTTTATTTTTGGACCAAGAGGTAAGTTAACGAACTATGCTAAGTATGTCGGACTTGAACAGTTTGACAAATTGACTAATCTGTTCAATAAAATAGACCTGACCGCTAATCTAATCGGTACTTTCTATGCAGATCCGGAAAAACCCTATACAGACTTGTCTGATGTGAAAAGCAAGGAGGAGTTTGAAAATTTCACAGATGATTCGATTTTCAATATTTATGGTAATATCACTGTGGCTGGCATACCCGATAAGTTAAGTAAAAAAGATGTTGCTGCGTTTCGTAAGCAAGGTAAGCAGAAAATAAAGCAAGTGATAGCGCTCATAAAACAAATAGATAGTGTAGTCGAATCGCTAGAAAAAGATCAACTAAGTTTGGCTGTTAAACTTCCTGAAGACTATTTCCCAACAACTCTGCAGTCACTTCAAGATTGGTATGACCAAATGACTCATTTGATCGATACAAATTACCAACAGTATGAATTTTGGCATACAGATACCCTATCTAGTATCGATAACATCTATAGTAGTTGGGAAGTAAAAGAAGCAAGCTTACTTGAGCTGAAAAATGTTGATGGGCCTAATTTTGATGGGTCTGCGCTATACGTTAATAATGCGAATGAGCTTAATGACCAACTTAATGCATTAATTACGAGCAGCAATGAAGCGAGTCAAAGTATTGTAGAAAATGCGCAGTCAGTTCAGGATAATTCAAGTGAGTTTGAACGGTTACTTGTTTCTGCTAATACAACGCAAGCCGATGCTCAAAAAGTATTGCATAATACGACTTATTTAGCAGATACAGGGCTATATGACTTGGATGCAATCAAAAATTACTATACAAATTTTTCGAAAGTATTGGCCAATACTAGAACAGTAGGCGTAGATACGACTGCAATCTATGATTTCTTTGTCAAGCCAATTGTAGCCAAAAATATGACGCCAGAGAAAAAAGCACAGAATGATAGTCAAAAAAGAGATTATCGGTCAACTCTAGTGTTTCTAACAGGTTTGTTTGGTGGTATGTTACTGCTAATGGGGTGGCAAAAGCTTGCCATGCTTAGAATGAAACGAGAAGTGGACTTGTAAAAAGACAGGGTTACTAGGCTATCTGAAAATAGATAGTGTCTTTAGTAAAACAAAACATGTAGCGGACAGGAAAGCGCTAGAGTATCCTCACCCTTTATTTGTGATACAGTTAAATCATGCAGCTCTTTTTTCTTGCTTAAGCGAGACCTTATCCGTAAATTTTTTTATCATGTCCTGTTAGTAGATAGATCTCAACATCAAAAAGTGGTATAATCAGGTCTACCAATTTAAGGAAGAGGTCTGTTTTGAAAACTAAGTTAATCGTGATACGTGGAAACTCTGCGAGTGGCAAATCAACGATTGCCAAGCAAGTTCGTGCTTATTTTGAACGAGGGGAGGTCATGCTCATCCCTCAGGACGAGATTCGGCTAGGCATGTTAAATGTCAAAGATAGAGTTGGTAATTTAACGCCTGACTTGATGGCGCATATTGCCCTGTTTGTCAAGGGGAAGGTAAGCCTCGTTATCATTGAGGGGATATTAAATACAGCTATCTATGAAAATATGTTGCGGCAGCTACTAGCAGCCTATGGCGCTGATATGACAGCTTATTATTTAGATATTCCCTTTGATGAAACCGTTCGTAGACATCAGACCAGAGAAAAAAGTCAGCAGTGGGGAGCAGATGTGATGCGGCGCTGGTGGGTTGAAAAAGATTACTTAGGGATTGAAAACGAAGTGATTTTCAATCAGCATAGCTCAGCAGCAGAAATGGTTGAGAAAATAATAGCAGATAGCAAAGGGTTAGGCTAAAAAAGCCTAGTAAAAAAGTCACTTGACAAATGGTCTTGATAGCAGTATAATAATACGGTATGCTTGAAATAAAGGTATACTGCGTGGGAGGGCATCCGCCCATTAAACCACATCACGAGAAGAGATTTCGTAAGAAATCATTAATAGGAGGAAATTATCGTGGCTAAAGAAGTACAAAATATCGTTAAATTGCAAATTCCAGCCGGAAAAGCAACACCAGCTCCACCAGTAGGACCAGCACTTGGTCAAGCTGGTGTTAACATCATGGGCTTCACAAAAGAATTTAATGCGCGTACAGCTGACCAAGCTGGTATGATCATCCCAGTTGTTATCTCAGTATATGAAGATAAATCATTTACTTTCGTTACTAAAACACCTCCTGCAGCTATTTTACTTAAAAAAGCAGCAGGCGTTGAAAAAGGTTCTGGTACACCAAACACTGTTAAAGTGGCAACTGTTACCAAAGCACAAGTACAACAAATCGCTGAAACAAAAATGGAAGACCTTAACGCGTCATCTGTCGAATCTGCAATGCGCATGATCGAAGGAACAGCACGTTCTATGGGATTCACTGTCGAAGGTTAATTTTTATTGCTAGCGTTAGGCGAACCTATTGTTTTGCTTGACCGACCAGCTTAAAAATGACATGTTCAGATTTAGGTCTGAATACTTAAAAACCACCCGATCGACATAAGATGAAGCGGTGGAAGGTTGCTTGCAACCGTTAATACCACAAGGAGAAAGAATAATGGCTAAAAAAAGCAAACAATTGCGTGCTGCTTTAGAAAAAGTAGAAGCAACAAAAGTATATACAGCTGAAGAAGCAATCGCGTTAGCACAAGAAACTAACTTTGCTAAATTCGACGCAACAGTTGAGGTTGCTTACAACCTTAACATCGACGTTAAAAAAGCTGACCAACAAATCCGTGGCGCAATGGTATTGCCTAACGGAACTGGTAAAACAGCTAAAGTTTTAGTTTTTGCTAAAGGCGAAAAAGCTGAAGAAGCTAAAGCTGCTGGTGCTGACTATGTTGGCGAAATGGAATACGTTGAAAAAATCAACGGTGGTTGGTTTGACTTTGACGTTGTAGTTGCAACGCCAGACATGATGGCTGTTGTAGGTCGTCTTGGTCGTGTTCTTGGACCTCGTAACCTCATGCCTAACCCTAAAACTGGTACTGTAACGATGGATGTTACTAAAGCGATTGAAGAAATCAAAGCTGGTAAAGTAACTTACCGTGCTGAAAAAGCTGGTATCGTTCACGTTGCAATTGGTAAAGTATCATTCTCAGCTGAAAAATTAGTTGAAAACTTTAAAGCGATTAACTCAGTTATCACTGCTGCTAAACCAGCAACTGCTAAAGGAACTTACATCGAAAGCTTGACAGTTACAACTACATTTGGTCCTGGTATCAAAGTAGATCCAAACTTCTAATCATTAGGTTATTTGAAAGTCCCCCTTTTTGGGGGCTTTTTTTGTATTTGCCGACTACATAACTTCTTTTGTCATATAAAATAGTTGACAATTAAAGTTTACAGTTGTAAACTTTAATTATAAGGCAACCTAACATGCCAGTAATTAAGGGAGGTAGAAATGAAAACGCAAGAAGAAAAGAATCACATACCAGATCAACATGGTCATGGTGGACACCACCATAGTGGTCAGATGCACCATATGGACATGGAGATGACGCACGACCAGATGGTGCATGATACCAAAGAGATGCATGGTGAAATGGATCACGCCATGATGCATATGGGGAATTTGAAACAGAAATTTTTCATCTCTCTTATTTTGGCCATACCCATTTTATTGTTGTCACCAATGATGGGGATTGACTTACCTTTTTCTTTCCAGTTTAATGGGTCTGAATGGCTTGTTTTAGGGCTGGCAACGCTACTCTATTTTTATGGTGGGATGCCCTTTTTATCTGGTGCAAAAATGGAATTGTCGATGAAAAATCCAGCGATGATGACATTAATTGCCCTTGGTATTTCGGTCTCATATTTTTATAGTGTATATGCCTTCATTCAAAACACTATATTGGCGCACGGTGAACACGTCATGGATTTTTTCTGGGAACTTGCTAGCCTGATTGTGATTATGCTTTTAGGACATTGGATAGAGATGCATGCAGTTGCAAAAGCAGGAAATGCCGTTCAAAAAATTGCGGAACTACTACCAAATGAAGCGAAACTAATTGATGATAAAGAGAACCTATCAACTGTTGCTTTGGCTAAAGTGACAAAGGGCCAAAAGGTATTAGTTTCAGCGGGCGATAAGGTACCGACTGATGGTATTGTCATCTCTGGTGAGACAACGATTAATGAATCAATGATTACAGGAGAAGCGAAATTAGTCAGTAAATCTGTTGGTAGTCAGGTGATTGGTGGTTCTGTGAATGGGTCAGGAACGATTAGCGTTGAGGTGACTGCAACCGGAGCATCAGGTTATTTATCACAAGTCATCAAATTAGTCCAGGATGCACAAGGTGATAAATCAAAAATTGAGTCCCTATCAGATAGGGTGGCAAAATATCTCTTCTACATCGCCGTTTTTGTTAGCTTGATCACTTTTCTTGCCTGGCTATTGATTACCCAAAATGCAAATGTAGCATTAGAGAGAATGGTCACGGTATTGATCATTGCTTGTCCGCATGCACTTGGTTTGGCCATCCCATTGGTAACTGCTCGCTCAACATCACTAGCTGCACAAAATGGATTGTTGCTTAAAAATCGCAAGGCGCTTGAGCAGGCGCCCAAAATCAGGGTTGTTATGATGGATAAAACTGGGACGTTAACTGATGGTAACTTTACCGTGATAAATTACCAAAGTCTTGATAAGAGATATAGCGATGACGTAGTACTTGAGATGATGGCTGCCTTAGAACAAAGTAGTACACACCCACTTGCTTTTAGTATAGTTGAGCAGGCAAAAGCGTTGGGGATGTCTATACCAAAAGCAGAGAACTTGAAAAATATTGCTGGCACTGGGATCTCGGCTACTTTGGATGGTAAGGGAGTGAAGCTTGTGAATCTAAGATATCTCAAGGAAACACATATTGCTTATGATCAAGCATTGATTAAAGAAGTTGAGAATCAAGGCAATTCAATGAGTTTATTACTTGTTGACGACCAGCTAGTTGGTCTTGTTGTGCAGGGTGATCAAATCAAGCCCGAAGCCAAACAAGCTATCACGCAGTTTAAGAAAATGGCTATTGAGCCTATTATGTTGACAGGGGATAACAAAAGCGCTACTAAAAGGGTGGCTGATTTACTCGGGATTGACACCTTCAAAGCAGCATTAAAACCAGAGGATAAAGAGGCGATCATCCGTCAATATCAAGAACAAGGTAAGCCTGTTATGATGGTTGGGGATGGGATTAATGATGCACCTAGTCTCGTCCGAGCTGATATTGGTATTGCCATAGGGGCAGGTACTGATATCGCAGTTGACGCTGCTGATGTTGTGCTAGTCAAAAGTAATCCTAATGATAGTGTTCAATTTTTAAAGCTGGCACGACATACGACATCAAAAATGAAACAGAATCTTTGGTGGGGGGCAGGATATAATCTTGTTGCAATCCCGCTAGCAGCTGGAGTCCTTGCGTTTGCTGGTATCGTACTTAGTCCTGCATTTGGTGCAGTTTTGATGTCATTAAGTACTGTGATTGTGGCAATCAATGCACTGCTCCTTCGAATTAAGTAAAAATTGTGTTTGCACGAAGATGCAAGCACATTTTTTACTAGTCTGTTATATTTCTCAAACATATAAAAAAGAGGTAGCTAATCTAGCTACCTCATGTTCATATTTTGATATTAGTTAACTTTAGCAGCTAATGCTTCAGCGAAAGCTTCTAGTTTAGTGATATCAGCTTCTTCGGCAGCAAGGTCAACTTTGACACTATCAGCGCCTTTTGTTGCTGATGTTTTTGCAAACGCAGCTTCAAAGTCATCTACTGATTTACAGAACTCATCGTAGAATGTATCACCTGAACCAACAACACCAAAGATTTTACCTGTTAGGTCTAAATCTTGTAAGTCGTCGTAAAAATCAACAATCTCATCAGGTAACTCACCATCACCGTAAGTATAAGATGCAACGATTACGACGTCGGCTTCTTGAAAGTCAGATGCATCAACAGTTGTACACTCATCTATATCAACTTCTAGACCGAGTGCTTCAAGTTTTTCCGCTACAACATCAGCGATCTCTTCTGTATTCCCAGTCATACTTGCGTATACAATCTTAGCTAAAGCCATTATAATCTCCAATTTTTAATTTTATATTAAGGAAATTATACCAAATTTACCTAAAAAATCAAGTTTTCTGCTTGTTTTCTGCTATTTATCAGCAATTATATACCAGAGTGACACAATAAGGACATGTTGTCAAAAAATGCTATCTTTTACAACAATAAAGAGACATTTACCGATAATAACGCTATTAAAGCGATAGTAAATTTGCTAAAATAAGAGTAGTCTAAAAAACAGAAGGATAGTTTATAAAAAATGATAACATTAAAATCACCAAGAGAAATTGCCATGATGCAAGATGCATCTGACGTACTAGCAGGTATTCACATCGGATTACGTGAGATAATTAAGCCAGGCGTTGATATGTGGGATATTGAGCAGTATGTTCGTCGTGTATGTAAAGAAAAAAATGCAATTCCACTCCAAATTGGTGTGGATGAAGGGAATGTTAATCCCTACCCTTATGCGACTTGTTGCTGCCTAAATGATGAGGTGGCACACAGCTTTCCTCGTAAGGGGCATATCCTTAAGTCAGGTGACTTAATCAAAGTAGATATGGTCATCGGAACAGGTGGCGGTATTGACATGAGTCGGGCGAATTTTGACGATGGCATGGCCATGAAAGCGCTAGCCGATAACTTTACCGGTGGAGTTGCTGACTCTTGCTGGGCTTATGCAGTGGGTGACGTATCTGATGAAATTAAGCAGCTCATGGCGGTGACTAAGGAAAGTCTGTATCGTGGTATCGAAATGGCACAAGTCGGTAATCGTATTGGTGATATCGGGCATGCCATTCAAGCTTATGCTGAAAGTTTTGGCTATGGTGTGGTTCGAGATCTTGTTGGGCATGGCGTTGGACCAACAATGCATGAAGAGCCGATGGTACCTCATTATGGGACGCCGGGTAAAGGTCTTCGTCTAAGAGAAGGCATGGTATTGACCATCGAACCAATGATCAATACCGGAGACTGGGAAATTGATCATCCGTCAAACGAGCGTGGCTATACTACACTTGATGGGAGTCTTTCATGCCAATATGAGCATCAATTCGTCATCACTAAAAATGGGCCTGTGATCTTGACAAGCCAAGGCGAGGAAGGTACTTATTAAATCGTGGGGAGCAGGAGGAGGCTAAACTTGTATGAAAGCGTTAATCAAGAAAATTTTAGCATCTGAGCGTCTGACTTATTTTCTGGCTTTTTACAAGTCAGCCGAGATGAATTTATCCAGTATTGCAGTCGCTTACTACTTACTGCTATCGCTTTTTCCCTTGCTCATGATTGTTGGGAATATTCTCCCGTTTCTAAATCTGGATACAGCAGTTATTCTAGGCTTGTTGCAGGATAATTTACCGAGCCAACTGTACACAACGGTTGCTAGCATCGTTGAAAATATCTTATCAAGACCGAGTGCGGGTCTCTTGTCAGTCTCAGTCATCACTGCTTTTTGGACGTTTTCAAAAGCCATGACAAGTCTGCAGATGGCCATGAATAAGTCATATGGTGTCAAGGATCATAGGGATTTCCTAGTCGGCCATTTCTTTTCAATTCTAGCTAGTTTAGCGATCATTATTTTTCTATTTGTTGCTGTTTTCCTATCAACTTTTGGGCAACTGGTGCTTGAGCGTATCTATCGGTCTATCCAATTTGATAAGCACTTATATGCAGCATTACATAATATGACGATACCAGCAGTAGCGCTAACTGTTTTTTGTGCCTTGTCTTTGCTTTATTTTATCATGCCAAATGTTAAGATTCGTAAGTTCAAATATGTCCTGCCTGGTGCACTATTTTCGACCTTTGTCCTGACATTTTTAACGAATGTGTTTGGTAAATATATTGGTCGGACAACAGAGGCGATGCAAGACTTTAAAATTGTTGGTAGTTTAGTTGTCTTCGGTCTCATGCTCTGGTTCATCTTTATTGCCAAAGTCTTGATATTCGGTGCCATTTTAAATGCTGTATATTTGAAACGCAATAGTAAGATTGAAACAAGACGTGGGGAAATCGTAGATATCATCAAGAGTGTCAATAGTAAAAAAAATGAAGAAAAATCCAGCTCATGATGAGCCGGATTTTTTGTATCTTCTTTATTTTTTTGTGAAAATCAAAAACTTTGAAAAAATATAATTCAAAATAATGGTGAACACCTGTAAAAATAGACTGAGGACAAAGACGCTTTGTTTCAAGTTCAAGGAAAGGGTCTTAACTAAGAGCTGAGGATGCCTATCTACAAAGTACCAATTTGCTATCACCGACAATAAAAGGACAAGTAGTCTGCTGATAACAAATTTGATAAATTCATGCAAGAAGCGATTTGATGTTTTTTCAAATACCCATAATTTATTTGTAAAAAAAGCAAATAAGATAGAGATACCTTGAGCGACGATTTCAGAAATAACGCCGTTTTCTGTAGTAGAAAATAGGCACATTTTGATGATAAAGTAAATGATCGTTGTCCCAACACCAGCAACAAGGTAGGTGACGACTTGCTGACTTGCAATGTTTTTAAGGCTATGTTTCATGTTAAAAAGTATATCATTATTAAGGGGAATTTGCTATACTAGATATTGCTTGTAACGAGCCCTTCGTACTTTCTCACTTTGACGGAGCATATTAAAATCGCGGGAGCGATAAAGGAGATTCATTTGAATAAAATTAAAGTTATTGACATGGTTCAGATAGCAGTTGTTGCTGCGCTCTATGTCATCGTAACAGTTGTCCTGGGGCCGCTTGGCTCTGGCGCGATTCAGTTTCGGCTATCCGAGTTATTTAACTTTTTAGCCTTCTACAATAAGAAATATATTTGGGCAGTCACCATAGGCTGTGTCATCTCAAACTATATATCTAGTACCTTGGTTGATGTTTTTGTCGGTAGTCTATCAACCTTATTATTTGTAACATTGGGCGTATATCTGTTTAAAAGATACATGCAGCAAGACATATTGGGTGGATTAACAAATAAAGCATTTCTCTATTTTGCCATCTTCTTTTCATTGACTATGGTGACAGTTGCAGCAGAACTTAGCATTATGCTGGATTTACCCTTCTTTTTAACTTGGTTGACCACTGGCCTGGGTGAGTTAGTTTCCTTACTTATCGGTAGTGTGATCGTTGTTCAAGTTTCAAAACGGATAGATCTAACAAAATAGGTGTATAATGTAGTTATGAATATATATGACTATACAGTGAAAGATAATAAGGGAGAGCAAATTTCCTTATCAGCATATAGGGGACAAACACTCCTCATTGTCAATACGGCTACCGGATGTGGCTTTACGCCGCAGTATAAGGGATTACAGGACTTATATGACACCTATAAAGATCAAGGCTTTACGATCTTAGATTTTCCTTGTAATCAATTTGGTGATCAAGCCCCAGGAAGCGCCGAAGAGATTGCTGAATTTTGTGAGTTACGTTATCATACGACCTTTCCTCAGTTCGCAAAAATTGATGTCAATGGTCAAACTGCTGATCCGCTCTATGCCTACTTAAAAAGTGAAAAAACGGGTGCCTTGACCGCAGATATTAAATGGAATTTTACAAAATTTCTTGTAGACAAGTCAGGTAAAGTTGTCAAGCGCTATGGGTCAGCTAAAAAACCAGAGAACATCGCAAAGGATTTAATAGACATACTTTAAACGCTCATTTGGGCGTTTTTATGTTATAATAAAAACTATAGTAAGCGCTTTCTAAAACAGTTTAAGAATAAAGGAGACGATGTATGAACAAAGCACAGATGGTCTATAAACTTAAGCAACTTGGGCATAATCAAGAGAAGATTGCAGAAATTTTTATTGGCAATAAAGAATTTCATCGGGCTGAGATTGCACAAACAAAACATATCATGTATGAAAACTTTGCAGAACTCCTAGAGCATTGGCTGGAAGACGAAAAGGAAGCAGAGGAAATGACAGCATAAAAAAATGATGCAAGTGAAAATCTTGCATCATTTTTGATTGACCTGCTGTTAGGGATTTCTCAAAGTATCACTATAAAAAAGGCTATAACGTTACTGAGCCGAATAAAGGATTTGAGGACGCTTGAATTGAATTATTTCTGTAATTTGTTACACTATAGGTATATGATTAAACAACAATTTTATGTATTTAGTATTGGTACGATAATCTATGCCTGGTTTTTTGCAGATGCTTTGTTTACAGGGCAATCTTTTTTGACTGGATTTTGGAGTCTTCTTTTGATGCGTAAGGCGTTCATTGCTTATAAAGCAGACAAATGGATTAGATTAAATATCAAGAATTAAGCCTGTCTGAAACAGATGAGCATAACAAAAAAAGCTCTGAGAAAGATAAGCTCAGAGCCATTTTTTTAAGGAAATCTCTCCAGAAGAGAGGACTTTTATGAGGCCGCCAGTGTTGACAATCAGCTCGCCTGTTTCTGTCAGATCTGTTGCTGTACCACTTATTAGCTGACCATTTTCTTCGAATTCGACGGTTTTACCAAGGATGAAGGAGTGGGCGTGGTAAATGTTGAAAAAGGCATCATCAGATCTTAGTTTATCAAATTGAGCCCATATTTCTGCAATCAAGTCACTGCGTGTGATCGTGGGAGCATCATCCGAAAATAGTGAGCTAGCTTTTTCCCTTAAGTCGATCGGCAAGTCAAAACTGTTGAAGTTTAAGCCGATGCCGATGACAATTTGTTGACTAGATATCAGATATTCAACTAGGACACCTGCTATTTTTTTATTGTGGAGATAAATATCGTTAACCCATTTGATTTGAGGGTTTTTATTTGTTAGCTTTTCTATAGCAGTCACGATAGCAGCAGCTGTTAAAATCGTGTAGTTTTTGACTTCCTCAGATACGTTGAGAACAAGTGACATGTAGATACCGTTGCCTTTAGAGGCGAGATACTGTCTGCCAAAACGGCCACGGGCATTGGTCTGCATATCAGCGATAAATAATTTTTTATCGACGAGGTCGTTTTTTGCGTCAAGCTGAGTTGATGCGCTGCTTTCGACAGCAGAAGCACTGACTAGCCAGGGATTTTTTTCAAGAATATCGTTAATGTCTATCATGTTTAAATTATATCATGGAATTATCCGGAAATGATGGCGAAATGCACAATGAAGTGGTAGAATAGGACTGTTACTTTCCGAAGGTGGCGCTAACCTTTCCATAGCGCCGTTTCCTGTAACCTAAATAGAAAGAAAAGTAGGGGAAAAATTATGTCAGAGAAGAACTTATTTACAAGCGAGAGTGTGTCAGAAGGACATCCAGATAAGATTGCAGATCAAATTTCAGATGCGATTTTAGATGCGATTCTAACACAGGATCCAGATGCACACGTCGCGGCAGAAACAGTTGTTTATACTGGATCTGTCCATGTATTTGGTGAAATATCAACAACAGCTTATGTCAATATCGACGAAATCGTCAGACAGACGATTAAAGAAATTGGCTATACTGATGCGAGTTTTGGCTTTGACTATAAGACAGTCGGTGTTCATCCATCTATCGTCGAACAATCAGCAGATATTGCCCAAGGGGTCAATGAAGCGATTGAAGTCAGAGGTAATGACCAGCAAGATGCGCTTGATCTTATCGGAGCTGGTGACCAAGGGTTGATGTTTGGCTATGCCAACAAAGAGACTGCAGAATATATGCCGCTTGCGATTTCGCTATCACATCAATTAGTCAAAAGACTAGCAGATTTGCGTAAAACAGGTGAGATTGCTTACCTTCGTCCAGATGCGAAAAGTCAAGTGACTGTTGAATATGATGAAAATGATGTTGCCAAACGGATTGATACCATCGTGATTTCAACCCAACATGCACCAGATGCAACTAACGAACAAATCAAAGCCGATGTGATCGACAAAGTGATTAAAGTTGTCATTCCTGCTGAGTTGTTAGATGATCAAACCAAGTATTTCATCAATCCAACAGGCCGTTTTGTTATCGGTGGTCCTCAAGGTGATTCTGGCTTGACTGGTCGTAAAATTATCGTGGACACTTATGGTGGGTATGCCCATCATGGTGGTGGTGCCTTCTCAGGCAAGGATGCAACAAAAGTAGACCGTTCTGCTTCGTACGCAGCACGCTATATTGCAAAAAACATTGTGGCCGCAGGTCTCGCAGAAAAGGCTGAAATTCAATTAAGCTATGCAATAGGCGTTGCCCAACCTATCTCGATTCATGTAGACACATTTGGGACAGGTAAAGTATCAAATGAGTTGCTAATTGGTGCAATTAGAGAAAACTTTGATCTTCGTCCAGCTGGTATCATCAAAATGCTTGATTTGAAACGGCCAATCTACCGTCAAACGGCTGCCTATGGCCACTTTGGTCGGACAGATGTCGAGTTACCATGGGAAAAACTAGATAAAGTAGAAATTTTAAGCGCGCTTTTGTGAAAAACGCGATAATATGATATAATTAATTCGTGTGCATGGCTTTAGCTGATGTACACGAATTTTTTAAGTTTCCTTAAAAAAGTATGATGAAAATAACCTATATCAAATGTAAATAATAAAGAAGCTATATCAAGTTGGTCAGTGATACTAAGTTGCCAAATAGGTGGTATGTTTGTTGTTTGAACAGTAGACTTATAGAAAAGTTTAGTGACGATTTCTGCCTTATCAGAGATGCGTTATGCGAACTGCTAAGGTAAAAAAGTAACTGGAAAGAGATATGAATTATTGGATTTGCTATATTGTTCAAGTCGTTGCTTTTAGTGGAACTTGATAATAGAAAATAATGAGGAATACAATGATTGGAGCACTTATTGCTGGCATCATTGCCTTGTTGATTGGATTAGGAATTGGTTTTGTATTTCGGAATGTACAATTAAAAAGTGCCCAGGCAGATAGTCAGAGCTTAATTGAACAAGCTGAACGCAAAGCGAATGAGCTCACGAAACAGGCGAAAGTCGAGGCTGAAATTCTTAAGAAAGAATCTGAAAATCTTGAAAAAGAAAAGATTTTAGCATTAAAAGAAGAAGGCCAAAAACGTCGTGAGTCGATAGAAAATGAGTTTATAGAAACTCGGACTGAGTTAAAAGCATCAGAGAAACGTCTGAAACAGCGTGAAGAAATTCTTGATCGTAAGGATGATACGTTGACGCGTAAAGAACAATCTCTAGATTCAAAAGAAGAAAATCTATCAAACAAAACTAACACGCTCAGCAAGCGCGAAGAAGCATTATCGCAAATTGAAGCAGAAAAGGCCGCTGAACTAGCACGTATTGCAAGTTTAAGTCATGATGAAGCAAAAGAAATTATTTTAACCCAAACTAAAGGGTCATTATCGAAAGAAATGGCACAATTGATTCGGGCTAGTGAAGAAAAAGCAACAGCAGAAGCTGATAAAAAAGCAAAAAACATCATTACACTTGCCATGCAACGTGTATCGGGTGATTTTGTAAGTGAACAAACAGTCAGTGTTGTGACTTTGCCAGATGATGGTATGAAGGGTCGGATTATCGGTCGTGAAGGTCGTAATATTCGAACATTTGAAGCATTGACTGGGATTGATGTCATCATTGATGATACGCCTGAGGCAGTTATTTTATCTGGATTTGATCCAATTCGTCGAGAAATCGCGAGATTGACTTTGGAACAACTCGTACAAGATGGTCGTATTCATCCTGCACGTATAGAAGAATTAGTCGAGAAGAATCGTAAAGATCTAGAACGAAAAATCAGAGAGTACGGCGAACAGGCAGCGTTTGAAGTAGGTGCGCATACCTTACATCCGGATCTGATGAAGATTATGGGACGTCTCCATTTTAGAACGTCTTATGGCCAAAATGTCTTGAATCACTCGATCGAGGTCGCTAATCTTGCGGGAAATCTTGCTGGTGAGATGGGTGAAAATGTCTCCCTTGCAAAACGTGCAGGATTCTTACATGATATTGGTAAGGCGCTAGACCACGAAATTGAAGGTAGTCACGTTGAAATTGGCACTGAGTTAGCTAAGAAGTATAAGGAAAGCCCAGTTGTGATTAATGCGATTGCCAGTCACCATGGTGATACAGAACCAACAAACAACATCTCTATCCTAGTTGCAGCAGCAGATGCTTTGTCAGCTGCTCGACCTGGTGCGCGTCGTGAGTCGATTGATAACTATATCAAGCGATTGCAAAATCTGGAAGAAATTTCTAACGGATTTGAAGGCGTAGAAACGTCATTTGCCTTACAGGCTGGACGTGAAATTCGCGTTATGGTAAACCCAGCCAAGTTATCGGATAATAAGATGACGGTGTTGGCACATGACATCAAAGAAAAAATAGAAAACGATATGGACTATCCAGGAAATATCAAAGTGACAGTGATACGTGAAACACGCGTCATTGATTACGCAAAATAACTGAATAAGTAACAACTTGGACTGATTAAATGAATCAATCCAAGTTTTTATTTACTGATTTTGCTGACTCAGATAGTTGCCTGATTACTGATTTTAAAAGGAGTCATATAGATAGCTAGGCCATCTAGTGACATAATAATTACTTTGGTCAAGCAGCTTTTCAAATTAAAGAAATTGTGTTAAAATAGGTAAAATAACTCATAAATTTATGAAAAGGACATCTCCTTTTTATGATATCCTGCAAAGAAAGAGCGTGAACATGCCAGAACGTGGATTACTCATTGTTTTTTCTGGCCCTTCAGGGGTCGGTAAAGGCACAGTAAGGGCAGCGATTTTCGAATCGAGCCAACACCAATTTGACTATTCAGTGTCGATGACGACACGTCAACAGCGGCCAGGTGAAGTAGACGGAAAAGATTATTTCTTTACGACGCGAGAAGCGTTTGAAGAGAAAATTAAATCTGGGCAAATGCTTGAATATGCCGAATATGTCGGTAACTATTATGGTACGCCCCTAGAGTATGTCAATCAAACGCTTGACCAAGGTAAAGATGTTTTTCTTGAGATTGAAGTGCAAGGTGCGCTACAAGTCAAAGAAAAAGTACCTGATGGCGTATTTATCTTTTTAACACCGCCAGACTTAGATGAATTACGCGGTAGACTGAGTGGTCGCGGGACTGACAGTTTAGCTGTGATCAACGAGCGAATGGAGAAAGCGCGTGAGGAAATCAAACTCATGAGCGAGTATGATTACGCTGTTGTGAATGACGAAGTCCACTTAGCGGTGGAACGCGTCAAGAAAATAGTTGAAGCAGAGCATTTTCGAGTAGACCGGGTGATTGGTCGCTATCAAAATATGGTAGACGTTGCAGCGCATAATATTGGATAAAGGTACCGACTAGCTCTTAGCTCCCCTTTTAATTAGGTTAGCTAAGATGTCGCATCACCTTGTTTGATCATGTATTAAAGATTAGAATTCAAGTTCTAAATAGTAAGAGGTAATAGAAAATATGATGTTAAAACCGTCAATCGACGTCTTGTTGGACAAAGTCGATTCAAAATATTCATTAGTAGTTTTAGAAGCAAAGCGTGCACATGAGTTACGTGATGGGGAAGCTGCAACACAAAAATTTTCATCTGTAAAACCTACTTTGCAAGCATTGGAAGAGTTAGCAGAAGGCAACGTAACGATTCACCCAGCGCCAGAAGCAAAACGAACAGCATTAAAAGAAAAACGTGAATTAGAACGTCTACTTAAGATTGAAGAAGAACGTAAAATTAAAGAGCAGATAGCAAAAGAGCAAGCTGAAGAAGAAGCCAAACAACGCAAAGATAAAGGTGTTCCTCAAGCTGCTAAAGCACCAGTTGTCGAAACAGTAGAGGCACCGATTGCTAAAGCTGTTGAGGGTGAGTAAAGAAAAAACTGCTTAGGCAGTTTTTTTGTCTGAGTTTTGTTCGTTCTGATTGTACTATATTTGTTGCTACACATTTTACTTTAATTTGATCAGCTTTTTGTGTAAACTAACTATAGGAAGAATGACAATAAACGTGTCTGATTATGTCGCAAATACAAGTGTTTTAAAAACTAGGGACTTGACTTGCTAGGATAGAAAGAGAGCTGTGATGTGTTATCAAATCGCCAAGATTATTATTGATGTTCCGACCATGCAAACTGACAAGCCTTTTTCTTATCTGATACCCGAGGAATTGAGGCAATTAGTAGCAATTGGCATGCGGGTGCATGTACCTTTCGGGCGTAGTAATCGGCTCATGCAAGGGTTTATCGTGGCGCTCTCAGATGCATCAGATGAAACTGAGTTATCTGATGTAGCTGAATTAAAGGCAATTGCCGAAGTGTTGGATTTTGAACCCGTGCTCAACAGCGAACAGCTTGCCCTTGCAGATGATATGCGACAAACGGTTTTCTCTTATAAAATCTCGATACTCAAAGCCATGCTACCTAATCTACTTAATTCTTCTTATGATAAGGTACTGACAACAGCAGATTCGGAAGTAGCTAAAACCTATTTTGCTACTAAAAAGGAGATTCACTTCTCAAGCTTGGACACTAAAGAACAGGCTGTGATGATGAAACACCACCGAGAAGGGCGTATCAACATGCGGTACGTTGCGCAGTCTAAAGCAAGTATCAAAACTGAAAAGCGCGTGTCATTAGTTGATAAACTTGCCCTGGTGAACTTGGCAATCACATCGCGTGCGACAAAGCGCTTGGCTATGAAGGCTTTTCTAGAAACGCATCCGGAAGAAACGGTTTGGACTTACTCAGAACTGCTTGGGACATTCTCTCGAGATGTTGTGACGTTTTTCGTGTCCCAAGGGATTTTACGGCTTACAGAAGTGGAAGTGTCGCGTTCACAAGGTTACTTTGATCAGGTGGTACCAGATGAGAAGAAGCAACTAAATGCAGAACAAAATCGTGCATATGAGGCGATCGTTCAAGCTAAAGGTGGTACGTTTCTATTAGAAGGAGTTACTGGGTCTGGTAAAACAGAGGTTTATCTACAGGTGATTGCCCATGCACTTGCACAAGGAAAAACAGCGATTATGTTAGTGCCAGAAATATCATTAACACCGCTGATGACCAATCGCTTTATCGCTAGATTCGGAGATCGTGTTGCGATTATGCATTCAGGATTGTCGGATGGCGAAAAGTATGATGAATGGCGGAAGATAGTATCTGGTAAAGCGAAAGTTGTTGTTGGTGCACGATCAGCAATATTTGTCCCACTAAAAAATATTGGCACGATTATTATTGATGAAGAACATGAAACGAGTTACAAACAAGATAGCAATCCCCGCTATCATGCAAGAGATGTTGCGATTTGGCGTGCAGGCTACCAGCAAGCTACTCTAGTTTTAGGCTCAGCAACACCAAGCCTAGAAACACGAGCACGTGCACAAAAAGAAGTCTACCAGTTACTTCATCTTAGCCACCGAGCTAATGCGCAAGCTAAGATTCCTGAAGTTCGGATTTTGGATATGCGCAAGCACTTAAACGACCAGTCAGCCTCTTTCTCGAAAGTGCTATTAGATAAAATTTCGGAAAAAATCGCTAGACAGGAACAGGTTGTGTTGATGCTTAATCGACGGGGCTATTCTTCGTTTATTATGTGTCGGGACTGTGGCTACGTGCCTGATTGTCCAAATTGTGATATCTCCTTAACACTACATATGGATACTAAGACGCTAAACTGTCATTATTGTGGACATACAGCGGCTATACCGTATGCTTGTCCAAACTGTCAAAGTAAGCAAATTCGGTATTATGGCAGTGGGACGCAAAAAGTGGAAGAAGAATTACAGGACTTGATTCCTGGTGCCCGTATTTTAAGAATGGATGTGGATACAACAAAGAAAAAAGGTGCACATGAGCAAATTCTATCCCGGTTTGGTGCAGGAGAAGCAGACATATTACTAGGGACACAGATGATTGCTAAGGGTCTTGATTTTCCTAACGTTACTCTGGTGGGTGTCATCAATGCCGATACAGCGCTCAATCTGCCTGATTTTAGATCTTCAGAACGCACTTTCCAGCTATTAACGCAGGTGGCAGGTCGTGCTGGTCGCGCAGAAAAAGCAGGAGAAGTCCTGATTCAGACCTTTAACCCTGAACACTATGCGATTAAGCTAGCGCAAACGCATGATTATGAAGGATTCTATAAGCAAGAGATGGCATTTAGGCGGCAACTCAACTATCCACCTTACTTTTATACGGTGCAACTGGTTGTTTCTCATCAACTTGAAGAGGAAGCGGTAAAAGCATCCTATGAAATCATGTCGCTTTTAACAGCGCAACTCACTGAACATGCTCGGATTTTAGGGCCAATCCCCAAGCCGATTGCTAGGACCCATAATCTATATCATTATCAACTCTTGATTAAATATAGATTTGAACCAAATTTGGTGCCAGTGTTAAATTCAGTTTTAGAGATGACGCAGGATCGCGCACATGAAAAATTACGTATCATCATCGATAACGAACCGCAAAACTTTATGTAAAAAACCGTCAGTAGATGGTTTTTTTAGTTAAGCTAAGTCATGCTGCTTTCAGGAAGGTGGTAAGTAAAGGTATAATGAAGCGGAACTGTAAGGGGTGAATAGGATTGTGGATTTCTCTGTCTCGGAAAAATTTGCTATAATAAGAGTATGAAAAAAAATCACGAAAAAAATAATCAAGTTAACCAGGACAACCAGCATGACCTAGCGCCAGCGAATGATACAGTTTATGGTGTGCATGCTGTTACAGATTCTCTTATGGAAAATCTAGGGAATAAATTATACATCCAAGATGACATACGCGGTAAAAATATTGACAAGTTAAAAGAACTCGCTAGTGAAAAAAAAGTTGGTATTTCTTTTTTAAGTAAGGACAAATTAAAGGAAATGTCTGATGGGGGTGTACATCAAGGGTTTGTATTGAAAACAAGCGCCTACGCCTATAAAGAATTGTCTGATTTACTAGCAATTACTCAGGAACTTGACAATCCACTGTTAATCATTATCGATGGCTTAACGGATCCACATAATCTTGGTAGCATCCTAAGAACTGCTGATGCGACAGGTGTTTCAGGAATTATCATCCCTAAGCATCGTTCAGTTGGGGTAACGCCAGTTGTCGTCAAAACGTCGACTGGTGCAGTGAATCACATGCCGATTGCGCGTGTGACCAACCTTTCTCAGACCCTAGACAAACTAAAAGATGCTGGATTTTGGATTTTTGGTACCGACATGGATGGGACACCGCATCATAAATGGCAAACGCAAGGTAAGCTTGCCTTGATCATTGGTGCTGAAGGCGCGGGCATCACGCCAAATATAAAAAAACAAGTAGACGAAATGATTACAATCCCTATGGTCGGTCATGTGCAGAGTTTAAATGCCGGAGTTGCTGCGGGTATTCTCATGTATGAGTGGGCTCGAAATTTTAAATAAGTCAGAAGTGGTTAGCTATGAAAAAACAACTGTTAATTGTTGACGGATATAATATGATTGGGGCATGGACAGAAACCCATCGCCTTTTTCAAGATAATCAACTAGAACAAGCAAGGGATATTTTACTTTCAAAGTTATCAAATTATGCGGGATTTGAAGGGATCGAAGTGATTTGTGTCTTTGATGCCCAATATGTACCAGGTGTGGCAAGTAAGTTTACACACCATAACGTCATGGTCATCTTCACGGAAGAAGATGAAACGGCAGATGCCTATATCGAAAAACTTGCTGGAGAGTGCCAAAATGTCTTGACGACAGTTTATGTTGCGACAAGTGACTTAGCGGAACAATGGGTGATTTTTTCTCAAGGTGCGATGCGGGTATCTGCAAGAGAACTTGAAGAACGTGTCAACCTTAGAAAACAAGATTTGACAAGACACAATAAAGTCCTGACAACACAAAAACCACGGACATCTTGGGACGATACACAGCTATCAGATCTCAAATCGCTCCTGTTTAAACTAGGAGAACATGAATAGGGCCTTGTCAACTAATCAGAAGGGAGTGACGATGACTTATAAAATTGTCACAGATTCAACGACAGATTTATCAGAAAGCTATATCAGCTCACATGATATCATCATGCTTGGGTTGACAGTCACGCTAGCCGACATCACCTACCAAACGATCGGACCAAACAGATTGTCAAGTGATTTTTTATTGGAAAAAATGGCTGAAGGCGAAAATCCAGTCACCTCTCAAATTAATGCTGGACAGTTTTTAGAAGTGTTTAAGTCAGTTGTCTTAGCTGGTGATGACGTACTCTACATTGGGTTTTCATCTGGTCTTTCAGGCACGCTCCAAAGTGCTAAGATGGCTAGAAGTATGCTCTTAGAGGAGATGCCTGCAGCAAAAATTACGATTTTTGACACCTTAGCAGCGGCGTCAGGAGAAGGGTATTTAGTTAGAGAAGCTGTTCAACTCCGTGATCAAGGGAAATCAGTTGCTGATTTAGTTGACAGCCTAAAAGAGATAGCACCTCGCTTGCGTAGTTGGGTAATGGCAGATGATTTGTTTCATTTGGCTAGAGGGGGACGGATTTCAAAAACGGCCGCAACTGTTGGGACATTAGTGAATATTAAGCCGATTATCGATGTTGATCCAGATGGTAAGCTACGTCAAGTTGGCAAGATTAGAGGCAAGAAAAAAGCAATCAATTTATTGATTGAAAAGACACTTGACGGATTTGATGATAGATTTCCACAAGTCGTGATTGGCTATTCTGGTAGTCGGGATCTTGCGGAATCAGTAAAAACAAGATTATTGATGTCGGAGGTCGTGCAGCAAGTTATCTTGACACCACTCGGACCGACAATTGCAACACATACAGGGACAGGAACGCTTGCTATTTTCTCTATAGGGAAAATAAAACGCAGCTAAAAAGTTATTAATAAATTACAGAAATCACAGTAAATATCTTGTTTTGCTGTGATTTTGTGTTAAAATGAAAAAGAGTGTTTATGCTGATGGTCAGTGTGATGACTTTTTATACAATTAAACTTTAAAAATGATGAATAGATAATGGAAGGAGTCGCTTTAATGGCCAAAAGTGGACTTTATACGGGACTTGATATAGGAACTAACACGATTAAAGTGCTAGTTGCTGAATATGTCTCTGGTGAAATGAATATAATTGGTGTCGGAAATGCAAAATCTGACGGATTGAAAAATGGGACAATTGTTGATATCGAAAAGGTATCTCAAGCAATTCGAAAAGCTGTAAATGCTGCAGAAGAACGCGCAGGCATCCAAATCAAAGGGTTGAATGTAGCTGTTCCAGCTAATCGACTTGAAGTTGATGCGTGTCAAGGCATGGTAACAATCAACAGTGAATCAAAAGAAGTTGTTGAAAGTGATATTAGCCAGGTCGTTTCTAGCGCGCTTATGCGTGGGATGATGCCTGAACGTGAAATCATTGCGGTTGAACCCAAAGAGTTCACTGTAGATGGTTTCTCTGGTATATCAGATCCGAGAGGGATGTTTGGTGTTCGTCTTGAAATGAAGGGGCTTGTTTACACAGGACCTAAGACATTGGTACATAACATCCGCCGTGCAGTTGAGCGTGCAGGATTGATAGTGGACAATATCGTCATTGCGCCGCTAGCTATAGCACACCACGTGTTGACTGAAGGTGAACGTGAATTTGGCACAGTTGTCATCGATCTTGGTGCTGGTCAAACAACCGTACTTGCAATTCGAGATCAAGAGTTACAGTTTGCACATATTATACCTGAAGGTGGAGACTATATTACTAAAGACATCTCTACAGTCTTAAATACCTCTCTTGATCAAGCAGATAGCTTGAAATTAAATTATGGAGAAGCCTCAACTGCACGTGCAAGTCAAGAGGAGAAATTCCCAGTATCAGTTGTTGGCCATATGGAACCTCTTGAAATTACAGAATATTATCTTTCTGAAATTGTTGAGGCACGGTTAACACAAATTTTTTCTCGCGTTCGTCAAGATTTGGAGCGGTCTCGTGGCTTAAATTTACCGGGAGGCATTGTCCTACTTGGTGGTGCTGCGGCGATGCCAGGTGTTGCTGAACTTGCAACTGAAATTATTGGTACAAATGTCAGATTATATGTACCAAATGAGATGGGACTTCGTAACCCAACATTTGCTCAAGTCATCTCGATAGTAGATTATGTTGGTAGTCGCTCAGAAATTGAAAATCTTGTGACTCTAGCAGCAGCTGGTAATGCTGTATTCAGTGAACCAGTTGTTGACACGCAAGCAACGTATCGTGAACCTGTCGTATCGTTTTCAGAAAATAATTTCGTACAAACAGCAGATGAGACAAGTTATGCTGTACCAGTATCACAATCAAATGTACCTAAACAAACTAAAGAACCTAAAGAAGGTCTTGTAGATAAAGTCCGAAACCTTTTCGGTAGTATGTTTGATTGATTGGCTATAATCAAAATTAAGGTGAGACAACTTAAAAAAGTAGTTGGCTCATGTTTTGTTTGATTGAGATAAAAATGAATTTGGAGATATAAAATAATGGAATTTTCATTTGACGAAGCGCTCACTCAAGGCGCTGTAATTAAAGTTATTGGTGTTGGTGGTGCAGGTGGTAATGCTGTAAACCGCATGGTTGAAGAAGGTGTTTCAGGTGTTGAATTTATTGCCGCAAATACTGATGTTCAAGCACTACGTGCATCAAAAGCGGATACGGTCATTCAACTCGGACCAAAATTGACGCGTGGCTTAGGTGCAGGTTCAAAACCAGATGTAGGCCAAAAAGCTGCTGAGGAATCAGCTGAGACGATTGAGCAAGCCTTGCAAGGGTCGGATATGGTTTTCATCACTGCTGGTATGGGAGGCGGAACTGGTACCGGTGCTGCGCCTGTCATTGCTCAAATCTCTCGTGAGTTAGGTGCTTTGACAGTTGGTGTTGTAACACGTCCATTTGGTTTTGAAGGCTCTAAACGTGGCTACTTTGCCTCTGAGGGGATTGAACTCTTAAAATCATCTGTTGACACGCTACTCATCATTTCAAATAATAACTTACTTGAAATTGTCGATAAGAAAACACCTTTGAAAGAAGCCTTGCAAGAGGCTGATAACGTCTTACGTCAAGGTGTTCAAGGTGTAACAGATTTAATTACTAATCCTGGTATGATTAACCTAGACTTTGCTGATGTCAAAACAGTAATGGCAAATAAAGGTGATGCACTAATGGGTATCGGTGTTGCTAGTGGTGAAGACCGTGTCATCGAAGCAACGCGTAAAGCCATTTACTCACCATTGCTTGAGACAACCATCGAAGGTGCTGAAAATGTCTTGCTTAATGTCACAGGTGGTATGGACATGAGCTTGACAGAAGCACAAGATGCATCAGAGCTTGTCATCCAAGCTGCTGGTAATGATGTGAATATCCTCTTAGGTACATCAATTGATGACAGCTTGCAAGATGAAATTCGTGTTACTGTTGTTGCAACTGGCGTATCAGAGGAAGACGTTCAAAAAGCAATGCCTCGTCAAACGATGAGTGCACCTGTTTCAGAACAGCCTAGACGCCGTGTTTTAGGCTCATCAAATATTGATGCTGCAAAAGACAATTTTGGGTCTCGTCAAAAGACAGCAACACCTGAAAGTTCAGCACCTGAATCAGCATTTGGTAGCTGGGATATCCGTAAGGAAAATTCAGTTCGTCAAACACCATCAGAGTCGACGAATACGTCAGGCGTTAATACATTTGGTGGCACAACAACTTCAGCAAACAATGATGATTTAGATATCCCACCATTTTTGAAGCGTTAATATGACACTTATTGAAAAAGTTCAAGCAGTATTAAATAAGGTCAGTCTTGCTGAGGGACAGTCAACATCAAAAAAAAATAAGCCGACGACTGTTGTCGGTGTTACAAAATATGTTGATGCGCAAAAAGCTCGAGAACTTGTTTTGGCAGGTATAACTGATATTGGTGAAAATAGGGTTGAATTATTCCTTGACAAATATGAACAGTTGGCTGAATTATCAGTTAATTGGCATTTGATTGGGACATTACAGCGTCGTAAGGTTAAAGACGTCATCAACTTAGTTGATTACTTCCATGCCCTAGATTCTGTTAAATTAGCGCAAGAAATTGATAAGCGCGCTGATCATACCATCAAATGTTTCTTACAAGTCAATATTTCAGGTGAAGCAAGTAAGCACGGGGTATTGCCTGATGCGTTAGCTCAAGTCTTACCAGAATTTTCAAGGTTTACTAACATTGAAATTGTTGGTTTAATGACGATGATGCCATTAGGCGCAACAGAAGCAGAACTGGCAGATTTCTTTGAACAAGCAAAGACGTTACAAGAAACAATAGCCAGTCAAAAATTACCAAATATACCATGTACAGAATTGTCGATGGGGATGAGTCAAGATTATCAGCAAGCAATTAAGCATGGTGCTACTTTTGTCAGAATTGGTAGTGAATTTTTTAAATAGACAATAGGTCTATATTGTCTAAAAAATAGAGATGACTAGAGTAAGTAGGTAAAAATTAATGGCATTCAAAGATTACATTGAAAAAGCAAAAGATTATTTTAATTTAGGTGAAGAGGATGAAGCGGGAACGGTTAATCGACAGAGACCGCAAGTGGTTCAAAACCCAACACCAGTTCAACCGCAGATGCAGGCGGTAAATAACCCTTCACCTCAAGAAACAGAGGTAAAAATGGAACGAAAGCAAGTTCGTCAATCAGAGGCTGCTACTCAGAATATGCGACAAGCCACACAACAACGTCAGGTGAATACGTCAAGCATTATACCAACGATAGCAATTAAGGAACCAGCTGCTTATGATAATATCATGGAGTCAGCAAAAATTGTTCGTAATGGCGAAAGTGTACTGGTCAATTTTAAAAATATGGGTGATCAACAAGCACGTCGGTCAATCGACTTTCTAACGGGTGTTGTCTTCACCATTGATGGTGATATTCAAAATGTTGGCGGACAAATATTTTTATTGACACCAAATGGTATGACTGTAGATGCTGAAAAAGAAATGAGTATTCTTGCTGGTCGAAATTTTGAAGGAATGGATGCTTTCTAATGCTACTTTATTTTCTATATAAATTGATTACAGTTTATGAATGGATTTTAATTATTCATGCATTCATGAGCTGGGCACCGGATATTCGCAATAGTCAAGTTGGCCGCATCATTGAGAAACTGTCGAGACCTTTTTTATCTATCTTTGATCGGTTACCCCTCCAATTTGGTGGACTAGATTTCACTATCGTTGTGGCAATCATTGCCTTGAATGCGATTCAACGCTTGTTGCTTATGATTGCCTGATGTCTCAAGATATATATCAGCATTTTAGGCCTAGTGAACGTGTTTTTATTGATAAGGTGACCGATTGGCTGGAGAAAGTCTCTGATACTTATAGCATTGTTGTGACAGATTTCTTAAATCCAAGGCAGTATTTCATTCTGCAAACAATGATGAATGGTTATAATAAAGATGACCTGCAAGTCTTTACGAGTGCATCGATTGTTGATACCGAGTATGTCAAGTTAATTTTAGCACCTAGTTATTATGAGCTAGATATACTTGATTTTGATTTAGCTTGCTTACAGATAGACTTTGCTAGTAAATTTGTGACGCTAAAACATGCACAGATACTAGGGACGTTGCTTGGAGAAACTGGTCTGGATAGATTGAAGATTGGTGATATATCAGTACATCAATCGTTCGCACAGGTATGTGTGAGTAAAAAAATGGTATCGGTTTTTACGGAGTCTGTATCTAAGATTGCACGAAGTGGTGTCAAAATTAGTGAAGTATCACCCAATGACTTTATAAGGCTACCAGAACAAGCAACAAATCAGGTAGTGATGCTGTCAAGTTTACGTATAGACAAAGCGATAGCGAGTATTTTCAACAAATCTCGTAGTCTAGCACAAGGGTTAATACAGTCTAGTAAAGTAAAAGTCAATTATACAGAAATTATGCAGAATGACTTTGAATTAACGACAGGAGACCTCATTAGTGTTAGAGGATTAGGTAGAGTTAAGATAGGTCAGAACCTAGGTTTGACAAAAAAAGATAAGGTTAGGATTGAAGTCCAAATCATATCAAGTCAAAAATAGTAGGGCAATAGATGGAAAGGTGAACTGATGAGTTTAAATAGTTTAGATATTCAAAATAAAACATTTGAAACCAAAATGCGTGGCTATAATAAGGCTGACGTAGATGATTTTCTTGATTTGATTATTAGAGATTATGATGGATTTTCTGAAAAGATAAAAGACCAAGAGCGTGAACTAAAAAGTTTACGTGAGCGTGTCGAATCTTTTGAAGGGATGAAAGACTCTCTAAATAAATCAATCGTCGTTGCACAGAGTGCTGCTGATAATTTAAAAGAGCATGCAATTAATGAAGCAAACGGTATCACAGGAGAAGCTGGTCAAAAAGCACAGTATATTCTGGAGTCTGCCAAAAAAGAAGCAGGTGTCATCCTTAATTCTGCTTCAGATGACGCACGTCGTTTGGTAAAAGAAACAGATGAACTGAAACGTAAGATGAGAATCTACCACCAACGCATGGCTTTGATGGTAGAGTCACAACTTGAAGGGATTAAATCTCGGGAATGGGAAGAAATTCTTAAGCCAACAGCTACTTACATTGGTGATGGTGTCGATAAGCTAAAAGAAATTATCGAGACACATGAAGGTAACACTGTCCAAATTAGTCAGACTGTAAGCGAAGTATCAGCGATACTTGACTTACAGGATGAGGAAAAAAATACAGAAGCGTTAGCTAATCTTGAAAGTAGTACGGATGCTAATTTAGCAACAAGTACAGAAAGCAAGACAAGCAGTGACACATCAGACGATTCTGAAGCATAAAACAAGACCGCGTCCGTAACTGATATTTACAGCGAGCAAGAGATGGTGTAAGCCTTGCAATCACTCAGTTTAGGACGATCAACTTGTCTATACCCATCTCTAGTTAACATCTGTTATAAAAGAGGTGATGCAGGTATACTTTTATAAAGACTGGTCTTCTTTATCGGACCACTGAGACTTGTTTTTACAAGTGAATTAGGGTGGTACCACGGCTTTTCGTCCCTTTCGGAAAGCTTTTTTTATTACTTTTTTATTTGAGACAAGAGATGTTGCCGTCGAGATAACCTGGTAAGACAAGCAATACTGAGTGATTAACAATTTGTATAAAAAATGAAAGTGAGGTTTGAGATGACAGTTAACTGCCATCTCATAATTGACTATGAAAATTAAAGATACTTTAAATCTTGGTAAAACAGCATTCCCAATGCGTGCAGGACTACCAAACAAAGAACCTAAAATGCAAGAGGCTTGGGATGAAGCGAAACTCTATGAAAATCGCTTGAAAGAAAATGCGGGTAAACCTTCATTTATTTTACATGATGGCCCTCCATATGCAAATGGAGATATCCATGTCGGTCATGCCTTAAACAAAATTTCTAAAGATATGATCATGCGCTATAAAAATATGGCGGGATTTCGTGCACCCTATGTACCTGGTTGGGATACGCATGGCTTACCAATTGAACAAGTTTTAACCAAAAAAGGGATCAAGCGTAAAGAGCTTGATCGTGCAGCATATCTTAGAATGTGTCAAGAATACGCTTTAACACAGGTTGATTTGCAACGTAAAGGGTTCAAGTCTTTGGGTGTCTTGGGCGATTGGGAAAATCCATATATTACCCTAAAACCAGAATTTGAGGCAGCTCAAATTCGCGTATTTGGTAAAATGGCAGAGAAGGACTATATTTATAAGGGTGCAAAACCAATCTATTGGTCGCCATCATCTGAGAGTTCTCTTGCTGAAGCTGAGATTGAATACCAAGACGTACGCTCAGCCTCTATCTACATCGCTTTTAAAGCAGTTGATACCAAAGGACTTTTACCAAATGATTCAGAGTTCATCATCTGGACGACAACACCATGGACAATTCCATCCAACCAAGGTATCTTTACCCATCCTGACTATGACTATGTTTTAGTTGGGGTTAATGATCGCAAATTTGTCGTTGCATCTGAACTGCTAAATACCGTTGCTGAGAAATTGGCATGGGAAAATTACGAAGTCTTGCAAACAGTCAAAGGATCAGACTTAGACGGTATGGTAGCTAAGCATCCTTTTTACGACCGTGATGCGCTTGTCATGAATGCGGATTACGTTACCTTAGATTCAGGTACAGGACTTGTACACGTTGCGCCTGGCCATGGTGAAGATGACTATGTTTACAGTCGCAAGTACAAGCTTGATGTCTTGTCGCCGATTGATGATCGTGGCTACTATACAAATGAAGCACCTGGTTTTGAAGGTTTGTTTTACGACGAAGGTAATAAAAAAGTGAGTGAGCTATTAAGTGAATCAGGTGCCTTATTAAAACTTGATTTCTTTACCCATAGTTATCCACATGACTGGCGTACTAAAAAACCGGTTATTTACCGTGCAACACCACAATGGTTCGCCTCTATTGATAAATTCCGTGACAACATTCTATCTGAAGTAGAACGCGTTGATTGGGTCATTCCGTGGGGCAAAACACGCCTCTATAATATGATTCGTGATCGTGGCGATTGGGTGATCAGTCGTCAACGTGCTTGGGGTGTCCCATTACCTATCTTCTATGCAGAAGATGGCACAGCAGTTATCACACCAGAAACAACTGAACATATCGCATCATTGTTTGCAGAAAATGGCTCAATTATCTGGTGGGAACGTGATGCCAAAGACTTATTGCCTGAAGGATTTACACATCCTGGTTCGCCAAATGGTATTTTTACTAAAGAAACGGATATCATGGATGTCTGGTTTGATTCAGGCTCATCATGGAACGGCGTGCTAAATCAAAGAGAAGAACTAAATTATCCAGCAGACCTTTACCTAGAAGGATCAGACCAGTATCGTGGGTGGTTCAATTCATCTATCACAACGTCAGTTGCTGTAAATGGGATTGCACCATACAAGGCTGTCCTATCACAAGGATTTGTACAAGATGCCAAGGGTCGTAAGTTCTCTAAATCTTTGGGCAATGGGATTGCACCAAAAGATGTCACTAAACAATATGGTGCTGATATCCTTAGATTATGGGTTGCCAGTGTCGACAGTACATCTGACGTCCGTGTGTCAATGGACTTGATTGGTCAAACATCAGAATCTTACCGTAAAATCAGAAATACACTACGTTTCTTGATTGCCAATACATCAGATTTTGATAAAGCAAAAGATGCGATTGCGTTTGATGACTTGCATGGATCTGATAAGTATATGCTAGTTAGATTAAATCAAGTCATCACTGCAGTTCGTGAAGCGTACGATCGCTATAGCTTTATGGATGTTTATCGCACGATCTTTAATTTCTTGACAAACGATTTATCAGCCTTTTATCTTGATTTTGCAAAAGATATTGTTTATATTGCGTCAGAAACAAGCTCAGATCGTAGACGGATGCAAACTGTTATGTATGAAGTCTTGGTAACATTAACTAAACTCTTAGTACCTGTTATTCCGCATACTGCAGAAGAAATTTGGACATATTTAGAACAAGAAGAAGCGGCCTATGCTTATTTAACTGAGATGCCAACAGCTTCGGATATCCCAAATTCAGATGAGATATTGGATGTTTGGACAGCCTTTCTAGAGTTCCGTACATCAGTACATAAAGCACTAGAAATCTCTAGAGATGAAAAAGTGATTGGTAAATCGCTTGAAGCTAGTGTGACTGTTCATCCTGATGATGTCACAAAAGTGTTGCTCAAAACAATCGGTATGGCAGAAGACATTGCGACCTTACTCATCGTATCGGAATTCAACCTTTCTGATCAACCGCTATCGGATGTCACCTTGACAGTCTCAGATAATGACATCATGGTTGTACATGCATCTGGTCATGTTTGCCAACGTTGTCGACGTACTGATGAGACGGTTGGTAAAAATGAGAATCCAAACTATGTGGAACTTTGTGACAACTGTTCGCATATTGTTAATGCGACATTCCCAGAAGTTGCTGTTGATGGATTTGAAGCGAAATAATAATAAAAAAGAAAATCAGACTTAGGCCTGATTTTTTTGAATCACAAGTATGTCATAATTAAGATGTAGATAAGAGATATCACTCTTTATACATCCTATTTTAAAAAGTAAATTGACTCATCAGTTTACCTCAATTAAGACATTTAAAAAGAAAGTGTGACATATATGAATAATCAAAAAGAAAGAATTATGGATCTGATGCGTAAAGGCATCATCACAGAACTAGAAGCGATTGAATTGCTTGAAAAATCTGGCCTATCAACTGATGACAACACAAGTGATGGGAATCAAGCTAATACGAGTCAAACCGACAAAGAAGGTTACCAAACTGACTCATCAGAAGCCATCAAACAATTTGTCAATCAAGCAGGCTCGTTCATGAAAACGATGTTTCATTCAGCTAAAAAGTCTGTTGATAATAATGTTGATTTTAGTAATGGTTTTCCCAGTCTGAAACATGTAACAAAATCAGATTTTAAAGCATTTGAAGAGCAAGTAACAGCTTTGTCAGTCTCTGCCACTTCAGGTGATGTGACTGTTATTGCTAAGGATGTTCAGAAAACAATTGTCGAAGTAAGTTATAAAGTATACGGCGGTATTTCAGAAGATGCCTTGGACGCGTTTATACGTGAAAATGTTACGATTGACATTGAGCAAGGTGAACTTGTTGTCGCAGTCAAAAGTAAACGAATTGTTGTTGATCTAACAATTACGATGGCGACTAATCAACTTCAAGATGCTAAATTTGATGTCGTGAATGGTAGCATGACCATAGAGAATTTAGTTCTAGCAGATTTAAATGTCAAAAAAGTAAATGGCGATGTGAATATTAAAGGCGGCAGAGCTGACGCAGTAACTGTTAAGACTGTAAATGGTGAAATCCGAGTTGCAACAGACTTTGAAACAGCCGATATCAACAGTGTAAATGGAGAAGTAATCATCACTGAATCGGCTATTGATGGTGAAAGTCTTAAAGTCAAAAATGTGAATGGTGATATCAAAATATCAGTTCCGAAAAATATTGGCTTAGTCGGTTATGTTAAAACAACATTTGGTAAATATAAGACACGTATCGACTTGGATAGCCCTTTGGAAATCACTAAAAATGGTGCAGCGCTCGTTAGAACAGCAGTCAATAGTTTGACCTTAGATATTGCTACAAATACAGGTAGTATCTGGCTCAAAGATGGCGAATCAGTTGAACAGACAGAAAAAGAAACGACTGTCGTAAGCGATGAGCAGCCTATATCTAGTTCAGTAGAAGTAGCACCAACAGAAGTGGTCCAATCTGAACCAGAAGTACCTGCAAGTCCTTTGGATGAGAGTGAGGCCGATAAGCATGTCGAGTAAACAATTGACTAAATCGCGAACCAACAAAAAAATCGCAGGTGTCATTGGTGGCTTCGGGGATTACTTTGGTTGGCCTGAGGATGTTGTGCTCATTATCCGGATTGTCTATGCCATCTTTGCATTTACAAGCTTTGGGTCACTTATATTAGTCTACTTTATTGTTGCCATCATTCTACCAGATGCGCCAAAAAAGAACGGAAAAAACAAACAGGATTTTTCTGGATTTTCACAGTGGCCTGGCGATAAAAATAATCATGCCAAGAAAAGGAAGGATGTGACACCTTTTGACGATGATGATGAATGGTCACAGTTTTAGTGATAGCATACAAAAATGCGCGGCTGTTTAGCATGGCGCGTTTTTTTGTATTTTCTGATATAATGAAGGCAAGTGCGATTTTATTTTTTAGACTAAAGTTAATCAAAAAGGTCATTATTGTGCAAAGTTTAGCAAAAATAGCATTATAGACTGATAAGTTAAGTAGACGAACACTTATGACTCAGCCCATAATGTAGTGGATATAAGGAAAGTGAGAAAAGATGGTAGTAACAGTTGCGGATTTACTTGAGAAAATAAAATTTGATGTGATTTATGCGTCTGAAACGGCATTAAAAAAAGAGATTACAACCTCTGATGTCACACGTCCAGGACTAGAAATGACTGGCTATTTGGAGTACTATACGCCTGAACGTATCCAACTGTTTGGGATGAAGGAATGGTCATATGCACACAATGAGATAGGCGATAATCGCTATGATTTATTGAAAAACATTGTGACAGATGAAACACCAGCGATTATTATTGCCAGAGGCCTAGCGGTTCCAGATGAAATGCTAAATGTTGCTAAAAAACGAGATACCGTTCTTTTACAGTCAAGTGAACCAACAAGTCGACTAAATGGTGCGATTACGGCATTCTTAGACGAAAAATTAGCTATCCGTACGACGGTGCATGGCGTTTTGATGGATATTTTTGGTGTTGGTGTCCTAATTCAGGGGTCATCTGGGATTGGTAAGTCTGAGACAGGTTTGGAGTTGATCAAGCGTGGTCACCGTTTAGTGGCTGATGATCGGGTGGATGTTTATCAAAAAGATGAATTTACTGTAGTGGGTGAACCTGCTGAAATACTACGCCATCTCATTGAACTTCGCGGTGTTGGGATTATTGATGTGATGAGTCTTTTTGGTGCAGGTGCTGTAATGGATGCTGCACAAATAGACTTGACGGTTAATTTAGAGAATTATGAAAAAAGCAACACCTATGATCGATTAGGTAATGGCGAAACAACGGTTGTTTTTTCAGGTGTCCCAGTACCCCAGGTGAAAATACCAGTTACGACAGGTCGAAATGTATCTGTTATTATAGAAGCAGCAGTTATGAATTTTAGGGCAAAAAATATGGGATTTGATGCAACAAAGATGTTTGAAGAACGTCTATCAAAACTGATTGCGAGAAATTCATAAGATGGTAAATACAGTATTAGCAATTAATCCGATTGCCCTAAAATTAGGACCACTTGACATTAGATGGTATGCACTTTGTATCGTAACTGGTGTTGTCCTTGCAGTTTGGCTGGCGATGAAGGAAGCACCTAGAAAAAAAATCAGACCAGATGATATTTTAGATTTTATTTTGATTGCATTCCCGATTGCGATTATCGGTGCACGAATTTATTATGTTCTCTTTGATTTAGGTTACTACAGTAAAAATCCAAGTGAGATATTTGCTATCTGGCATGGCGGTATTGCAATTTATGGTGCCTTGATCGCTGGAGGGATTACCTTATTAGTCTTTTCATATTATAAACTGATCGCACCACTTGATTTCTTAGATATTGCAGTACCAGGTGTCCTCGTTGCCCAAGCAATGGGCAGATGGGGCAACTTTTTCAACCAGGAAGCATTTGGGAAACCGTTACATTCTCTAGACTTTCTACCAGGTTTCATCAAAAATCAGATGTATATAGACAATAGCTATCGGACACCTACCTTCTTATATGAGTCGGTATGGAATCTAATCGGCTTTGGGCTAGTCATGGGTCTGAGACATCGCCTAAAAAATCTTAAATCTGGGGATATTTTTGCTTTTTATCTTGTTTGGTACGGCCTCGGTCGTGCTGTTATTGAAGGTATGCGGACAGATAGTCTCATGTTCGGTCCCATACGTGTATCACAAGCCTTGTCCTTAGTATTAATCGTTGTGGGTCTTGCTATTATCGTGCGACATCATAAGCCGGGTAAATATTTCCTTAAAAAGCAGTAATTTGCTATAATTTAATTATGAATCATCGGCATACTTGCTTGTCACAAGCAAGTATACAAATTTTAGGAAGAGGTATTTATGGGAGATACAGCATTGATTATCATCGCTGTTGCCGTTGCAATTTTGGTCCTATTCTTGGTTATTTTAATTGTCAAGATGATGAAAACTGTGGATGAAATCAATCGGACAATTGGCGTTGTGACACAAGATGCAGATGTGTTGCTTAAACAGGCAGATACACTAATGGGAAAAACCAACACACTACTAGAGGATATTAACGGTAAAGTTGCAACGATTGATCCGCTTTTTACTGCTGTTGCTGATTTATCTGACAGTGTTTCCAGACTGAATCATACAGGTAACACATTTGCCACACGTATGAAGAGTACAGCCTCAAATGCTGGTAAGGCGACTGCGGTTGTCACTTTGGGGCGTGGCGCAAGTAAATTATTTACAAAAAGAAAAAAAAGAGCTGAAGAAAAAAAGAAATAACGTCATGCAACTAAAGCATGCAGTATAGCTGTCAAGCACAACTTTTTTTGTTAAAACTAAGACAGTTGTGTTGATAGTATAAAGGAGAAAAAGAATGGCTAAGAAAACAGGATTTTTAGTAGGTGCTATTTTAGGTGTCATCGGTGGTGCAGTAGCCGCATTAGCAACAGCGCCTAAAGAAGGTAAAAAACTTCGAAAAGATGTGAAGGATTTCTATCAAGATTATAAGGAAGATCCTAAGGCGAAATTTGATGAGGTAAAGGATACAGCCCTTAATTTTTATGATGAGAAGTCTGGAAAAGTAGTTGATTTTTCTACAGATAAATTTAATGAAATGAAAGAAAAGTTTGATAACGGTGAAATCTCTACTGATAAAGTTAAAGCATTTCTCGTTTCTAAAAAAGCAGAAATTAAAGCAAAAGTTGACTCTGGAGAGTTATCCAAAGAAAAAGTGATGGCGCTTTTAGCCGCTACAAAAGACAAGCTTTCAGATAAGGTCAATGAGTTGAAATCAGATGTGACTGTTGCTGATCTTGAAGACGAGTTTGCGCTAGAACTTGATCAAGAAGACCTGATTGACAAAACTGATGAGATTGTGGATAAAGCATCTGATAAAGCTGTTGAGACGCTTGAAGCTGGCAAAGACTTACTTAATAAATAAGCATATAAAAAAACTGTCATGCGACAGTTTTTTTATATGCTAGTAAAAGCAGCTTAATGAGATACACGTTTCCGAGCAGCCTTACGAC
This sequence comes from Pseudolactococcus piscium, assembly GCF_002441695.1. Lineage (GTDB taxonomy): Bacteria > Bacillota > Bacilli > Lactobacillales > Streptococcaceae > Pseudolactococcus > Pseudolactococcus piscium. The sequence goes on from NZ_JXJW01000013.1 coordinate 43,453, forward strand.
GGTTTTCGTTTACAAACTCTTCTTTTTTGAGTTCAGGATCGATAATTGTTTTTTTGACTGCGAAGACACCTGCAGCAGTTGCGGCAATTGTTCCGATAACGCCAGTGATGATACCTTTTCCAAATTTGTTCATTTCAAAATCCTCCTTATTAATATGCTATAATTTAATCATAACAAAAAAAAAGAAAAAAGTGAAAAATTTGATAAAAAATAAAGTGATTGTTATCGCTGGACCAACTGCAGTTGGCAAAACAGCCTTATCTATAGAGATTGCAAGAGCCTATGATGGGGAGGTTATTAATGGTGATAGTCAACAAGTCTACCAGGATGTACACATTGGTACAGCCAAGGCGACTAAGGAAGAACAGGAAGCAATTAAGCACCATTTAATCGATATTCGCGCCTTGTCAGAGACCTTTAGTGCCCATGACTTTGTAACTGCAGCCAATCAAGCAATAGCAGATATACTAGCACGTGGCAAATTACCGATTATCGTTGGGGGAACAGGCCTATATCTTCAAAGTCTGATAGAAGGCTACCATCTTGGTGGTCAGGGACATCATGAGGAGATGCGTGCGCTGCGTCAAGAATTAGAGGTGATGACGGACGAGGAATTATTTCATCAGGTATCAAGTCATGGTATTGAGATTGCACAACCCAATCGGCGTAGGGCAATCAGAGCGATAGAGTTAGTCACTTTTGGTGGGGATGCTGAGAACATCGTGTCGGATTATGAGTTTATCATTATCGGACTAAACATGGATCGCACTCTCCTATATGAGCGGATTAATCACCGTGTTGATAAGATGATGGTGGATGGCTTACTAGCAGAAGCCAAAATGCTATATGACACGTTACCAGATGCTCAGGTTGCACGAGCGATTGGCTATAAAGAGTTTTTCCCTTATTTTTCTGGTCAAAGTACACTAGAGGATGCAATTGAATTAGTCAAGCGGAATTCGAGACGCTATAGTAAGCGACAAATTACCTGGTTTAAAAATAGGATGGCAGTGGATTTTCTAGATGTATTTGCTGCTGATTTTAAAACACAAACAAGCCAAAAAATAGAGAGGTTTTTAGATGATAGCAACTGAAATAGCAGCAGAAAAAGTCGTATTAGTTGGTGCAGAAACGTATGGCAATCGTGAGACATTTGATGTCTCCTTACTAGAATTGGCTAGTTTGGCAGAGACAGCAGGTGCGATTGTCCATGCAACTTTTACGCAAAAAAAAGAACGCTTGGATGGAAAATATGTCGTTGGGATAGGTAAGTTAGAAGAAATCAAGACGACAATCGAAGCTGATGATATTGATATGGTGATCTTTAATGAGAAATTGACGCCGCGTCAGAATGTCAACTTGGAAACTTTTCTTGGGGTCAAAGTAATTGACCGTATGCAGCTGATTCTAGATATTTTTGCGCTTAGGGCCAGATCACACGTTGGTATGCTCCAAGTTGAATTGGCGCAACTGAAGTATCTCTTACCTCGCTTATCAGGTAGTAAGGGTCTAGAACTCAGTCGTCAAGGGGGCGGAATAGGCGCTCGGGGTGCTGGTGAAAGTCAGCTAGAAACAGATCGTAGACATATTCGTCACCGTGTTGAAATGATCGAGTCCCAACTTAAAAAAGCTGAAAAAGTACAGGAAAATAGTCGTCAAAAAAGAAATGCATCATCAGTATTTAAGCTAGGATTAATCGGCTATACAAATGCTGGGAAATCTTCTGTTTTCAATGCATTGACCAATAAAATACAATATGAAAAAGATGAGTTATTTGCGACATTAGATGCAACTACCAAAGAATTTTCATTAAAAGATGAATTTATGGTCACAATGACTGATACAGTTGGGTTTATTCAGGATTTACCAACAGAGCTAGTTCAAGCCTTTAAATCAACACTAGCAGAATCTAAAAATGTGGATTTATTACTTCATATAGTGGATGCATCAAATCCAGCCCATAGTCTACACGAAGATGTTGTGACGGATATTATGACCTCATTAAAGATGTCAGATATTCCTGTGTTGACTATATACAATAAACTTGACCTGGCTGAGCATTTTTCGCCGACAGTACTGCCAAATGTTCAGATTTCCATAAAAAGTGAGGCAGGTATCGCACGACTCAGACAAGCGATAATTGATAAAATCAGTGAGTTGTTTACACCATTTGACTTAAGGATTCCCTTTAGTGAAGCTTACAGGTTGCCCATGATTAAAAAGATTGCTTTAATCGATCAAATTATTGAGCTAGATGAAGCAGAAGTGTACGTTGTTTCGGGTAGTATTTCCCAAGCAGACAAATGGAGGATATCATAAGATGGATTACGTTGAACTTGCCATAAAGTCGGGTGGTTTTATGGCAATGGACCGTGTATTTTTAAAAAATCGGTTAGCAGCAATAGCAACGGATATAGAGAAATTGGCTTACATTATGCCACCAGCAAGTGTCGTAAATGCTTATTTTTCTGAGATTTATCAAAAACAAGGACCTGACGAGGCCATGGCCTATTTCTTGACCTTATCGACGACTTTTGAAGGGGTCTCTGAGCGGCCAAGCTTTGAGTTAGAGGGGAGTAAAGCAGCACCGACACTCCGAATCATTCGTTTAAATCTGCTAGGTAAGTCATTTGGGTTAGTCTATAAAAATACTGATGGAGAGGCACTTATATTTAGTGAATTAGCTGATGAAAAATTGAGCGATACACTTTTATTTGAAATTGCTAAACTATTTCCTGAGTATGTTGTGACAGCAACTGATAGTAATGTGACATTGGCTAAAGTGTCATTTGAAGCTTTTAGTGCTGAGGAAGAGCTGACTGATTTAACAAGAAAAAGTGAGAATAAGACCTATACCAGAGTCACAACATTCAATATAGCAGACGGACTAGCTTGCTATGAAGCATTACTAAAAAATTGCGAAAAAACTGAAAAAATGATACAATTCAAGCATAGAGAATTTAACTTGTATTTAAGAAAGTAGGGAAAAAAATGGCTGTTATGTTAATTATTTTATTTGTTATTATCATCTTGGTTTTAGCAAGTCTATCAAGTCTGTTTTTCGTTGTCAAACAGCAAAGTGTTGCGATTGTTGAGCGATTTGGTAAATTTACCTCATTAGCGCATTCAGGCTTTCATTTTAAAATGCCGTTTGGCATTGATCGTATTGCTGCTCGCGTACAACTCCGTTTGCTGCAAAACGATATGAACGTTGAGACAAAAACGCAAGATAATGTCTTTGTACAGATGACAGTCGCGACGCAATATCGTGTAGATGAGCAAAATGTAACAGATGCTTACTACAAATTAATGAATCCAGGCGAACAAATCAAGTCATATATCGAAGATGCCTTGCGTTCTAGTGTGCCTAAGTTAACACTGGATGAGTTGTTTGAGAAAAAAGATGAGATTGCGCTTGAGGTTCAAAAACAAGTTGCAGAAGAAATGTCAACTTATGGCTATATCATTGTTAAAACACTGATTACTAAAGTTGAACCAGATGCTGAAGTTAAGCAATCAATGAATGAAATTAATGCTGCACAAAGAAAACGTGTTGCAGCACAAGAATTGGCTAATGCTGATAAAATTAAAATCGTTACTGCTGCCGAAGCAGATGCAGAAAAAGACAGACTTCATGGTGTCGGTATCGCTGAACAACGTAAAGCGATTGTTGATGGTCTAGCATTTTCAATCAAGGAGATGAAAGATACAGGAGTAGATATTTCAGAAGACCAAATCATGTCGATTCTGTTAACTAACCAATATCTTGATACCTTGAATCAATTTGCGATTAATGGTAATTCATCAGTCTTCTTACCAAGTCAACCAAATGGGATTGAAGATATTCGAACTCAAATTTTAACAGCACTTGCTGCTAAGGGTTAACCGATTAGTGTACTAAATTAAAAATATTCTGAGTGGGCTAGCCTACTCAGAATATTTTTTTGTTTTATACTGGCTTACTGCAGACTAACTGAAACAAAGGAATGCATCATGATTGCCTTATGATTAAGTTTTTTTGCCATTTTAGCAAAAATCTGTTAAACTAGAGTAGTTGTCAAACAAAAATTCCGTCCTTAGTGTAATGGATATCACGTAAGATTCCGGTTCTTGAGATGGGGGTTCGATTCCCTCAGGACGGATTTTTTTTCTTTTTATACGCAATCTCTTTTTGACTTGTGTATCTTTGCTTAGTGAGCGAAAGGAAATCATGGAAATTCAATTTTTGGGCACAGGTGCAGGACAGCCTGCCAAACAGCGCAATGTCACGTCTATTGCATTGAAATTACTGGCAGAACGAAATGAAATCTGGTTATTTGATTGTGGCGAGGCAACGCAACATCAGATTTTAGAGACCAGTATCAGGCCTAGAAAAATAACGAAAATTTTTATCACACACATGCACGGAGATCATATTTTTGGTTTGCCGGGATTTTTATCTAGTCGAAGCTTTCAAACATCCTCTTTAGAAGATCAACAACAGGACTTAGACTTGTATGGTCCTGTCGGGATTAAAAATTATGTGATGACCTCACTCAGGCTGTCAGGCAGTAAACTAGGCTATCGGATCAATTTTCATGAGCTGGATGCAACACATACAGGACAGATTTTTTCAGATGGCTCATTTGAGGTGCACATGTCACCTTTGGATCACACCATCTATTGTATGGGGTATCGCGTTGTAGAAAAAGACAAAAAAGGTGAACTAGATGCGGCTGCTTTAAAAGCTGCAGGTGTCCCTTTTGGTCCTTTATTTGGTAAAGTCAAACAGGGTCAAGATATCGAGGTATCTGGTAAACTGATCAAGGCAGCTGACTTTATTGGCCCAGATAAAAAAGGTCGTGTTGTGACGATTCTGGGTGATACTAGGCAGACAGATAAAGCGGTTCGCTTAGCTATTGGCAGTGATTTACTGGTTCACGAAGCAACTTATGAAGCTAGCGAAGCTAAAGTTGCTAGAAATCATGGGCACTCAACAACCAAACAAGCAGCAGAAGTTGCCCACCAAGCACAAGTTAAACGCTTGCTTTTGACACATATTTCAGCGCGTTACGTTGGCCCATTAGTGAGTCAGTTACTACAAGAAACAAAACAGACCTTTAAAAATAGTTTTGTTGTCAAAGATTTATATGAAGAAACGATTTAAATGATGAAAAATATGGTGATTACAGGTGCTAATGGGGACATTGCCCGGGAAATTGCAAGGCAAGTAAAAGGCTATAAGCTAATTTTAATGTCGCGTGATATCAGCGACTTATCGGGTGTTTCTGATTACCTCTATCAGGTTGATTTATCAAATGAAGCAGCTTTAGTTGCAACGTGTAAACAAATCAGCGCTAAATTTGGGAGCATCGATATCTTAATTAATAATGCTGGATATGGTGAGTTTAGAGAGTTTTTAGCTTATAGCTCAGATGAGATTCGCAAACTTTTTGAGGTCAATGTCTTCTCATTAATGACGGTGACTAGCGCATTTTTACCCGACATGATACACAAAAGAACTGGAAAGATCATCAATATCGCCTCAATCGCCAGTTATATGGCAACTGCCAAGTCGACAAGTTATGCTGCCAGTAAATTTGCTGTACGTGGTTTTTCAGATGCCTTACGGCAAGAAGTATTCAACGACAACATAAAAATACTGGTTGTGAATACAGGCCCAGTAGTGACCAAATTTCATCAGACTAATACAGGCTACTTAGCAAAAGTTGGCAGACATGCTGTTAGCGCAGGTTTTGTGGCTAAGAAAATCGTGGCCAATCTAGATACAAACAAAAGGGAATTGAACCTCCCTTGGCAACTTAACATTGCAAGATTATTTGCGACACTATTCCCAGTTTTAACGGAAAGCATGACACGGAGGTTTTTCAATTTAAAATGATCATACCTACCTATGATTGGCAACTTAATTCAGATGAACCGACAGCTGAATTTATTAAGTTAGTCAAAAAACAAAAATTAGATACACTTACAGCCAAGATTCTTTGGAAACGGCAAATCAGAACAGCAGATGCCCTAACAAGCTTTTTGAATCCAACACTAGAAACCTTGCATGATCCATTTTTATTTTATAGCATGCGACGTGCTGTTGAACGGATTCGCCAAGCAATTGAGATGCAAGAAATCATCTTAATTTATGGTGACTATGATGCAGATGGGATGACAAGTGCGAGTATTATGAAGACAGCACTTGATGAAATAGGTGCTGAAAGCTTGGTTTATCTGCCTAACCGGTTTACGGATGGCTATGGACCGAATTTAGATGTTTATAAATACTTTATAGAGAATGAAGGTGTAGGCCTGATCATCACTGTTGATAACGGTGTTGCAGGTCATGAAGCGATCGCTTACGCCCAAGAAAATGGCTGTGATGTCATCATCACTGACCACCATTCTCTACCTGAGACACTACCTGATGCTTATGCAATTATCCATCCCCAGCATCCAGATGGCCAATATCCATTTCCTGATTTAGCTGGATGTGGTGTCGCTTTTAAAGTGGCATGCGCCTTATTAGAGTATGTTCCGTCAGAAATGTTAGACCTGGTTGCCATTGGCACGATTGCAGACATGATGTCACTAACTGATGAAAATCGAACGTTGGTCAAATTTGGTCTGGAAATTCTAAAAAATACAGAGCGTGTTGGTCTAGAAGCCTTAATCAAGATTGCGGGTGTTGATAAGCATAGCTTAACTGAGGAATCAATCGGGTTTCAGATTGCGCCCAGGCTAAATGCGTTGGGTCGCCTTGATGATCCAAATCCTGCAATTGACTTATTGACAGGATGGGACGAGGCAGAAACGCAGCAAATTGCTGAGATGATCGACCAAAAGAATCAAGAGCGTAAAGAGATTGTTGCCAAGATGTTAGTAGAGGCCGAATCTCAGCTAGATGATAGTCCAGTTCAGTTTATTTATCAACCGGGCTGGCACCCAGGGGTTCTTGGGATTGTTGCCGGTCAATTAGTTCAAAAAACTGGCAAGCCTATCGTCATGTTAACAGAAGAATCAGGTATACTAAAAGGATCTGCCAGATCGATTCCGGCTTTTGATATCTTTTCAGCCCTGTCTGCGCATCACGACTTATTTATTGCTTTTGGTGGGCATGCGCAAGCGGCTGGCATGACCTTTGAACTAACGAATTTACCGGCTATTAAAGCCGTAATTGCGGCATTTATTGCACATCAGAAACTCGATATGTCTCAGAAAGCACCACTTGTTTTGGATGACACGATTGCGCTTTCTGATATTACGCTTGATACGATTAAATCACTTGGCAAAGTAGCACCTTTTGGGCAAGATAATCCTAAACCCATTTTGTTGATAAAAGAGTATCAAGTGGTTCAAAGTCGTGCAATGGGGCAACAAAATGCACACCTGAAACTGAAAATCCAGCAAGATAAAACTCAGCTAGAAGCTGTTTATTTTGGTCAAGGTATAGCAGCACTTGAGTTTGAACAAGCCGCACCTGATCTTGCGGTAACCTTATCAGTAAATACGTGGAATGGCAATACATCAGTACAATTGATGGTCGTTGATGCAAAGGTTAATGGGAGTCAGCTGATTGATTTGAGAAATCAACAGCATCAAACAGCCATTCCAGATGGTGCATCTGTGTTCACAAATGAAATCGTCGAACAGGAAAAGCTGACCCAGGTATTGGTGGTTGAAGAGACACCTCTTGATAAAACTAGCCTTGATCGGCTGAAACAAATGATAACGAGTCAGGACTTCACTGCAGTTTATTTTAAAAATAGCATCAAACAAACCTATTACTTGACTGGTGGTGGGACACATGAACAATTTGCTAAATTCTATAAAACGATTTACCAATACCCAGAATTCGATGTCCGATATAAACTCGCTGATTTGGCTGATTATTTGAAAATACCGCTTATTTTATTAGTTAAAATGGTACAAATTTTTGAAGAATTAGCATTTGTTAACATTAAAGATGGCGTTATGACGGTCAATAAAGAGGCGAAAAAAAGAGAGATATCTGAGAGTCAAATCTATCAAGACTTACAAGTGTTAGTTCAGATACAATCAGTTTTTGCCCTATCACCAGTGGGTGAGATCTATGAGAAATTGAAGGAGAAATAAAATGGACTTAAAAGAGTATATTGCAACAATACCAGATTACCCAGAAAAAGGGATTGTATTTAGAGATATTTCGCCCTTAATGGCAGATGGTAATGCTTATAGCTATGCGATTAGAGAAATTGTCCAGTATGCGATTGATAAAGAAATTGATGTCATCGTAGGTCCTGAAGCCAGGGGATTTATCGTTGGGTGTCCGGTTGCATTTGATTTGGGTATTGGCTTTGCACCTGTCAGAAAGCCAGGTAAGCTACCAAGAGAAGTGATTGAAGCGCAATACGAAAAAGAGTATGGGTTTGATACCTTAACCATGCATGCTGATGCGATTAAAAAAGGGCAACGTGTCTTAATCGTGGATGATTTACTGGCAACTGGTGGAACAGTTAAAGCGACGATTGAACTGATTGAAAAACTTGGCGGTGTTGTTGCTGGTTGTGCATTCTTAATTGAGCTTGATGACTTAAAAGGCCGTGAAAAAATAGGCGATTATGCTTATAAAGTGCTAATGCATTACTAAAATGGCTTAGCTTATGGTAAAATAGGGATAGTAAACGTGATAGGACATCTTTAAATCGTATTTTTTTAGATGGATCCTATACTTTGTTTGATGGAGATAAGAGATTGAAAATTAAAGCATTTGCAAAGCAAGATTTATCAGAACTTTCTATGATTGAAGTGGCACATGCCATGTTAGAAGAAAAAGGCAAGGAAATTGATTTTAACGTCCTTGTTAACGATATCCAAGATTATCTTGAAAAATCAGATAGTGAGATCCGTGATCGCCTATCACGCTTCTATACAGAACTGAATACAGATGGTAGTTTTATTCCTCTAGGTAATAATGTGTGGGCTTTACGCTCATGGTATGCGATTGATGAAATCGATGAGGAAGTTGTCGCACTTGACGAACTAGATGATGAGGGCGAACGTCCGACTAAAAAACGTAAAAAAGTGAATGCTTTTGCAGCTGATGGTGTCGACATCGATTATAGCGATGATGATCCAGAAGACGATGATAATAGCGATGAAGCTGATGTAACATATGAGGATGAAAATCCGGATGATGAAAAAGATGAAGCAGAAGCATTCGATACAGAACTTGAGGAAGTTGATTTAGACGATGTCGCTGTTGAAGATCTTGACGATGACGACGATGATGATGAGGAAGTTTAACACATTATAAGAAAAAATAATGGAGAAATCCATATTTTTTTGTTAAATTCTTGATTTTCAAGGATTTTCGTGTATAATCAAAAATGATAACGCTTGACAGCGATGTAGTATAATGAAGCACGCTGTCATAAGAAAGTAGAAGAAAGTAAATTTGGAAGATAAAGATACGCAAAATTTTGAGCGAGAGAGTTTTAAAGAAAAAATTCTCCGTCAATTAGCAGCAGGTAATCAATCTTTGGATGATATTGAACCGGAGACTGTTTTTTCTGATGTGCAACAGGATAGCAATAGTGATGTTAATTTATTCGCTGATCGAGTCAAACTAGGCGAGAAAATAACGGAGGATGTTACCCACAATAGTCATGCTACCAGTTCCACTGAAATAGGTGATACAGCACTTGAGGAAGTACTAACGGCTGCCAATTCTGAATATGAACAGGCATATGAATCAAATGTGCATTATAGTCGAACACCTGATGAGATACCTACCCCACCGGAGAAGATGGCTGACATGACCCCTCAAAAAAGACAAACACAAGAAAATTTAAAACGATCAGCCAAAAAGAAATCTAAAAAATTGGCTGGGAAAATTATCGCATCGATTGTATTGATTTTATTTATTGTGGGAGGTGCGACAGCCTATTTTGGTTTTCGTTATCTTAAGAGTGAAAGCCAGCCTTATAGTTTAACAGATACGACAGTCAAGGCAGTTAACATTCCTAAAGGGTCATCAAGTAAAGATATCGGTATACTACTTGAAAAAGATAAGATTATCAAGAATGCAACGGTCTTTAAATACTATACTAAGTTAAATAGTTTTACAGACTTTAAATCAGGTTATTATAATTTGTCACCTAATATGACCTTGACGGCAATAGCTAAAACGTTACAAAAGGGTGGTACAGATAAACCAGTTGCCCCTATATTAGGTAAGATTACTATTCCTGAAGGCTATACGATTGATCAAATGTCTAATCAGATTTCAGAAAATGCTGATGCTAGTAAATCCAAAACACCCTTCACTAAAGATGCCTTTCTGAAGGTGGTTACAGATCAAGCTTTCATAGATAAGATGAAAACAGCTTATCCGGATCTATTGGGTGATTTACCGGATAAAGCATCCGGTGTTAAATATCAACTAGAAGGCTATCTGTTCCCTGCAACTTATGAGTATACAAAAAATTCAACGGTGACGATGGTCGTTGAAGAGATGCTTGCAGCAATGAACCAAAATATGCAACCTTACTATGCCAAAATCAAAGCAATGCCAAGCACGGTGAATGAGATTTTATCCATTGCAGCTTTAACTGAAAAAGAAGCAAATAATGATGCAGATCGTAGAAACGTTGCACAGGTTTTCTACAATCGTATCAATGCTGGCATGACATTGGGCTCAAATATTTCTATTTTGTATGCAGAAGGCAAATTGGGTCAGAAAACGACCTTGGCTGAGGATGCAGCAGTTGATACAAGTTTGGACTCACCATTTAATCTATATACCAATCTAGGGTATGGACCAGGTCCAGTAACTAACCCAAGTTTATCAGCCATAAAAGCAGCGGTTGAACCAACAGCTAATAATGATTTTTACTTTGTGGCAGATGTCACAACAGGGAAAGTTTATTTCTCTGAAACAATAGCAGAACATGATGCGAATGTAAAAAAATATGTGAATGACAAATTATCTTCAGCGTCGACTAGTAAACCTCATGAATGATGAAGCGTGCTGATTGTCAAGCAATTTTTTGATAAAGAAAGGAAAGAAGTTTGCACTTTAAAATGGGCGACAGGCGTTTCATATGACCTCCTATTTTTTAGCAGACTAGGTAATGAATGATGGCAGATACAAAAACATACCAAATGACCCGTGAGGGCTTTGAAGGATTAGAAGCAGAGCTAGATAACCTCAAGCTTGTTAAGCGTGCAGAAATTGTTGAACGCATTAAAATCGCACGCTCATATGGTGACTTATCAGAGAACTCTGAATATGAAGCAGCTAAGGACGAACAAGCCTTTGTTGAGGGACGCATTGCAACAGTTGAAACAATGATCAGAAATGCTGAAATTGTTGATAACGCAGGTGTTAAACGCAATGAGGTTGCACTAGGTAAAACTGTAACCTTTACTGAAATTGGTGAGAAAGATAGTGAAACCTACAAAATTGTAGGCTCAGCAGAGGCTGATCCTTTTAATGGTAAAATTTCAAATGAGTCACCGATTGCAGCAGCCTTAATTGGTAAAAAAACAGGTGATGAAGTGATTATTCCTTTGCCAGTTGGTGAGATGAAAGTTGAAATCGTTAAAGTATCAACTAAATAGTCACATCTGAGGTTAGGATGCTATCTAGAACATATGGGGTCTTCTACATAAAATGGAGGGCCTTTTTTTAATTGGTCATAACAGGATGGACTAAAGGCAGACAAGTGCTTTAAGGCGTTTAAAGTAGCAAAAAAAACTGGAAAATGATACAATGGTCGAATAAGGTCAGAGAAAATAGTATGTGCTTTTCATGTCTATGACCCCTTGCAAATGAATAGAAAATCGTGTAATAAACGATGAGTAGATAGCTACTTGACCTATGAAGATGATGACTAAAAATAGTGCAGAGACTTGTTCATGTTACTGCATGTTGAGGAGGATTATATGAGAAATACATCGGATATGATTGAGAAATACCTCAAAGAGCTACTTTCTCAGGCGACTGAAATTGAGATTAGGCGCTCAGAAATAGCTGCTAATTTTGGGGTTGTACCCAGTCAAATCAACTATGTGATCAAAACACGCTTTACTTTGCCTAAGGGATTTGAGGTTGAGAGTAAACGTGGGGGTGGCGGTTATATCCGGATTGTGAGAATTCAATATTCTGACGAGCATGACTTTTTGATGGCGCTCATACCCAAAATACCCGAAAAATTATCAGTTAGTATGTTACAAGATTTACTACAATTGCTTTTTAATGAAAAGATTGTAGATGAACGTGAAGGGAATTTATTATTGTTGACCTTAAGTAGTCCTGTCTTAACGGATTTACAGCGGGCAATTCTTTTTACAACATTAGTTCATGGCTTTGACAAACTGTATTGAGCAGATCACGACTCGATTTAATCGTAACAACTGAAGACTGAATAGTAATCCATATAAAAAAGGAAATAACGTATAAATGACACAAAAACAGACACCTATACTTCAAGAAATTTTGAAAACAGCGCGTATTTTTGCGGCTGGAAATGGCGCAGATTATGCGGAAACACAACATGTTTTAGCAGGTATGTTATCTGTCAATGATAGCTTTAGTCAAAATATTTTAACTGATCACGATGTGACGATTGATATGGCCTTGGCTGAAATTGAGAGCCAGCACTTACCCGAAAAAACACTGCAGGTGTCCAACATTCAATTTTCACCTAAGGTCGTCCGCTTATTATCAGAAGCTGATGCCTTTGCCCTGCAAAATCACTTATCAGAAACAGGATCTGAACACTTGCTTTATATCCTGTTGACAGATGATGATAATGTCGCTAAGAAACTACTAGAATTGAATAAAATCAAGACGACTGAAATTGTTAAAGATTTAGTTGAACTGGGTAATCTGACTGTCAAAAAAGTGACTAGAAAAGCAGTTACACCGATGGGGAAACGCGATGCTGCGTCTGATGTTTCCGCGTCAAGCTTGACACCTACGCTTGACTCTGTAGCGCGTGACGTCACAGATGATGCAAGGCAAGGTCGCATTGATCCTATGATTGGGCGAGATAAAGAGATTGAACGCGTCATCCATATTTTAAGTCGTCGTACCAAAAATAATCCTGTCCTCGTTGGTGAGCCAGGTGTTGGTAAATCTGCAATCATTGAAGGACTTGCACAGCGGATCGTAGATGGCAATATTCCGATTAGCATGCAAGGCTTTCGCTTGATGTCGCTAAACATCGCTAATGTGGTTGCAGGGACTAAATTCCGTGGGGAATTTGAAGATCGTATGACAGCCATTGTAGACGAAGTCAGTCAAGATGCGAATACGATTGTTTTTGTTGACGAATTACATACGATTGTTGGTGCTGGAGGTGGAACAGATTCCGTCACGGACGCCTCTAATATCATGAAACCAGCATTGGCTCGAGGCGAGTTTAAATTGATTGGTGCAACAACTTTTAATGAGTATCAAAAGTATATCGAAAAAGATGCAGCCTTAGAACGTCGTTTTGCAAAGGTGACTGTGGAGGAGCCTACAGCAGATGAAACTGTTGCCATTTTACAAGGCTTAAAGGCAACCTTTGAAGGGTTTCATCAGGTTAGTTTTGATGATGATGCCGTTAAAGCAGCTGTTCAGCTAAGTGTTCGTTACATGCCTAGTCGCAGATTACCAGATAAGGCGATTGACTTACTAGATGAGGCAGCAGCAGCTGTCAAAATAGCAACTAAAAATAATTTGCTTGAACAGCGTGAACTTGACAAGCAACTTGTGTCTTTAGAAGCACAACTCCAAGAAGCAGTCATAAATAAAGCGTTTAAAGCAGCAAAAGCCTTGAGGGCCTCGCTTGAGAAACAGATTAAGAAACGCGAAAAGGTAATCAGTAAAAAGCATATCAGTCGAGTAAAAGAAACGGATGTATTTGCTGTCGTCTCTAATTTAACTGGTGTGCCAGTCACACAAATGAGCAAAAGCGAGATGAAACGCCTAGTTAATTTGGAAAAAGAGTTACACAAGCGTGTTATTGGGCAAAGTGAAGCAGTTAGCGCAGTAGCAAACGCAATTCGTAGAAGCCGTTCGGGTATCTCTGATGATAAACGGCCGATGGGATCCTTCATGTTTTTAGGCCCAACAGGTGTTGGTAAAACAGAACTTGCCAAGGCATTGGCAGAAACTGTATTTGGCGATGAGTCTAGTATGATCCGGATTGACATGAGCGAGTACATGGAGAAATTTAATACGAGCCGTTTAGTCGGTGCGCCTCCAGGTTACGTAGGCTATGAAGAAGGCGGACAACTGACAGAGCAAGTACGCAATAAACCTTATGCGGTCGTCCTTTTTGATGAAGCAGAAAAAGCACATCCAGATGTCTTTAACCTACTCTTACAAATTCTTGATGATGGGTTTATCACAGATGGTAAAGGTCGCAAAGTTGATTTTCGCAATACAATCATTATTATGACCAGTAATTTGGGTGCAACAGCCTTACGTGATGAAAAAACAGTCGGCTTTGGTACGACGAATCAATCAGCCAATTATGCAGCCATGAAATCTAGAATACTTGAAGAGCTTAAAAAACAATATCGACCTGAATTTTTAAATCGGATAGATGAAAGTATTGTCTTTCATCCCTTGGCTGAAAAAGAATTATCTGATATTGTCAAGATTATGGTACAACCTTTAGTTGAGCGATTAGCGCATAGACAGATTGCCTTAAAACTATCAGCAAGTGCTTACCAATTAATTGCTAAACATGGCTTTGATCCAGAATATGGTGCAAGACCGATTAGAAAAGCCTTAGAAAAAGATCTTGAGAACCAACTTTCAGATAAGCTATTGCTAGGCGAGATTGTAACAGGAAGCCTTGTAACAGTGGGGACTAGAAGTGATAAGCTAACGATTAACATAAAATGATTCGTGAAAAACCGCTAAATATTTGTTAAAAAACCGGTTTCACGGTATAATGAGATTATAAAAGATGAAGAGGTGGCTATCATGATTAAATTTAATATTCGCGGTGAAAACATCGAAGTAACAGACAGCATCCGAAGCTATGTCGAAGAAAAAATCAGCAAACTTGAAAAATACTTCACTGAAAATCAAGAGTTAACAGCTCATGTGAATCTGAAGGTTTATGCAGAAAAAACATCAAAAGTTGAAGTCACAATTCCTGCAAAAAACATTACCTTGCGTGCTGAGGATACATCTCAAGAACTTTACGGCTCAATTGACCTTGTGCAAGAAAAACTAGAGCGTCAAATCAGAAAATACAAAACAAAAGTTCAAAAGAAACGTAGCAATATCGCAACAGGTAAAGTCTTTGAAACGTTTGTAGAGCTATCTGCTGAAGAAGAGATAGATGAACAAAATGTTGAAATTGTACGGACTAAAAATATTGACTTGAAACCGATGGATGCAGAAGAAGCGGTTTTACAGATGGAGCTTGTTGACCATGATTTCTTTATCTTTAATGATGCTGAAACAAATGCAACAAGTATTGTCTACCGTCGAGAAGATGGGAACATCGGCTTGATCGAAACAAAGTAAATGAGTAGGTTAATCTTAAAAAGCGCATAATCTGTTATGTGCTTTTTATATTACCTAAGCATGAACTTAATGAAAGGTAATGATATGAAAATTTTCTGTAAAAAAAGGCAGTGTATCGTGTTTTTTCTTGAACAAATTGTAAAATAGTGGTAATATAAGGTAGTAATTAAAAAAATGCCATCGGGTGTTTAAAATTAAAGGAGACAAAAAATGTCAATTATTACTGATGTTTACGCTCGCGAAGTCCTAGACTCACGCGGTAACCCAACTATCGAAGTAGAAGTTTACACTGAATCAGGCGCATTTGGCCGTGGTATGGTACCTTCAGGTGCTTCTACTGGTGAACACGAAGCTGTTGAGCTCCGTGATGGTGACAAATCTCGTTACCTTGGTAAAGGCGTACAAAAAGCTGTTGACAACGTAAACAACGTTATCGCTGAAGCTATCATTGGTTACGATGTTCGTGATCAACAAGCTATCGACCGTGCGATGATCGCATTGGACGGAACACCAACTAAAGGTAAACTTGGCGCTAACGCAATTCTTGGTGTGTCTATCGCTGCTGCTCGCGCTGCTGCTGACTTCCTTGAAATCCCACTTTACCACTACCTTGGTGGTTTCAATACGAAAGTATTGCCAACACCAATGATGAACATCATCAATGGTGGTTCGCATGCTGACAACTCTATTGACTTCCAAGAATTCATGATCATGCCAGTTGGCGCGCCTACTTTCAAAGAAGCGCTCCGTTATGGTGCAGAAGTATTCCACGCTTTAGCTTCAATCCTTAAAGCTAAAGGGTATTCTACTGCTGTTGGTGATGAAGGTGGATTTGCACCTAACCTTAAATCAAATGATGAAGGTTTCGAAGTGATCATCGAAGCGATCGAAAAAGCTGGTTATGTGCCAGGTAAAGATATCGTTTTAGCGATGGATGCTGCATCTTCTGAATTCTACAACAAAGAAAAAGGCGTTTACGAATTTGGTAAATTAGCTAACAAACCAGAAGAAGAGTGGGAACTTAAAACTGAGAAAGAAATGATTTCTTACTACGAAGGTCTCGTAGCTAAATTCCCAATCATCTCTATCGAAGATGGTCTTGACGAAAACGACTGGGCTGGCTGGGTTGAATTTACTAAAGCACTTGGTAAGAAAATCCAAATCGTTGGTGATGACTTCTTCGTTACTAACACAGACTACCTTAAACGTGGTATCGCTGAAGGCGCATCAAACTCAATTCTTATCAAAGTTAACCAAATCGGTACTTTGACTGAAACGTTTGAAGCAATCGAAATGGCTAAAGAAGCTGGTTTCACTGCTGTTGTCTCTCACCGTTCAGGTGAAACTGAAGATTCTACAATCTCAGACATCGCTGTTGCAACTAATGCTGGTCAAATCAAAACTGGTTCATTATCACGTACTGACCGTATTGCTAAATACAACCAATTACTTCGTATCGAAGATCAACTTGGTGAAGTTGCAGTCTACAAAGGTCTTGATTCATTCTACAACATCAAAGACAAATCAAGCTTCTAATTCGTTAGCTGTATTGATTGATAAAAACCGCTATCATTTGATGGCGGTTTTTTGATGGAAAAAATGTCCCTGATTAAGAACTACCATAGATTTTGGAGAAATAAAAAAAGTTAATCTAGCTGTGTGACCTACACGTAACTAGATTAGCTTTTTTAACCTTCTATATAGGTTTTAAGCGCTTGTCCTGTCAGACCACTGTTTAAGGCAATCAGTAATTTGAGACGGGCTTTTTGACTATTGAGTTCTTTGACAAACATGACCCCTGCTTGGGCAAGCGCGACGCCCCCTCCCTCATAGCCGTAGACTGCTTCTGCGATACCGTTGAAGCATCTAGATACAAGAATTACCGGTGTCCCATTAGCTATCAAATCCGTCAGGTAAGGCACTGCATCAGGTGGTAGATTACCAGCACCTAATGCTTCAATCACGAGGCCATCGATACGCTCAGAATCAAGGAGTACCAAAATACCGGCCCCCATTCCTGCGTATGCCTTGATAATCGGAATCGTCCCTGTTATCTCAGATAAGTCAAATCTGACTCTTGCTTCAGCAGTTTGAAAATATAAACTATCATGCTTGGTTAAAAGTCCTAAAGGGCCATGAGTTGGCGTTTGAAAGGTTGACACGTTTGTGGTATGCGTTTTTGTCACATATTTAGCGGCATGGATTTCATCGTTCATGACGACTAATACGCCTTTTCCAACTGCTTTATCATCTGCTGCAACACGAAGGGCGCTTCTATAATTATAAACCCCATCACTGCCAAGCTCGTTTGAACTTCTCATGGCACCAGTTAGCACGACGGGCTTGTCATCAGGTAAGGCAAGCGTATCTAGAAAATAGGCTGTTTCTTCAAGGGTATCAGTCCCATGTGTGATGACTGCACCATCAAAATAAGGCAGTTTTAGTTTGAGCTCTTGATAGATGACCAGCATGTGCTGTGGTGTAATATGTGGGCTAGGTAGATTGAGTAAATCAATGCTGCTAATCTCAATGTCATCATGACCTGTTAGGCGCACATGGGTCATAGGGTTAACATCACCAGGTAAAATCTGGCCATCTTCTTCATGCATGCTGATTGTCCCACCTGTGTGGATAACTAATATTTTTTTCATGTAACCCCTCCATTTAACTAGTATAGCAAATCTGCACAAAATTTGTCAGACGAGTTTGCGGGTTAAAATTAGTCGGAGATGGCTTGATCAAGATTATGAGAAGGCCCGCAATAATCTTACAAGAGATAATGGATAAGGTGTGTTACAATGGTCGTATGATTACTAATTATCGTTTAGAAAAAAATAAACTAGTGGCATCTAGTGATGGCGTTGACTTTATCTTAGTCAGTGAGCCAAGTAGAGAAGAGATCGGTAAACTTGCGACAGCCTATGACTTTCCTTTTGACTATATTGGTGGCATCCTTGATGATGATGAGAATGCAAGATTTGAGATAGATGCCAATCACAACCTGCTACTGTTGTTACAGTATCCTTCTGTTGAGGATGGCACCACGGAGGTCTTTCCCTTTTCTTTGGTTGTCAATAGCCAGAAGCATGCTGTGATTCTGTCCTTAAATCATGCCAGTGATTTATCTACTATCCTTAACCGACATTACGATGTGTCACGCTATCAACATGAAATTATTTTTCAAGTGATGAGCACATTAGGCAAGCTATTTCACGATTACTTGTCACAGTATAAAAAACGGATGAAGGGGATAGAAGCGGAACTGAAACTATCGCAAGAAAATGCGCAAATCATGGAGATTATTCGCTCTCAAAAAAGCTTGATTTATTTTGAAGCAGCGCTTGAAGACAATATTGAAGTGTATGAAAAACTGATGACCTATTTGCGGGGCCATGATGAAAATGGTTTTGCCAATCATATCTTTGATATTTATGTTGAGGCAGATCAAGCCTTAACGACGACGAAAATTCAGCTCAGATTATTGGAAAACTTAAGTGACTTGTTTTCAAATATTGTCTCCAATAATCTTAATATTATCATGAAGATTATGACGAGTGCGACATTTATTATGACCATACCAGCTATTATTGCAGGCTTATATGGGATGAATGTCAAACTCCCCTTTCAAAATGTCCCTTATGCTTTTTTGTTGATTGTATTGGCTGCCACGCTCATTTCCTGGTTAGTTTTCCGTATCATGATTCGCAAGCGTATGTTCTAAAATTTTTGTGAACTAATACACATAAGCGTAAAAGTGATACAGAATTGACGTTATCTCATTCTGTTACATAAAAGAAAGTCTGAAAATATTAAGGTTATCCTTGTGTAACCGCTTTCTGTGTGATAGACTTAATGTGTAAAGTGAAACAGGTGGCCGAGGTAGGATCACCTCTCTAGTTTAAATTAGGAGATTACATAAAATGAAAACTGAAGTAACTGAAAACGTTTTTGAAACAGCATGGGCTGGATTTAAAGGATTAGATTGGAAAGAAAAAGCGAGTGTTTCTCGTTTTGTTAAAGCCAATCATGAAAAGTATGATGGTGACGAGTCATTTCTTGAAGGACCAACAGCACGCTCTCTAAAAATTAAAGAGATTGTGGAATCAACTAAAGATCGCTATGAAGCAACTGAGTTCCCTATGGATTCAGATCGTGTTGCATCTATTTCTGATATCCCTGCTGGTTACATTGATCAAGAAAACGAATTGATTTTTGGGCTACAAAACTCTGAGCTTTTCCGTCTCTCATTTATGCCTAAAGGCGGGGTTCGGATGGCAGAAGTTGCCCTTAAAGAGCATGGCTATAAGCCAGATCCAGTCATGCATGAGATTTATACGAAACATGTGACAACAGTAAATGACGGTATTTTCCGGGCTTATACATCAAATATTCGTAAAGCACGTCATGCCCATACTGTAACTGGTTTGCCAGATGCCTACTCACGTGGTCGTATCGTTGGTGTTTATGCACGCCTTGCACTCTATGGGGCAGATTTCTTGATGAAAGAAAAATCAGCTGACTGGAATGCCATTGAAGAGATTAATGAAGAAACGATTCGTCTCCGTGAAGAAATCAACATGCAATATCAAGCAATTGATCAAGTTGCTAAACTCGGCGACTTGTATGGTTTAGATGTTCGCAAACCAGCTACAAATGTAAAAGAAGCAATCCAATGGACAAATATCGCCTTCATGGCTGCTTGTCGTGTGATTAACGGTGCAGCAACTTCCCTTGGTCGTGTACCGATTGTGCTTGACATCTTTGCTGAGCGTGATTTAGCACGTGGTACATTTACAGAGTCAGAAATTCAAGAGTTTGTGGATGATTTCGTATTGAAATTACGTACAGTTAAATTTGCAAGAACAAAAGAATATGATGCGCTTTATTCAGGAGACCCAACCTTCATTACAACATCGATGGCTGGTGTGGGTGACGACGGACAACACCGCGTTACAAAAATGGACTATCGTTTCTTGAATACGTTGGATAATATCGGTAACTCGCCAGAGCCCAACTTAACAGTGCTTTGGGCTAAAGAATTACCTTACGCTTTCAAACGCTACTGTATGAGCATGAGTCATAAACATTCATCTATTCAGTATGAGGGTGTGAAAACAATGGCTGAAGATGGGTATGGCGAAATGTCATGTATCTCTTGTTGTGTATGACCACTTGACCCTGAAAATGAAGATGGCCGCCATAACATCCAATACTTTGGTGCGCGTGTTAACGTCTTGAAAGCACTCTTAACAGGTATTAATGGTGGATTTGATGATGTCCATCGTGATTATAAAGTATTTGATAATGCTGCCATTACAACAGATGTACTGCATTATGATGAAGTTGTCGCTAACTTCGAAAAATCATTGGACTGGTTGACAGACACATACGTAGATGCACTGAACATCATCCACTACATGACTGATAAATATAACTATGAAGCAGTTCAAATGGCCTTCTTGCCATCTAGACAACGTGCTAACATGGGATTTGGTATTTGTGGATTTGCAAATACAGTGGATACTTTATCTGCCATTAAATATGCGACAGTTAAACCAATTCGTGATGAAAATGGCTACATCTATGATTACGAAACAATCGGTGACTTCCCACGCTATGGTGAAGATGATGATCGTGCAGATGATATCGCGAAATGGCTTATGGAGCAATACCACACACGTTTAGCAAGTCATCGTCTATATAAAGATGCAGAAGCAACAGTGTCACTTTTGACGATTACCTCTAACGTGGCCTATTCTAAACAAACTGGTAACTCACCAGTTCACCGTGGTGTTTTCCTTAATGAAGATGGCACAGCCAACCTCAGTGAAGTAGAATACTTCTCTCCAGGTGCTAACCCTTCTAACAAAGCTAGAGGTGGTTGGTTACAAACACTAAGAACACTTGAAAAACTTGACTTTAAATATGGTAATGATGGTATTTCTTTGACAACACAAGTGTCACCAAAAGCGCTTGGTAAAACACGTGACGAACAAGTTGAAAACTTAGTTGATGTCCTTGATGCCTACTTTGAAGATGGTGGACAACACGTTAACTTGAACGTGATGGACTTGGCCGATGTTAAGGATAAAATCCTTAATGGTGAAGATGTTATCGTGCGTATCTCAGGATATTGTGTTAACACTAAATATCTTACAAAAGAACAAAAACATGAATTAACACACCGTGTCTTCCATGAAATCTTGTCGATGGATGTCTAATTGTTAGAAATTCAAATGTTTAGAGAAAAAGCTCACCGATTGGTGGGCTTTTTTGGGTCATTAAAAAGTAGACGGCAACAAATGAAGTTTCCCTAAATAAGCGCATGATAAAGCGATGGCATACATAAGGGGGTAAATCCCCGCTGTAGTTGACGTTGATTTATGGCGAAAATAAAAAACCTACACGAGTAAGTTTTTATTTTTTCAAGATAGGGTACGAGATTTCTAGTAACCTAGGCTCATCAATAATTGAGATGTTATCTTTGTCAATGAGTGATTGGTCGATACGTTTTTTCAGAAAAAATGTTTGAATACTTTCGCGTTCATCTGGCCGAATGGCACGATGTTTGTTTGTAATAATCAGTTCGTAGTGTGTAGAAGCTCTTGTAAAAATGGTGGTTGTATTACCGGCTGAATAGACTTCAACTGTTAACGCATCAGTGTTTCGTAACTGTTCGTTTACAAGGTTTGGAAAATTGTTAGTCACATTAATTATCTTCATAGGTTTCCTCCATTTATCTTTAATCTTATTATAGCACTATTTTTTTGTAAAATAAAAAATTTAGAAATAGAAAGTGATATAATGAAACTATGAAAAAAATAATCGGTATAACAGGTGGCATTGCAAGCGGTAAGTCAACTGTAACCTCTTTTTTGAGATCCAAAGGATATGAGGTGATTGATGCAGATGCCGTTGTAAGAGAGTTACAGCAGATCGGTGGTGCATTATATGTGGCAATAAGAGACACATTTGGTCCCACTTATTTTTTAGCGAATGGTGAGTTAGATCGTATCAGCTTTGGTCAAGCGATTTTTTCTAATCCCAAAATGCGAGCCCAACTGTCAGCATTGCAAGATAAGTTGATTCGGGATGCGCTTTTTGACAGATGTCAAGCGAGTCAGTCTGATCTTGTATTCATGGATATCCCTTTATTATTTGAAAAAAATTATACTGGATTTGATGAAATCTGGCTGGTGTATGTACCCAAAGAAATCCAACTAGAGCGGTTAATGAAACGCAATAACTTATCTCAAGCGGATGCCTTGTTAAGGATTGGTAGCCAAATGCCGATAGATGACAAGTGTGCTTTAGCAACACGCATTATCAAGAATTGTGATACAATAGATATGTTAGAAAGTCAGTTAACAACGATAATAAGTGAGATTTAACGGGTGCTATCAGCGATAGTGTTCGTTTTTTAAACGGCTAGAATGTGATATAAAAGGTAACTATCCCTCTTTTATATCATCAAGTGTATGGGCAGTCTATTTGATTGGTATGGATTAGGTTACAAATCTTGAAGTGGGCGAAATGGGATACTTTTAGAAAGACGTGATTATCATAGAAATAAATTGGCGACGTAATCTATCCATTGCATGGTTCGGTACATTTTTTACATCTGCGAGTATCTCCTTAGTGATGCCCTTTATGGCCCTCTATGTCCAAAAGTTAGGTGCTAGAGGCAATGCAGTAGAATTATTTACAGGACTATCTATCGGCATTAGTGCACTTGCTAGCGGCTTGGTTGCACCCATATGGGGGCGTCTTGCCGACCAATATGGCCGGCGTGTGATGATGATCCGGGCCTCTATCGTGATGACCTTTACCATGAGTGCTTTGGCCTTTGTACCAAACGTCTGGTGGCTGTTAGTCATGCGCTTACTAAATGGTATATTTGCCGGTTATATTCCAAACTCGACTGCTTTGATTGCTAGTCAAATCCCACGAGAGAAGAGCGGGTACGCCTTGGGAATTTTATCAACAGGTATGATAGGTGGGTCTTTAATCGGGCCATCTATTGGTGGATTTTTTGCCCAGATCGTCGGGATGGAAAATGTCTTCTTGATTACAGGTAGTATTTTACTACTTGTCACCGTATTAACAATATTTTTTGTAAAAGAAGACTTTACGCCGATTGAAAAAGTTGATTTGCTGACGACCAAACAAGTATTTGAGCGTGTGCCCAATCAGCAAATTCTCTATGGCTTATTTATCACAAGCTTTATTCTGCAATTAACAGTCCAGTCAGTTTCTCCGATATTGACACTTTACATTCGCCAATTAAATGGCCACTCAGGTAATCTCTTGATGATATCAGGATTCATCGTATCAGCAGTCGGTTTATCTGAAATGCTATCATCAGGTACACTAGGTAAGATTGGTGATAAGATAGGTAGTCATCGCTTAATTATTATCGGGCTGATTTACAGCCTTGTCGTCTACGTCCCGATGGCTTTTGTTAAAACACCACTCCAACTTGGTATTTTACGATTTCTATTAGGCTTTGGTTCGGGGGCGCTAGTGCCATCTGTTAATTCATTACTATCAAGAATTACACCGCCTGAGGGCATCTCACGTATTTTTAGTTTTAATCAAATGTTCATGAACTTCGGACAGGTTGTGGGGCCACTTTTAGGGAGTGCAATCGCAGGTTATATCAGTTACCAAGCAGTATTTATCGCGACAAGTTGTTTTGTCCTCTTTAATCTGATTTGGTCATTGTTCAATTTTAGAAAATTTTTAGGGGTGAGAACGATTGAGAGTTAAAATCAATCTAAAATGTACAGGTTGTGGGCAACAAAACTATATTTCGTCAAAAAATAAAGCAACACATCCGGATAAAGTAAAAGTTTTAAAATACTGTCCGAAAGAACGCAAGGTTATCATACATGTTGAGACGTAATCATCTGAACATATGACAAACCGAACATTTAGATAGAGTTGTTAGAAAATTTCAACTACTTTCTTTTTTTTATTTTGAAAAATGATATAATTAAGGTTAAACATCTATCAACTTGTGACATCAAGTTAGCCAATAAGGTTAGCATGTGATGGTATCATTAAATAGGATTGCTTGTGATTTTGAAGGTGTTTTCAAAATATATCTGGAAAAATAAGTAACGACATTGAAACAAAAGTAGCGTCAGTCATCGCACAAGGCGAAATCGTGACTGCTATGGGTATATAGCAAAGGAATAGGTCACATGAGTGACTTAAAAAAGAACAAATGAAAGAACTTAATAAAAGACATTTTTTAAACTACTCGATTTTAATCCCCTATCTGATTTTATCTGTATTGGGTCTTATTATCGTCTTCTCAACAACAGTACCGCACCAAATTGAATTAGGTTTACCACCTTATCAGCTATTTAGAAACCAGACTATCTTCTTTGTTTTTTCCTTGGTGATGATCGCCATGATCTATAAGATGAAGGTAGATAAACTCAGATCACGTGGGTGGTTTGGCATCTTAATTCCGATTATGCTAGCCTTGTTATTTATCGCCAGGTTTCTAGCCCCACCAATTAATGGCGCCCATGGTTGGATTCCTGTTCCAGGGATTGGTACCATTCAACCTGCTGAGTATTTGAAACTCGTTTCTGTCTGGTTCTTAGCAGCAACTTTTGCAGCAAAACAGAAGAAAATTAGAGCGCATGATATCAATGCCCTGTTTGATCGCAATCAATTTTTCGTCAATTTCATCAGCGGTTGGCGTCTCTGGATGGTCTTAATGGTGGGTGCGGTTGTTGTCATGCCAGACATGGGGAATGCCCTTCTGATATTGATTAGTTCAGCAATCGTTTTGGCAACAAGTGGTATTTCTTATCGCTGGACAACAGGTTTCTTAAAGATATTTGGTATCTTTTCACTCATCGCTTTAGCAATTTTAAAAATTACCGGTGGCAATATTATTCCTAGTATTTTTGGTTCGATTACCTATGTGAATAAACGCTTTATTGCTTTTGCAAATCCATTTCAGGACAGTAGTGATTCAGGTCACCAAATGATTAACGGCTATTACGCTATGTCAAATGGGGGGTGGTTTGGTCGAGGATTAGGTAATTCTATTGAGAAAAAAGGCTACTTACCCGAGGCCCACACTGACTTCGTATTTGCGATTGTGATGGAAGAATTAGGGTTGATTGGTGGTATGATTATTTTAGGCTTGATTTTCTTTCTCATCATGCGTATTTTTATGGTTGGCATTCGTGCTAAAGATCCGTTTAATAGCATGATGTCGATTGGTGTCGGCGGGATCTTTTTTGCCCAAGTACTGGTTAATATTGGCGGTATTGCGGGGTTGATCCCCTCTACAGGTGTTACCTTCCCATTTCTAAGTCAAGGGGGGAATTCACTCCTGATTTTATCGGTAGGTATCGGATTTGTTCTTAATATTTCTGCTGATGAAAAACGGCGAGAGTTAGCAGAAATCACATCAAAATATGATCTGTCTGAGTTATCAGACATCTCGCTTAGTAAGTCCTAGTAGGCGTTATCAAGCAAAAGAAATGAAGTATTGATTAGTATAGGTGACATCAAGGGTTAAGCATGTGACACTTGATTGCAGAAACAGTTTTAAAAGGAGCCGCTTTAGGCTATCTTTTATTTTTGTAAAAATTGAAAGGTTTTATAAATGAAAAAACTATTAGTTGCTAACCGTGGTGAAATCGCAATCCGTGTTTTCCGTGCCTGTAGTGAGTTGGGTATTTCAACCGTCGCAATTTATGCTAAGGAAGATGAGTATTCTGTTCACCGATTTAAAGCAGATGAAGCCTACATGGTCGGTGAAGGTAAAAAACCGATTGACGCTTACTTGGATAGTGATGATATCGTGCGCATTGCCTTAGAATCAGGTGCAGAAGCGATTCACCCAGGCTATGGCTTGCTATCAGAAAATATTGACTTTGCTCGTAAAGTCGAAGCAGCAGGCTTGATTTTTGTGGGCCCAACCTTACACCATCTGGATATTTTTGGTGACAAAATCAAGGCTAAAGAAGCATCTGTTGCTGCTGGTGTCGGGTCAATCCCAGGTACTGAAGGGCCAGTTGACCTAGAAGGTGCTTTAGACTTCGGTCGTACCTTTGGCTACCCTGTCATGATCAAAGCTGCGCTTGGCGGCGGTGGCCGTGGTATGCGTGTCGCCCATAATGAAGCTGAAGCGCGTGATGGCTATGTACGTGCAGCTTCTGAGGCTAAGTCTGCTTTTGGCTCGGATGAAATTTATGTTGAAAAATACATTACAGATCCGAAACACATCGAAGTACAAATACTCGGTGACTCACATGGTAATGTTGTCCATCTTTATGAGCGTGACTGTTCTGTCCAACGCCGCAATCAAAAAGTGATCGAGGTTGCACCGAGTGTTGGGATGTCAGATGAATTGCGCATGCGTATCTGTGATGCAGCAGTCCAACTCTGTAAACACGTTGGCTATGTCAATGCAGGGACAGTTGAGTTCCTAGTAAAAGATAATGAATTTTACTTTATCGAGGTCAATCCACGTGTTCAGGTGGAACATACAATTACAGAAGCAGTTACTGGTATCGACATCGTTCAGGCACAAATCCTGATTTCTGAAGGTGCAAACCTGCATCAAGATATCAAGATTCCATTACAAGCAGATATGCCTTTATTAGGGTCAGCAATCCAATGTCGGATTACAACAGAAGATCCAGAGAATAATTTCTTACCTGATACTGGGATTATCGACACTTACCGCTCTCCAGGTGGGTTTGGTGTCCGACTAGATGTCGGCAATGCCTATTCTGGTTATGAAGTAACGCCTTACTTTGATAGTCTGTTAGTTAAAGTCATTACGCAAGCAACTGACTTCAGTGCTAGTATCTTAAAAATGGATCGTTGTTTACGTGAGTTCCGAATTCGTGGCGTGAAAACAAATATTCCTTTCTTGAGAAATGTGTTGAATCATCCAGAATTTGTTGCTGGTAACGCAAAAACGACTTTCATCGATAGTACGACTGAGCTGTATAACTTCCCACGCCTACGTGACCGCGGGAATAAAACAATGAAATACGTTGCCAATATCACGGTAAATGGCTTCCCTGGTATCAGTAAGGTTTCTAAACCCTACTTTGATGAAACACGCTATCCAAAAGTTAAAAAGATAGAGACGCTCACAACTAAAAATATCCTAGATAATCAAGGTGCTGATGCTGTTGTGGCCTACGTCAAGTCTCGTAAGGAAGTCTTACTGACAGATACGACACTACGTGATGCCCATCAAAGTCTACTTGCAACACGGATGCGTTTGCAAGATATGAAAAAAGTCGCAAGTTCGATTGATCAAGGCTTACCTAATCTATTTTCATCAGAAATGTGGGGAGGCGCTACATTTGACGTCGCCTACCGTTTCTTAAATGAAAGCCCATGGTATCGCCTACGTGAACTACGTAAGTTGATGCCAAATACTATGTTCCAGATGTTATTCCGCGGCTCTAATGCGGTCGGCTATCAAAATTATCCAGACAACGTGATCGAGGAATTCATTAAAGTTGCAGCGCATGAAGGCATGGATGTCTTTCGTATCTTTGACTCATTAAACTGGTTACCACAGATGGAAAAATCTATCCAAGCAGTCCGTGATACAGGGAAATTGGTTGAAGCAACGATGTGCTATACCGGTGATATCTTAGATAATGACCGTCAAAAATATAATATCAAGTACTATAAAGACTTGGCTAAAGAGCTGCAAGCAACGGGTGCTCATATCTTAGCAATCAAGGATATGGCAGGTATTCTTAAGCCGCAAGCAGCCTATCGCTTGATATCTGAGTTAAAAGAGACGATTGATATTCCACTCCATCTCCATACACATGATACTGCCGGAAATGGCGTGATGATTTATTCTGCAGCCGTCGCTGCAGGCGTTGACATCATCGATGTTGCGGCATCTGCCCTATCATCAGGCACAAGTCAACCAAGTATGACATCAGTTTACTATGCCCTTAAAAATGGCGAGAGGACACCAGAGCTAGACGTTGATAATGCAACGCAGATCAACCATTACTGGGAAGATGTCCGTAAGTTCTATACACCATTTGAAAAAGGCCTTACAAGCCCGCAAACGGAAGTTTACAGCCATGAAATGCCTGGTGGGCAATATACCAACCTTCAGTCACAAGCAGCTGCTGTAGGCCTTGGTTTGCGCTTTGACGAGGTCAAGGTGATGTATCATACAGTTAACATGATGTTTGGTGATATCATCAAAGTCACACCATCTTCTAAAGTTGTTGGTGATATGGCCTTGTTTATGGTTCAAAATGATTTGAGTGAAGATGATATTTATGAAAAGGGAGATACACTTAACTTCCCTGAATCAGTCATCAGCTTTTTTGCAGGTGACCTAGGTCAACCAGTAGGTGGCTTCCCAGAGAAATTGAAAAAGATTATTCTCAAAGATAAGCCATTTTTCACAGATCGTCCAGGCTTACATGCACCAGCTGTTAGTTTTGAGGCTGTCACTGCAGAGTTAACTGAGAAGTTAGGCTATACACCAGGTCGTCATGAAGTCTTGAGTTATATTCTATATCCACAGGTCTTCTTGGACTACCAAAAGATGCAAAATGAATTTGGCAGTGTGACCTTGCTTGATACACCGACTTTCTTTAATGGGATGCGTGTTGGTGAGAAAATTTCAGTTGAGATTGAAAAAGGTAAGACTTTATTAATCCATTTGGATAGTATTTCTGAGCCAGATAATGAAGGCAATAGAACACTCTTCTTTAACCTGAACGGTCAACGACGGGAAGTGGTCATCAAAGACACGTCTGTTAAATCGATGACTGCAGTCAAAGAAAAAGCAGAGCCAAGTAATCGTCATCATATTGGGGCAACGATGCCAGGATCCGTTGTTACCATACTGGTTGAAGCTGATGAGAAAGTTGTTAAGGGGCAACCACTTATGGTAACCGAAGCCATGAAGATGGAAACAACGATTGAGTCGCCAGCTGATGGTGAAATTAAGAAAATCTATGTCAAGGCATCGGAAGCGATTGCGACACAAGATTTATTAATCGAATTGAAATAAAATAAGCTATATATTAAAAACTTGTGCGTTAGCTACTTAGTAGGCGAACAAGTTTTTTTTGTTAAGCATGAGGCTGCTATGCCAATCGTTACAAGGGACAAACGGTGAAAACGATCTTAGATAATTTTTATCCAATAAGATAAAATAAAAATAAGTACAGTAAAAACTAGAATAATGCTTCACAAAGTGGTATAATTAACACGTTAAATAAATTTTGGAGGAAATTAAAAAATGGCAATCGTTTCAGCAGAAAAATTCATTCAAGCCGCTCGTGACAACGGGTACGCAATTGGTGGTTTCAATACAAACAACTTGGAGTGGACTCAAGCTATCTTGCGCGCAGCAGAAGCTAAGAAAACACCAGTACTTATCCAAACTTCTATGGGTGCGGCTAAATACATGGGTGGTTACAAAATGTGTAAATTACTCGTTGAAACTCTTGTAGAATCAATGAACATCACTGTACCTGTATCTATCCACCTTGACCACGGTCATTTCGAAGACGCTTTGGAATGTATCGAAGTTGGTTACTCTTCATTGATGTTTGACGGTTCGCATCTTCCAATCGAAGAAAACCTCAAACTTGCTGAAGAAGTTATCGCTAAAGCACACGCTAAAGGCATTTCAGTTGAGTGTGAAGTTGGCTCTATCGGTGGTGAAGAAGACGGTATCGTTGGTGAAGGCGAACTTGCACCAATCGAAGATGCAGTAGCAATGGCTAAACTTGGCGTTGACTTCCTTGCAGCTGGTATCGGTAACATCCACGGACCTTACCCAGAAAACTGGAAAGGTCTTCACATCGACCACTTGACTAAATTAAACGAAGCGCTTATCGCTGCTATGGGCAAAAATGTACCGATCGTATTACACGGTGGTTCAGGAATCCCTGACGATCAAATCCGCGAAGCAATCGCTAACGGTGTTGCTAAAATCAACGTTAACACTGAGTGTCAACTTGCTTTTGCAAAAGCAACTCGCGAATTCGTAGCAGTATTTAACGCTAACGAAGCTGAATACATGAAGAAAAAAATCTTCGACCCACGTAAATTCTTGAAACCTGGTTTCGATGCAATTACTGCTTCAGTTGAAGAACGTATCGAAGTTTTCGGTTCAGCAAACAAAGCTTAATTAATTTCTGCGAAGCAATCTTAGATTGTGAGCAAACAAAGCATAATTAAGTTTTAAAGTATAAATAAATCAACGTTTGTCACTTGTGGCAGGCGTTTTTTATATTTACATTTTCTACTACTTACAACGTAGTAGAAAGAGCCCATGCTAGATGGATTTTAAATATCTTATGCAAAGTATATAAAGAGAAAATATGGTAGCTATTTTAAAATGTAGACGAAATGAAAACTAAAATAAAAAAGTATTGGATCAATGCTTAGAGTAATTCTTATTGTAGTTATATCAGGTGATGCTTATTTTTATCAATCAAAAATTGATCATGATAAAAAAGAAAACTGGAACGTGATAAAGCTCACCATAAACTAGAAATAAGTACTGATGAATCTGTTGAGTTAGTTTATAATAGCAGAAAACAGAAAAAGACTTCAGACGAATCTGGTGATTCAAGTGAATGCAACGCTTTTTACTATATTAAAAAAAGTTTTATGATGAGAGGAGATGATTCATAATGATATATTTTAATGATCCAGTTGGAGATGGTGCACAAGCCTCAACGGACATCTCTGTTTCGGAAATCCCCTCATCATTTGATGTGAAATATCAAGAAAAAGATAGTACAGGAACTGGTATGTATAGAGATATCAAAAATTTAGATGGTCAAGTTCAGGTTGTCAATTTTGTTGAAAAAAAAATTGATACTGATAGAATGGAGTATATTAGTTTGCCATAAAAAAGTAATGGAGTAGTCTGCTATACTTGGTGTAGTAGGTTTTTTACGTTGAATGGTTCGTACATGTCTTTTAGTAAACATCGTACAAATATCAATTAATATGATAAAATTAAGTTAAATGTTTGCGCTATCAAAATTAGATGTTATATTTTGGGGCTAAATCAAAGGGTAAAAATAAAACCTAATAATTTATTTTGGAAGAGGTGTTTAAATGACAGATAGAACAGCCATCAATACTATAAAAGGGTACTTTTACCAGTTTGATTATTATATTTTGCAGATATTAAAATGTGAAAATGAAGAGGATATTGTGATTATAGAAGGTATTGAAGATGTAGATATACGTACAGCATCTGAAGAAACTGCTGTTCAATGTAAATATTATGCTGGGACAGAGTATAACCATTCAATCCTAAAGGATCCTATAATCTGGATGATTAAACATTTTAAAGATAATCAGTCCAATAATTATAAATACAAGATTTACGGTCATTATCAGAGTGGACAAGAGAAGTTAGAAAGAATAATTGATGTTGAATTTTTAAAAAAAATGTTTTTAACAAGAAAAAAAGATAAAATAAAGTATGAAATATATAAAGAATTAAAATTATCAGATGAACAACTAAGTATATTTTTACAACGATTAACTGTTAATATTAAAGCTCCTGAGTATGACGTACAAAATAAAGAGATATTTGAAGAAATTAAGAAAATTTTTGCCTGTGATGATTCGGATGCTGAGTTTTATTATAATAATGCTTTGAGATTAACTAAAGAAAAATCGATGAATGCACAAATTGAGGATCGAAAAATTAGTAAGAAAGACTTTTTGCATAACATTTCAAATAAACAGGAGTTATTTAATAATTGGTATCTAGAATTTATAGGTAGAGATAAGTTTCTTAAACTCATGAAAAAAAAATATTTTAGTGAATTTAACTTATCACCAAATACTAGATTCATACTTGTTGAGTGTGGTCACAAAACGAATAACTTAGCTTTGAAACAGATGATTATTAATATCTCTAGTAAACTTAGTAGAATATCTAAAAGAGAAAAAGACTCCTTTTGTCCGTATATCTATCTTTATGGAATTGATGAAAATAAATTAATACAAGTAAAACAAATGCTTAGGGCAGATGGTGTTAATTTTATTGATGGATTCAATTTTAAAGGTGCTGATTTTGATTTGGAATCTATATTGATAGACTCTGACTGTCATAATCAAATAAAAATGAAAATAATAAACGATGTAGATGATATTGAAAATATATTAAATAGAACAACCAATACTAGAAAAATTTTTCAATTTTATATTAATGAACCTTTCTATAGTTGTTCTTTACACGAACATAATAAAATACCAATTAAATCCGTCAGTGACATATTAGAAATTATATAGGTGAAGAGAAAATGGCAGAGAGAGAAATTAATGCTGAGGTAATTGCAGTATTTCCTGATAAGGTAAGAGTTTCCGTTGATGATTTAGAAAATTTTCAAATTGTTGATGAGAAATTGAAGGTTGGATCATATTTAAGAATTGCTGATACAGAAGCTGCGGTATTAATTGCAATTATTGAAAATTTCACAATAGAAGTTAGCGACATTCCGAAAAGAAAATACATCATAGAAGCAAAACCACTTGGAATGATTAGAGAGGGTAAGTTTGAACGTGGTGGAGATACTATCGCTATTCCTCCAAAATCAGTTGAACCAGCCCGGCAGGAAGAAATTCAAAAAATATTTGATGAATCTCTCGAAGCGAAAGAAAAATTTACATTTTCAAAACTAGCTACAAATCAAAACATATCGGTACCAGTTAATGGGAATAAATTTTTTAACAAGCATATAGCGGTAATCGGCTCAACAGGTTCAGGGAAGTCTCATTCTGTTGCCAAAATAATTCAGGAAGCAGTAAAGGCTAAAGATAGAGAATATGATGGTTTGAATAATTCACATATTATTATTTTTGATATACATTCAGAATATAAGACAGCTTTTCCAGAAGCTAACATGATTGATGTTTCAAACTTAACTTTGCCATACTGGCTCTTAAGCAGTGATGAACTTCAGGAGCTTTTTTTGGATACAGAAGGTAGTGATCATAATCAGAGAAATATTTTTAAAAAATCGATAATTGATAGTAAAAAAAATAATTGTAGGGATGAAAAGAGTAGGGAAACCCTTCATTTTGGTTCGCCAGTATTTTTTGAAATCAAAGATGTATTGACTATGGCAGAAGATAAGAATAAGGAGATGGTACCTGGAGCTAGCAAACCGAAGGCAGGACCACTTAATGGAAAACTTTCAAATTATATTAGTAGGTTAGAGAGTAAAATAAACGATAAAAGATTAGAATTTTTATTAGGAGATAGGGCTAAAAAAACCAGTTTTGAAGATGTAATATCACAGTTGTTAGGATATGGTGGTGATAAATCGAATGTTACGATTCTTGATTTGAGTGGTGTTCCTTTTGAGGTGTTAAGTATAACAGTGTCTTTAGTATCTCGTATCATGTTTGAATACGGATATTATTATAAACGACTTCGGCTAGATAATAACCCTAATGAATCTTGTAATAATGATGTCCCTTTACTACTAGTTTACGAGGAAGCTCATAAATATGTTCCTAACAGTGATTTAGCTAAGTATAGGGCTTCACGGCAATCAATTGAACGGATTGCGAAAGAGGGTAGGAAATATGGAATATCTCTGTTGCTAGCTAGCCAACGACCTTCGGAAATATCAGAAACGATTTTTTCACAATGTAGTAATTTTATGGCACTCAGGTTGACCAATCCTAGTGATCAAAATTATGTGAAACGATTACTTCCAGATACTCTAGGAGGATTAGTGGATAAAATTCCTTCATTACGTTCAGGAGAGTGTTTGCTTATAGGAGATGCAGTAACATTACCCTCAGTAGTTCAGATAGACCGATGTGACTTGGAACCGTCATCAAATGATATTTCTTATTTTGAACTTTGGAAGCAAGCATGGGTTGATTTAGATATTCAAGAAATCAAAAAAACTTGGCTGGATAATTGATTTTGTTGCAGGATAAATATTGGCAAACTACTGTGAGTAATATTTAGAACTATTGAAAAATTTTTAAATAGAAGTATTCGAAACATAACTTTTATTTCTCAGTCTTAGAAATATTGTGTATCCTTATTTGTGAGGTGGAAAATTCAGAAAAACGAGAATATTTAAACAATGTTAGATATTGGAAGTGTTGTTCAGCAAGGGTTATGATGTTTGAAAGAATATACAGCTTAACATTTTTCAGATAAACATGTTAAGCTTGTAAATATACTAGATTATTCTGATTATGGACTGGGTATAGAACGAATGAAAGCTTCCTTTAGAGGTTGTTATTCAGTTTTTGATAGAATAGACTATTTTTTGAATGATTATTATAATTTAGGTCTTAATGACAATGAAGTTGATTTTGGAAAAATTTTGAATGAGAAAAACACTAGAAAATTAAGAGAAACATTTCAAAAAATCTGATACTTAGGGCACTATTTTGGATGAAGAAGGATTTATCTCCTAAACCAATTAAAGATTTTAGCGAATTTTTAGATCTAATATTAAATAGAGCATATGTTTTGAGAAATACTATAGAATATACATGTTTGAAGATTGTAAATGATATATTTATTTTAAATGACGAAGAATTGACAGATCTTTTAGATACTATCATATCTATGTCTTCTTTTCAGAAAATATCTCTTTATTTATTGAAAACTTGTCGAGAGTTAATTATTTTACTCTATTTAGCCATAATTGCAGAGGAGAGTAACAAACAGAGGAATCTAGAGGGGGAAATTCTTCCTTCGTTTTTGCTGTCTGAATTTGATGATGATGGGAAGGTTTAATATGTCTAAAAGAAAAAGAAGAAGTCAATTTGCTCTTTATGAACAATAGTTGTTTTGAATTGTAAGGTAACGAGGTAAAAAATAAATTATGGTAGAAAATCCTGGATTATTAAAAAATATAGCTTCTTCATATAGAAGTCGATTCAACACTGAAAATTTGATTTCTCCAAGGTTATTTGAAAATTATAATATACAGGGAAAAAAGATGTTACATACTGTTGATATATATCTTGAATTTAGACAAATGAATAATAGAGAAATAACTATTATGAAAACGATTCCTGAAAGAAAATTAATAGAGAATGATATTTGGGAGTTTTACACGGTACTACAAGATCTAAAGTTTAAAGCGAAAGGAATTATATATTACGAAGAGTGCAATATTTCGAAACGACTAATTGAACAGGCAAATAACTGTAGTATTGAACTTAAAGAATTTGACTTGATGGATGCAATTCGGAAAAGTCTTGTGAAAGCTATACAAGTGATGTTACCTGATGATAATATTATAGGAGACCCTTTCTGGATTTTAATGGAAGTATCTAAACAAAGGGAAGTTGAAAAAACAAATGGAAATTATATTCAATTTGAAAATAAAATCCCTCTTTTTCTTTCTAAAAGACAAGCAAAACAGGTTTGTGATACAAGGAATAAAGTGAATGATTTAAAAGCACAAGTTTTTGGACTTTCTCAGACTCAATTAAAATCCTTGGTAAAAATATTGGAAGCGCAAGAATATACGGCTCAACTTGGAATAGTTCTCCCGGAATTTGAACAACCGAATGATGGACAAGTTGCCCTTTATGATATTGATTCAAAAAAAATACTAGAATATTACTATCGGGAGAATTGATATGAAAAAAAGCTCAAAAGACAAGGGTGATGAGTTTGAAATAATTATAGAAAATTTATATAAATTGATTTCTGAGAATGAACGAATTAACGCGAAGATTGAAAGAGATGTGCATTTAATTGGTGATGATGGAACAGATAATCAATTCGATATAATATATGAATATGAGCATTTTGGTACAAATTATAGAGTAGCAATAGAGTGTAAAAATTGGAAATATCCTATAAATGTTGCTAGTCTTAGAGATTTTTCATATAAGCTGGAACATGTGGGGAATATTAATGGTATATTTATTTCGGCAGAAAGCGAGTTCCAATATGGCGGGAAGAAAGTTGCGATATGGCAAGGAATTAGTTTACTTAAATATAACGAATTCAATCGTTTTATAAGTGGTCAAAATGAAGACTATCTTTCACCTGATTATAATACAATAGGAGACCCCTTCTGGATGATGATGGATAAGGGAGGAAAAAATTTGCTAAAACAAAATTCTC
This sequence comes from Pseudolactococcus piscium, assembly GCF_002441695.1. Classification (GTDB taxonomy): domain Bacteria; phylum Bacillota; class Bacilli; order Lactobacillales; family Streptococcaceae; genus Pseudolactococcus; species Pseudolactococcus piscium. The sequence goes on from NZ_JXJW01000013.1 coordinate 80,097, forward strand.
ATTTGAATTGTATTTATATTTTTGAAAGTAAATATTTTGCGAATGACTTTTATAAAAGGTATTTAGGAAATAATAGTAATTTTAAAGTGGTAGGTGTATCTCAAAAGCACCTCAAAGAAATATGTTATTTGGTGCAAAAAAATAAAATTAATCTAAAAATGTATAATGCAATTGCGAGAGGATATGATGAACAAAAATTTCATTTTTGGGATCTGAATGAGAAAGATTTGTTGACCTACATACGTGAGTGGAATTAGTTCTTTTACAATATTTCATCTAGAATATTTAAGAAATATTGGCAAAAAATTTTGGTAGTCTTAAGTTTGAAAAGCAATAGAAAGAGGGGATGAAAGATGTGACATACGTCAAGTTCTTAGAGTACGAATAGTATAAATTCTCTTAAATTGGTAAGTCCATTCTCTCTTTAAATGTCCATGCCATGATCCTCAAGTAACGTTTGACATTCATTGCTTGTATATTGACTTCCCTGATCAGAATGCAAGATAATTGAGCTCGTCTCTCCTTGAGACGCAATAGCTTTCTTCAAGGTACGTTGGACTAACTTAACAGTCATATGTTTGTCTAAATCCCAAGTAATAATTTGTTTAGTATAGCGGTCCATAATGGTTGAGAGGTAGCACCAGCCTTTGCTAATTGAGATATAAGTAATGTCAGTTGACCAGACCTGTTCTTCGCTATAGGTTCAGTTAACACCATATTTTGACGGTCAATGGTGTCCCCTGAAGTATCTGTTGGTTTAAATTTTTTAGTAACGATAGACTTCAAAGAGAGCTCCTTCATCAATTTTTGAACACGTTTTATGCCAATTTTTTCTCCCTACTTAAGTAAACAGTTGATGAATTTTAGGTGCACCATAGATAGCTCGATTCTCTTTGAATAGCTGACTAATCTTCAAGGATAACTCTTGACGTCTCAATTGGGTTTTAGACGGGGATGATTGATTCGTTTATAATAACTTAACTCTGGAACACCAAGTAATTGACAACTTAATCTGATATTGAGTGCTAAAATTTGTATTGTTTGCGTCATATCCACAGCACTCAATTCTTTTTCTCTGCGAATATGGTCAATACTTTTGTAAGATATCTTGTTCCTCTTTAACCTGTGCTAGCTGTCTTTTTAATTCAAGATAGTCAGATTTTGATATTGAGTTGTCATTAGACTTTGAATAGCGGTCAATCCATTTATAGATGGTTGCAGGAAATATACCATATTCTTTAGCTAGATGAGCTACTGATTGACCTGTTTGGTATAAGTCAACAATTGTTTCTTTAAAATCTTTTGAGTATCGTTTTTGCATCATTTCTTCCTTCTGTATAAATTATACAATATCGCCTCTAAGATTTTAGGATACCATCAATGTTTAAACATGGAACGCAATGGGTTCGAGCGGATTTTCACTTACACACTAGAAAAGATAAAGAGATTCAAAAGAAAGTTGTAGACATTATGGAGGGAGAGAGACATTTACAAAAAGAACCGAAATTTACAGTCTTTGGAAGTAACGGGGGGGGGGGTTAAAAGTCTAATAAAAGAGGAATAGAAAATAATCACTTGTACTTAAATTTTAATCTGTCACAAGTAGATTCTTGCCACTTTATTGTGAGTGATATTGAGAAGCATTAAAAATTTCTAGAGTAGAATTATGCGATAAAATAGCTCATGTTTATTACTTTAAGAAATATTGAGTATCTTCATTTGTGAGATGCTAAATTCAGCAAATAAAGCTTAATTAAATCAACGTTTGTCAATTGTGGCAGGCGTTTTTTTAGGCTCTTTGTCAAATTGTGTGGGAAATAG